>DASZMD010000173.1:0-8284 GCA_035551955.1 Solirubrobacteraceae bacterium | reverse complement strand
CCCCCCGCCTGTTAGGACAAACCCCTAACGATCCTTGCAATCAGCGATATGCTTCGCCCATAGAGTGGCCCGGGAGGGTGAGCGTGGCCAGGAGGTTGATCGTTGAAGCACCGGGATGGCAACGACGAGCGTCGTCCTCCGGCTCAGCGCCCGGAGGGGAGGGATCGTTCCCCGACCGGCCCGCTGCCGAAGCCCACGCCAGCCGTCGGCGCCGCCGGGATCCCTGGCCTCCCGCTCACGGGCGATGCGCCCTGGCAACCGGATCCCGAGACCTTCGAGAAGGTGGACGCGCTGATCCGCGGCTACCGCGCCGGCGCGGTGGCGTGCCTCGAGCCGCCGGTCAGGTCCCACTACCCCGAGCTCCTCGCCACGCCCGAGTACGGGAAGATGCTCGAGCTCAGCACGAAGATGACGCTCGTCGGGCACGCGGCATGCGAGATCGCCGGGTACTCCTACGACGAGCACCGGCAGACGATCGGCACCCTGTTCGGCTGCTGCTGCTTCCTGGCCGACAGCTTCGTCGACGACTTCGGCCCCGAGGCGACGCGCGAATACCTGGACCGCATCCGCCTGCTGCTGACCACCGGGTGGTTCGATGTGCGGACGGAGCGGGAAAGGCTGTTCTACGCGATCGTCGGCCGTCTCTTCGCCGCCCGCGATGTGCTCGACCCGATTCTGCGCCAGGCGATCATGCTCCTCTTCGACGCCCAGAAGCGCGACTGCGAGCTGCGCCTGAGCCGCGACTTCGCCGCCCTACCCCGGCGCGCCCGGCTCCGCCTCCTCCGTGTGTGCGCGCGGGATCGCAGCGGTCACGCGATCACCGTGCTCACCGGGTTCGTGGCGCCCAGGGTCGAGGTCGCGATGCTGCCCTACCTGTTCACCGCCGGCGCCCTGATCATGCACATCGACGACCACGGGGACTGCTACGCCGACTTGCGCGACGGGCGGCTCACCTACCTCAACCAGGTACGGAACCCGGCGGCCACCCTGCGCAAGATCTTCTTCGAGCACGCGGCGCGACTGCATGCCGGGCTCCCCCCGAGCGACGGCCGAGACCTCATGCTCGCCTTCCTCACCCGCTATTTCCTGACCCGGATCGAGAAGCACCGGCTCCAGAAGGAGCACATCGGCTCCGCCTGGGCGGTGTACGAGTAGGCGGCGATGGAAGCGGCGGCCCCCATCGGCGACGTTCTCGCCCTGAAGATCCAGGAGCTTCGCGGGCGCCAGGACGAGCCGCGTCCGCTCCTGCGCATCGACAACCGCGCCGAGGCCGCCGAGGCGCCGTTTCAGTTCGACACGGTGGCCGGGCGCCTGCATCGCCACGGCTGCCGCGCCATCCCGAGCACTTCGCAGACCGCGCTCTACGGCCTCTGGCAGATCCCGCCGCAGGCGCGTCGGTTCGCCTGCCCCGTGTGCCGGCCCCAGCTTCCCGACGACGAGGACGACATGGCTAGGGAGGGACCCACCGACTACATCTATGGCCTGCTCTCCGTGCTCGACCAGTTCGGCGGGGTGATCCGCGAGCGGGGGAAGGAGTTCCGCGAGTCCGAGGAGGGACAGCAGCTCAAGGCCGGGCTCGACGGCGTCTACTCGAACCTCGAGGACCGGGAGCGGGCGACCCTCCAGGTCGTGCTCAATTCGCTCGACGGCCTGCTCGCCACGCTCACCGACATCCACCAGAGCCTCGGCCCCCAGCCCAACGGCAACGCCAGCAACGGCAACGGCAACGGCCACGGGCCCCCCACCAGCAACGGCGACGCGGAACACCCGTAGGAGCAGACAGCCATGGCGAGAATGTCACTTCGGATCCGGCTCGGCCCGCTCGTGTACTTCCAGGTCGACGGCGACAACTGCGCCGAGCTCTCCACCGCGCTCGAGGGCTTCGAGGAGCTCAATACCAAGGTCGACGCCATGTGCAGCGACCTCGCCGCCCGCGTGTATCCCAGCGGCGCCGCCGAGGACGCCGAGACCTGGCCCCACGAGGAAGGTGAGGCGCAGTGAAGTACACCGCGCACGCGACGATCGCCGGGGAGCCGAAGTTCGAGGTCCGGGCGAAGGCTGAGCCGATCGGCATCAAGTGCAGCGCCGAAGGCTCGGTCCGGGCGCGGGTAGGCCCGATCAAGGCTCGCGTCGGGCGGGTACCGATCGTCCTTGCCGTGCCCTTCCTCGGTGGCCTTCAGACCGTCGGGGCGGTGGGACCGTTCGACTTCAGCACCGGACCCGTCGATGTGGAGATCGAGAACTTCGAGCTGCGCTGCGACGGGGTGATCGGCTCCGAGGGGCTGACCGTCGGGCTCGAGGGAGAGGTGGACTGCCACTGGAAGGTCGACGTCAACGGGACGCTGCCCGGCAAGGTGGCCAAGGCCTCGCTCGAGTTCGCCGAAGCCGACGAGGATCTCGAGGTGAAGCCGTGAGGCACGCACACCACCGGCGGGCCGAGGTCGTCCATCACGTGACCCGTCACCACCGGGCCGAGGTCGAGGTGTGGCCGCCCCGCGCGCAGCTCACCTTCAGTGACGAGCGCTCGGCCAATCGGGCGGACACGATGATCCGCTTCGAGGCCACGGTCCTCAACGCCTGCTCCACGTCCGTCAAGTGGGCGGTGCTCGACCCCACGGGTGGGCCCGGGGCCGGCTCGATCGACGAGACCGGCCTCTACTCGGCGCCCGCGTATGCGAGCGGACTCAGCGGCGCCACCGACGTCGTCGTAGCCGCGCTCGTCGAGGACCCGCTGCGGACCGCGTATGCCTGGGTGACTCTCGCAGGCCAGGGGCCGTGGCCGGCGCCGGTGCCGACGATCGAGATCCTCCCGAAGACGGCGTACCTCTATTACCCGAGCGGCGAGGACAACGCGTACATCGACTCGAGCAACACGATGCAGTTCTTCCGCGTCCTGCTCCGCGACAGCCCGAGCCAGGTCGTGCAATGGAGGGTCGACGGTGTCGTGCAGGCGGGGCAGACCGAGGAGATCTTCCTGTATCAGCTCACGGGCGCGGGAGCTCCCAAGGAAGTGACCGTCGAGGCCCGGATCCCGGGCGTGGCGACGGCGGTGGACAGCGCCAAGGTGATGCAGACCAACTACTACTGGCCAGGGCTCCACTAGAGCCGGGAGGCTGAGCGCATGGGTGACGTCAACGTAACCGACCTCCCCGAGATTCGCTTCGATCCGAGCGCGAACGAGATCGGGATCGACGAGGTCAAGAACATCGAGCCCCTGCGCATCGCGAAGATCGCGCCGGCCGCCGTCCATGTCAAGGAGCTCAACCACATCGACCCGCTGACCATCGAGTCGCTGCGGGTCGACGAGGTCAAGAACATCGATCCGGTCAAGGTCGAGCGCTTCGATGTCACCTCGCTCCCCACCGTCAACCTCACCATCGGCCAGGCGCCGCAGCTCGACCTCAACCTGCGCGAGATCCCGCCCTTCGCCCTCGGCCTGCACCAGGACTTCGAACTCCCCTCCGAGTACTTCATCCGCGCCCGCGTGCTCGGGTTCGAGTTCCTGCGCGTGCACGTGACGGGACGGACCGTGATGCACCCGCGCGACCGGACTCGGCGCGAGGTGTCATCGAGCCACGAGCGCAGCTACCGCGAGCTGGCGGCGGTCGGCAACCCGGCGATTCCGGTGACCTGCCACGAGGACCACGCCGAGGCGGTCGTCCACGAGCGCCCGGCCCGCCACGCACCGGCACGCTCCCACCGGAAGCCCGGCACCCACGCCGCCCATGGGATGCGGGTCGGCGCCCCGCCCCACGCCTTCGCCCTCGAGAGCGCAGTGAGCTCGGGATGAAGCACCACGACCCCTACTGCGACCGCTCCGCCGCCCTCGGTGAGGGGTTCCCCAACCTCGTGGGCGGGGTCGTCGGCCTGGGCGTCGGTCTCGTGCGCGGCAGCGTGCTCGCCGTTCGGAACATCGCCGAGCAGGCGATCTGGATGGACCCGGCCCCCGGGTGGCCGGGCGGGCAGCGGTGCTGCGGCCCCGTCCATCACGTCGTCATCTCCGACTGCGGCCCGTGCGGCTGCTCGTGCTGCCGATGACCGAGGCCAAGCCCGAGGTGCCCGTCCCCGAGCTCGCCGGCCGGGCCGAGCAGGTCGGGGCGATCATCGTCAAGACCCTCGACCTCGCCGAGGCCGGTCTCAGCCTGGGGATCACCGTGCTCACCCGCGCCGGCGCCGCGGCGCAGGGAGCGATCACCGACCGGGTCCCCGGTCCCGGCGCTGGTCCCGGCCCGATCTCCGCACAGCCGCCCGGGCCGCCCGGACCCGCCGGGTATCCCGAGCCCCCGGAACCCGCCCCCGAGGACACCTTCTTCCTCGCCAACCGCGTTCCCCTCGCCCCCGGTGGAGAGGCCCGCGTGTCGTTCTCGATCACCAACGACTCGCTCGTCGAGCCCAAGAAGGTCGCCCTGCGCGTGGAGCCCCTGGTCGGCGAGGAGCACGGCATCAGGCTCGACGCCGACGCCTTCACGGTCCGCCCCGCCCGCAAGACGATCCCTCCGATGGACTTCGAGAAGTTCGTCCTCACCGGCACGCTGCCCGCGGCCGCGCCCCCCGACGTCTACCTCGGCGCCGTGATCGTGCACTCCGCCGACGAGATGAGCATCCCCGTCCGCCTCCTGGTGGCGGTGCCGTGATCATGCCCCCGGCGCCCGTCTACGACGTGATCATCGCGGGCGCCGGGCCCGCGGGGACGAGCGCCGCGACCTTCCTCGCGCGCGAGGGCGTCTCGACCCTGCTTCTCGACCGGTCCGGCTTCCCGCGCGACAAGGTGTGCGGCGACGGGCTCACGCCCCAGGCCATCTACTGGCTCGACCAGCTCGGCTGCGTCGACGAGGTCCTCGCCGAGACCAAGGCGTGCATCAAGGAGTGCGATCTGTACATGGACGGCCGCCGCCTCCTCACCGGCGGCTTCGCGCGCGACACGCGCTATCCCGACTTCGCCATCCTCCTCGACCGGCGCCGGTTCGACCACGTCCTGCTGCGCAACGCCATCGACGCCGGCGCCCGGTTCGAGGGCGACCGCTCGGTGCGCGAGATCGAGATCGGTCGCGACTCGGTCACCGTGAGCGCGGACGCGGGGGGTGGCCAGCGCGTCGAGTACGAGGGACGGATCGTCATCGGCGCCGACGGCGTCAGCTCCGCCGTCTCCCGCCAGCTCGGAAACACGCTCAAGGACGGCGTCATGGCGGTGTCGCTCCGGGCCTACTACGACGACGTCGAGATCGACGGGTCGCAGATCAAGGTCTACTTCGACCGCGGCTTCTTCCCGGGGTACGGATGGCTGTTCGTCGATGACGACGGCTTCGCCAACGTCGGGCTCGGCTACGCCTACGACAAGAAGTTCCCCCTGCGCGGGAACCTGCGCAAGACCTTCCTCGCCTTCCTCGAGCGCGACCTCGGCGAGATGCTGAAGCACTCGAACCGGTGTGGTCGCATCTCCGGGGGCGCGGCGGCGTTCTACCGCCCCAACGCGATCGTCGGCGATCGGGTGATGCTCGTGGGCGATGCCGCCAACCAGGCCGACCCGCTGAACGGAGGAGGGATCCACAAGGCGATGGAGGGCGCCTTCCTCGCCGCCCGCGCGGCCCGGTACGCGCTCGCCGCCGGCGACTTCTCGGCGGCGACCCTGAATGTCTACGAGCAGCTGTGGCAGGAGAACTTCGAGACCGACTGGAAGACGGCGGAGTTCTTCCTCTCGGTGGCCAAGAACCCGGCGCTGCGGGACTTCTGCCTGTACCTGCTGACCCAGATCGGGCTCCTGACCACCGAGGATCCGCGCTTCCAGGAGTTCGCCAGCGGTGTCTTCAGCGGCACCATCGCCCAGAGCTCGTGCCTGTCGCCGCTGGCCCTGTACCGCGCCTTCCCCAAGCGGCCCGAGACGTGGATGGCGCTCCTGCAGCGGGGCGAGAGTGGTATGGCGGCCGGCTCGGCGAGGCTCGTCAGCGGGGCTGCAGACAGCCTCGCGCGCGCGGCCGTGCGCATGGCCCGCGACCCGCTGCGCAACCTGGAATGGGGTCTCGAGGTCGCCGCCAACGCAGTCTCGCTGGCGGAACGTGGCGTGGTAGGGCCCTCCCCTGCGGGGGCCGCAAACCGACAAGTGCCGACATGGGCTCCGGCACACGGAAAGGCGTGAGGCAATGTCAAGCATCATCAATTCCGTGACCAGCGCCGTCAACCAGGCGGTGGGAGAGGTGATCGATAACGGGGTCACCACCAAGCTCTCGGATGCGGCCAGCACCGTCGTCTCCTCGTCGTTTGCGATCGTCGAGGACGTGCTCAAGATCGTCCGCGACCAGACCGCTCAAACACCCAAGCCTTAGGACACCCGTCATGTGCCAAGCTCAGCAATACCCCTGTTACTGCGGCTGCCAGCCCTGCTGCGGTGGTACCCCGATGGTGAGCCCGTATGAGCTGTCGGTTGACTCCGCTACCACCAAGGCGCAGGCCCTGGTCGGAGGTGCCTCGACGGTTCACCTCTCGCTCGAGTATCTGGTCGACGGCGGCGCGTCCTCGCCCTCGATCACGGTGACCACGGCATCGAACGGGACCACATCGACGTGGCAGGAGACCGCCCCGGGAACCGGCTACCAGGTCAAGCGCGACTTCATGAACATCCCGCCGGGCACGACCGTGACCGTGGACGCGAGCGAGGCGGCGGCGCGCCTGCGCTGGTGCGAGACGTTCTGCTGCTGAACGAACGAGGAGACGACCCGATGCAGACAGCACACGCGAGACCGATGTACACCGGCTATCCGGCCGTGCGGCCGATCGGGCATCACCCCGGCGGCGGGATGCCGGGCTTCTGCTCGGGGTGCGGGCACCCGCGCGCGTCCTGCTGCTGTGGCTGCCGTGAATGCCGCAAGGAGGCCAAGGAGCTGCTCGTCGAGGCGACGACCACGCGCACCAAGGCCTCCCAGGACCCCACCCTCGCCAACGCCGTCAAGCAGATGTCCCTCCTCAGCTCGTTCGCCGACCCCACCGCCGAACCCGCGAGCGCCAACCAGCTGCTCTCGCCCGTCGCCCTTCGCGAGGGCCAGATCGGCCTCGGCTCCGCGTTCATCGGCGGAGGCTGCTGTGTTCACCTCTCGGTCGAGTACACGCCGATCGGGACCGCCGACGGCACCGTCGGACTGATCGTCAAGGACAGCAACGACACCGAGCTCATGTGGATCAAGAAGGCGGCCGCGGGACTCGGGTATCAGATCAAGGAGGGCGTGGTGACAACCAAGCCGGGCGCCAGTCTCAGCGTGCTCGTGGTGGGGGCGATCGCCCGCGTCCGCTGGTGCGAGGTGTTCAGCTGCTGCTAACCGCCGACAACGTTTACCAAGGAGCGAGAGATGGCTGAGAGCGATCCGCCGGAGGCGACGAAGGCGCAGGCCGAGTTCGCCAAGTACAAAGACCAGCTCGGGCAGTCAGGCCCGGCTGCCTCGTTCGCCTCGCCGCTGCCGAGCGCGGCGATACCAGCGTGGTCGCTGCGACCCGGGCCCGGCCCGGCGCCCGGCGCGCGAGGAGCAGGACCGGGGCCATATCGCCCGCCCGCTCCCGGAGGCACGACCTACGCCTCGATTGTCGACGGCGTCGGTACCACCCTGCGGCTCGGCGTCGAGGTCCTCAACGCCGCGCTCTCGAGCAGCCTCACGATGCTGAACGGCGTCGCGTGGGGCGGCGGGGGATGCGACTGCGAGGAATGCAACCCGTGCGGGGGATACGACTGCTGCTCGGTCATGAGCAGCGGCTGCGGGTGCTGTGAGCCCAGCGTCGGCGGCTGCTGCTGAGTCTGCACTCGCGACGACCGCCAGGCCCCCTGAGCGAGCCCCACCACGACGGCTCGGATCTCTACGTGCTCGAAGCTCCGGGCGCGCCGGGTGAGGAGGCGACGCTCAGGTTGCGGGTGCCGGGGGCGCGCGGGCCGGAGTCGGTATTCGTTCGCTACCTGCACGACGGGGAGGCACGCTTCGAGCGCGCGGCCGTCGACGAGCAATCCGAGACCGAGACCTGGTGGCGCGCGAGCTTCCCGGTGTGGAATACGCCCTCGCGCTACCGGTGGCTCCTGTCGGGCGGGCGCTTCGGGTATGCGTGGGTGAACGGCCGCGGGGTCGCTCGCCACGATCTCCCCGACGCCGATGACTTCCTCATCGCCCATGATGGCGCCGGCCCGGAATGGCACGCCGAGGCGATCGTCTACGAGATCTTCCCCGACCGCTTCGCTTCCTCGGGCCTCGCCGTCGCGACGCCGGAGTGGGCGCTGCCGCGGGCGTGGGACGAGGGGCCGAGCGGTAACGGC
>DASZMD010000172.1:0-1588 GCA_035551955.1 Solirubrobacteraceae bacterium | reverse complement strand
GGGGTTAGGCGGCGTCCTCGGCGGGGGTGATGGTGACGGTGAGGCCGAGGGCTTCGAGCTGGCGGACGTGGCTGCGGATCTTGCGCTCGGCGCTGACTCGCTCCTCGTAGTAACCGGATCCCAGGTCGTGGAATCGGGCGGCGGGGTCGGCGAGGAGGTGGAAGATGATGACCAGGATGGAGCGGGCGATGGCGGCCTGGGCTTTTCGCTTGCCGCGCCGTTTCGCGAGGCGGCGGTAGCGCTCGCCGAGGAAGGTGTCGGTGCGGGAGGCGGAGGCGGCGATCTCGCCGAGCGGCCCGTTGAGCCAGGGGTCGCCCTTGCCGGGTGACCCGGCGGTGTTCTTCTTGCCGGACTGGCGGGTCTGGGGGCACCGCTTGGCCCAGGAGACCAGCCGGCCGGGGGTGCCGAAGACGCTCATATCGAGGCCGATCTCGGCGATGATGGCCTGGGCGGAGATGACGCCGCAGCCGGTGATCTCATCCAGCCGGGCCACGGCGGGGAGCACGGCGGCGTCCGGTCCCTTCCCGGCGTCCGGGCCGGTGGCGCCGTCGGCGTCCACGCCCCAGGCGGCGGGGATCTGGGCGATCAGCTCGCCGGCGCGGGCGGACAGCTGGTCGATCTGCCTGGTCAGGGCGTCGATCTGGTCCAGGAGCATGCGGGCGAGCTCGGCGTGGTGGTCCTCGAACTTCCCGTTCAGGGCCTCGGCGAGCTCCTTGCGCTTGGCCCGCATCTTGCCGATCGCCAGGTCCGCCAGGGCCTTCGGGTTCCGCTCGCCCGCGATCAGCGCCTCCAGCATCGCCCGCACCGACTGGGTGTCCAGCGTGGAGGCGACCGAGGACACCTTGACCAGGGCCCGCTCCAGCAGCTTCTCCAGCCGCTGCCAGTGCCGGGCCCGGTCGTGGACCAGGTCCGCGCGCAGCCGCGTGTAGTCCCGCAGCCGCCGGATGTCATACGGCGGCACGAAGGACGGCTGGAGCATGCCGCGCTCGGTGAGCTTGGCGAGCCAGACGGCGTCCTTCTTGTCGGTCTTGGCCCGCCCCGGCACGTTCTTCACCGACCGCGCGTTCACCAGCTGCACCGTAAGCCCGGCGGCCTCCAGCACCACGTACCACACGCGCCAGTAGTCCGACGTCGACTCGACCGTGACGACCTCGATGCCCTGGCAGCGCAGGTGATCGCCCAGCTCCGTGACCGCGGCCATGGTCGCGCTGACGGTCCACACGTGCATGCTGCGCCGGCCGGACGGCCCGTCGCCGGGCACCCTGGTGCACACCACCCCGGTGGCCTTGGCCACGTCGATGGCGGCGACCCGCTCCCAGACGCGCTCGTACGCCTCGTCCTCTACCTCTTGCGGCTGCTCCATCCAGCTCGCCTCCCGTATGCTCGTGCCTGCAGGAAAGGCGGGCTGCCCGCGGGGCCCCGGTCGGGGTGAAAAGCTGACCGGCGTGCTCGTGGCGACAATGCGCGACCCTTCGGGTCGAGGCCCCGGCGCCAGGCTAAGCGACGGACTCGGGTTCCAAGCTGAAGCCGGCTTCGGTAACGGGCAGCCCGCGACCAGCCTCCCGCCCGCCCCGGCCACGCGACCCTC
>DASZMD010000171.1:0-9332 GCA_035551955.1 Solirubrobacteraceae bacterium | reverse complement strand
CACGACTTCGCTCAGAAGGAAATCCGGCCGGTCGCCTGGGAGTACGACAAGGACGGCACATGGCCGCAGGAGATCATCGACAAGGCCTGGGAGCTCGGACTCATGAACGTCCACCTCCCGGAGGCATACGGTGGTCCCGGTCTCAGCTACCTCGACGGCTGCATCATCGAGGAGGAGATCGCCTGGGGCTGCTCGGGCATCGGTACCTCGCTCTCGTGCAACGGTCTCGCCACCGCTCCCGTCGCCCTGGCCGCCTCCGACGAGCTCAAGAAGGAATACCTCGGACGCCTGAGCGAGGCCCCGCTGCTCGCCTCCTTCTGCCTCACCGAGCCCGATGCGGGCTCCGACGTCTCGGGGATGAAGACCAACGCCGTCCGCAAGGGCGACAAGTGGGTCCTCAACGGATCCAAGTGCTTCATCACCAACGGCAGCTACGCCAACTGGTATACGGTCTACGCCAAGACCGACAAGGAGGCCGGTCACCGCGGCATCTCCTGCTTCATCGTCCCCCGTGACGCGGGCGTCGTCGTGGACAAGAAGGAAGACAAGATGGGCCAGCGGGCCTCGAACACCGCCACCATCTCCTTCAACGACGTGGAGATCCCCCTCAACCACCTGGTGGGCGAGGAGAACAAGGGCTTCAAGATCGCCATGATGACCCTCGACCGCACCCGTCCGGGCGTGGCGGCGATGGCCACCGGCGTGGCCCGCGCGGCGATGGAGTTCGCCATCGACTACTCCAAGGAGCGGGTCCAGTTCGGCGTCCCCATCGCCATGCACCAGGCGATCCAGTTCATGATCGCCGACATGGCGACCAAGGTTCACATGTCCCGCTTGGCGACCTGGAACTCGGCCGTCTTGCTCGATCAGGGACACCGCAACACGCTCGAGTCCTCGCATGCCAAGCGCTACTCCGCGGACTCCGCAATGGAGGTCACCACCGACGCCGTCCAGGTGTACGGGGGCTACGGCTTCATGAAGGAGTACCCGGTCGAGAAGCTCATGCGCGACGCGAAGATCCTCCAGCTCTACGAGGGCACGGCCCAGATCCAGCGCCTCGTGATCGCCCGGGAGACGCTCCTCCCCCGGCACGTCGACGAGCCGGCTCGCGCCGCCGTCTGACCGGCCCGCGCAGACAGGATTAATGCGAAGAGGGCCGCCCCCCCAGGGCGGCCCTCTTCATACCACTTACCTCCGGCGACACGGCGGAATATCCCTGAGCGGTGTGCCCCCACACCGCCCGGGATCGTGCCGCATCCGCTTCGATCAAGCCAAGGCCCCCCAAGGCTCGATCGCCCGACCATCACGGACATGCCCCGGTGAACCGCAGTCGCACAGCCGGCAATCTCGGCTCGGCCGAGTGCCCTCCTGTGCCGTTCGGCGATCTGCGAGTCGCAAGCCCATCCACCATGCACGCTATTGGCCCAGAGCGCCTGACGCCGGTGACATTTGTCACAACGTCAGCTGGCTTACTCCGAAGTGCTGAATTCCCAGATCGCAACCCCCAGCATCGCCAGGCCGAGGGCGACGATGATCGCCGCCTCGAGCACGGCGGGAACGTGCCATCGCCACCACGTCACGCCGGGATCGAGGACCCGCTGCGCGGTCGCGCTGACGTGCAGGTGGGAGAAGACGAGCCGGCGCATCGGGTCGACGGCATAGGTGAGGGGATCGAGCCGGTTGAGCACGCCGAGCCAGCCGGGCAGGCCCGAAACCGGGAAGAGCGCCCCGGAGATGAAGAACATCGGCATCACCACCATCTGCATGACGCCCATGAACGACTGCATCTGGGTGATGCGGGCCGCGACCATCACTCCGAAGGCGGTGATGGCGAAGGCGAGCAGGACCTGAAGGACGAGCACGCCGAGGATCAGGGTGGGGGCGTAGGGAACGTGGACGGCCCCGGCCAGGCAGAGCACGATGACGCCCTGGAAGCTCGCCACCGTCGCCCCGCCCAGGCACTTGCCGATGACGATCGAGCTGCGGCGGATGGGGGCGACCATCATCTCCCGCAGGAAGCCGAACTCGCGATCCCAGACGATCGAGGCGGCCGAGAACATGGCCGTGAACATCACCGAGATGCACAGGATCCCGGGGTAGATGAACGTCTTCAGGTCGACGCCGTGGGTGCTCGCGGCGGACAGGGACTGAAGCCCCGAGCCGAGAACGAAGAGGAAGAGGAGCGGCTGGACGAGCGTCGTCACGATCCGGATCCGGTCGCTCCGGTAGCGGATGAGCTCGCGCCGCCAGACGATCTTGATCGCCCGCAGCTCACTCGCCAGGCTGCGCTCGGGCACCTGGACCCGGACCACCTCGCGCGGAGCGGCGCGCCGCGGTTCGACGGTCGTGCTCACCGGCGGCCTCCTCCGGACATGACCTGCATCATGATCTTGTTGCGCTCGGACCCGCCCGACTCCTCGACGTCGCGGATCGAGCTGCCGGTGTAGGTCATGAAGACGTCGTCGAGGGTCGGCCGCGAGACGCTGACGGCGCGGATCGGGACCCCGAGCTCGGCGAACAGGCGGGGCACGAACTCCTCCCCTGACGGAATCCGGAAGGTCACCGCTCCCTCGGAGATCCCCGCCTCGATCCCGAAGCGCTCGCGCAGCGAGGCGATCGCCGCCGCGTCGTCCTCGGTCTCGATCCGGATCCGGTCCGCGCCCACCTGCGCCTTGAGCGCCTCGGGCGAGTCGAGGGCGACGATTACGCCCTGGTCCATGATCGCGATCCGGTCGCACCACTCCGCCTCGTCCATGTAGTGGGTGGTCATGAAGATGGTGATCTCCTCGCTCTCCTTGAGCGTGCGGATGTAGCTCCAGATCGAGCGCCGGGTCTGGGGATCGAGCCCGATCGTGGGCTCGTCGAGGAAGAGCACGCGCGGGGAGTGCATGAGCCCACGGGCGATCTCGAGCCTCCGCTTCATCCCCCCGGAGAAGGTGCGCACGGGGGAGTCCTTGCGCTCCCATAGGCCGACCATCTCCATCACCTGCTGCATGCGGGCGGCGACCAGGCTCGACTGGACGCCGTAGAGCTCGGCGTGGAGGCGGAGGTTCTGCTCGGCCGTCAGGTAGCCGTCGAGTGTCGTCTCCTGGAAGACGAGACCGATGTTGCGCCGGACGTCGTCGCGCTCGCGCACGACGTCATGCCCGGCCACCGAGGCGGTGCCGCCCGAGGGCCGGACCAGCGTGCAGCACATGTTGATCGTCGTCGTCTTGCCCGCGCCGTTGGGGCCGAGGAACCCGAACACCTCGCCCGTCTCCACCTCGAAGTCGACGCCGCGCACCGCCTTCACCTCGCCGAAGGACTTCTCGAGGCCGCGGACGACGATCGCGGGAGGAGTCGTGGCGTCAGCCTCGCTCATGCGCGCCAAGGCTAGCGGTGGATTCTTAAGGTCCGTCGTCGTCGGGTGAGTTCGATCCGCCGCCGCGCCCGCGGATCCAGTCCGCCATCTGCTCGGCCACCCCACCCACCTGCGCCCCGAGCTTGGTCACGTTCTCGCCGACCTCCTGGAACATGCGCCGGAAGCGGTCGGCGTAGAAGTCCATCGCGTCGCCGGCCTCCTCGCGGACGGCGCGTTCGTCGTCGCGGCGGATGTAATCGCCCCCGATGATGCGGTCGTAGTCGCCCGACTGGACCCACTTCATGACTTCCGAGGCCCGGCGCACCGCGAACGGGTGGGTGACGCCGATCTCGAAGAAGAAGCGGCGCACGCGGTCGTGGGCGTCATCCCAGTTCTCGTACTCCATCGCCTGGCGCATGAAGGCGTCGATATCGAGCTCCGAAGACTTGACGCCCCCGGCGAGGACCATCAGCGTTCGGCACACGATGCGGGGATCGCGGACGACGAGGGTGGCGGCCCGGTCGCAGCTCAGCTCGGCGGCGCGGTACCACTCGAGGAGGACCGCCCTGACCGCTCTCCAGGGCAGGCCGAGCACGAAGGGCAGGCCGCCGCCGGCGCGCAGGAGGATGTCGAGCGCGGTCGTGTACATCACGTGGTCGGAGAGGATGTGACCGACCTCGTGGGCGAGCACCACCCGCCGCTCGGCGGGGTCGAGCTGGCCGAGCAGTCCCGAGAAGAAGATGACCATGGGACTGCTCGAACCGATCACACCAGCGTTCGAGAACGCGTTGTTGGTCACGTAGAGGTCGTAGGTCTTGGGCAGATCGAGCACACGGCAGACGCTGACCTGGGTCTGCCACAGCTCGGGCAGCTGGGACTCGCCGGTCTTGACCGAGTTGGCCAGATAGAGCTGGCGCACCGCGCGCTCGTACTGGAACTCGATCAGCTTGCGCACGACCTTGTCGAGCATGGGAATCGACTTCAGCGCCGCCGTGGCGGCGCGATCCGCCGGGTGCTCATACGCCTTGGAGGAGATGTTCGTGTACGGCTTGATCTCCTCGGGAAGCGAATCTGACATCAGTGTCTGGGTGCAGCGTAGTACTCCCGGGTCCGCCGCGCGAGCAATAATCGCGCGTGCATGGAATCTGAAGCCCACCCCGCGGTCGCCGGGCCAGGTACGGCTGACCCGCTCCTCGGGGACATGCGCCGCGCCGGGCTGCTCCCGCTGCTCGTTCTCCACTACGTCGCCCGCGAGGCCTGCTACGGCAACCAGCTGATCGAACGCATCGCCTGGCTCACCGCCGGGACGGTCGCGGTGAACCCCAACACCATGTATCCGCTCCTGCGCTCGCTCGAGGCCCGGGGCCTGGTGGCGGGCCGGTGGGAGCTCCCGGAAGGACGGGGCCGGCGCTTCTACCGGATCACCCCGGAGGGCGACGCCGAGCGGGCGCGCCTGGCGGGCGGCCTCGCTCCCCACCTCGACGCCGTCG
The DNA here is from genome assembly GCA_035551955.1 of Solirubrobacteraceae bacterium. Taxonomy (GTDB): domain Bacteria; phylum Actinomycetota; class Thermoleophilia; order Solirubrobacterales; family Solirubrobacteraceae; genus Palsa-465. The sequence continues at coordinate 4,502 of DASZMD010000171.1, read as the reverse complement.
CCGCCAGCGTCGAGGGGATCCGCACCGAGCTGCTCGAGCACTGATGCGCCGGGTGAGCGCCGAGGAGTCCTTCGGGGTCTCGGTCCCCGAAGCCGAAGACCGCTGGTACGACACCGATCGCTGGCCGGACTGGATCGACGGCCTGAGGCGCGTGACCGGGGTCGAGGGCGACTGGCCGCGAGCGGGGGCGAGGGTGACCTGGGAGTCAAACCCCGCCGGGCGGGGAAGGGTAGTCGAGGTGGTCATGAGCTACGAGCCTCGGGTGGGTCAGACCGTCGAGATCGAGGACGACTCGATTCGCGGCCGGCAGAGCGTCGCCTTCCACGAGCTCGGCGGGGGCGTCGGCGTCGAACTGTCGCTGGAGTACGAGCTCAAGGCGCGCTCGCCCCTCACCCCGGTCGTCGATGCCCTGTTCATCCGGCGGGCGATGATCGCCTCACTGCGCTCGACCCTGGACCGGTTCGGCGCCGAGCTCGCGGGCCCGCGCGCCCGCCCTTAGGGCCCGGGCGATGGCCGATCCGTCCTCCCGCCTGCCGCGGATCCCCGCCTCGGCCGGGGCGATGATCTTCGACGCCTCGGGCCGCCTCCTCATCCTCAAGCCCAGCTACAAGCCGAAGTGGACGATTCCCGGCGGCCAGATCGAGCCCGACGGCGAGTCACCATGGGAGGCGTGTCGGCGCGAGACCTTCGAGGAATGCGCGCTGGTGGTGGAGAGCGGACGGCTCGCCGCCGTCGACTTCCTCCACCCGCGCCAGCACCCCCGCCGCGCCGGCGGGGTCCGCTTCCTGTTCGACTGCGGCGCCTTCTCCGACGAGGCGCTGCGCGCGATCACGCTCGAGGAGGAGGAGATCCTCGAGCACCGTTTCGTCGAGCTCGAGGAGGCGTACGCGCTCCTCAGCGGGCCGCTCCGGCGCCGGGTGCGGGCCGCCGCGACGCGAAAGCGGTGTGTGTACCTGGAGGAGGGACGGCGGGTGGAAGGAGTGCGGTAGGGGCGCCGAGATGTGTGAGTTTTGCACAGAACCTTGACTCCACACGCACTTTGACAGTAGCGTCGGGGTGCAAGGTCAGAGGGGCAAAAGTAGGGGTTTGGCATCTCCGGGCGCGTCCCAGCCCGGTCACAACTCGGTGTGGAGGTTCATCATTATGTTGGGGGTTACCGCAGGTCGGCGGCCGCGTGCGCGCGCGTCGCTGCTCACTGTCTTAGGCGCCGCGCTCATTCTTCTCATGGGGGCGGCGCGCGCCGAGGCGGCCGGATCCGCCTCGGCGATCTGGGTGGCGAACGCAACCTCGAAGTCGATCACCGAGTACGCGTCCGGAGCGAGTGGAAACGTGGCGCCGGTGACGTCGATCGTCGGCTCGAACACGAATCTCGCTGGACCCTCCTACGTGGCCTTCGATCCTGCCGGCGACATCATCGTCGCCAACGACGCCAACAACACGATCACCGAGTACGCCCCGGGCGCCACCGGCAACGTGGCGCCGATCCGCACCATCGCGGGCTCGAGCACGGGCCTCAGCGGGCCGGGCGCGCTCGCCGTCGACGCGACCGGCGACCTGTACGTCGGCGACGTCAACGCCAACTCGATCACCGAGTACGCCCCCGGCGCGTCGGGGAACGCGGTTCCCATCGCCACCATAAGCGGATCGAACACCGGTCTCAGCTTCGGAGGCGGCGGAGCGATCGCGCTGGCCGTCGGTCCCGGCGGCGAGCTCGCGGCCGGCGACAACGCCGGGAACAAGCTCACCGAGTATCTCCCCGGGGCGACGGGGAATGTTGCGCCGCTTGCCACGATCTCAGGGTCCAATACTGGGCTGGCCGGGCCGACCGGCGTGTTCTATGACCGAGCGGGCGACCTGTTCGCTTCCAACCAGGCCGGCTCGGTGACCGAGTACGCGGCCGGAGCCAGCGGAAACGTCGCGCCGATCGCGACGATCGCCGGGTCCGCCACGGGGCTGAGCACACCGGCGGACCTGACCGTCGATGCCGCCGGCGAGGCCATCGTCGCAAACTCAGGTAACTCGTCGATCACCGTGTACCCGTCCCACGCCAACGGGAACGTCGCGCCCAGCGCGACGATTGCGGGAGCGGCGACGGGTCTCTCGAATCCTGAAGGGGTCATCAGCGCTCCGACCCTGATCGACGACCCGGTGGATGAGACCGTCACCGGCGGGCAGAGCGCCAGCTTCACGGCACGGGCCTACGCTTCTCCCGCGCCGGCCGTCCAGTGGATGGTGAGCACCGATAGCGGTGTCACCTACGCTCCGGTACCGGGAGCCACCTCGGGCACGCTGACGATCGGCGCCGCCCAGTCCTCGCAGAACGGCAATCTGTATCGAGCGGTGTTCACGGGCGGGCCGGGCACGGCGACGAGCGCGGCGGCGAAGCTGACCGTCGTCAATACCCCGCCGGCGACGCCGGGGACGCCGACGAGCACGACCGCCCTGTCGGGCAACGGCGCCTTCTCGGTGAGCTGGGCCGGGTCCACCGACCCGGACGGCGACGCCGTCACCTACACCATCGAACACAAGGACCACGACGGGACGGGCTGGCACACGGTGGCCGCCGGCCTGACGGGGACCTCGTACGCCTTCGGCTCCGGTGGCAACCCCGCCGAGGCAGAGGGCACCTGGTCATATCGCGTCACCGCCGTCGACAGCGCCGGACTCACCAGCGCCCCGGCCGAGTCCGACGACCTCGTCAAGGTCGACGAGTCGGCCCCGTTCGCGCCCAGCGCCGCCATCACACCCGCCTCTCCGGCCTACCTGGACGGCGGCACCGCTTGGTACAAGGACACCGTCACCGTGAGCTTCTCGGGGAACGGCGATCCCGCGCTGGCGGATGGAAGCGCGGGTAGCGGAGTGTCGGCGGTGACCGCGGCGAAGACGTTCGATTCCTCGGATGTCGACTCGGCCACGGGCGCCTTCTCCATTGCCGGGACAGCAATGGACAACGCCGGCAACGTGTCCAACGCCACGGCCGTCTCCGGCAAGGTCGACTGGCAGGCGCCGAGCGCCTCGTTCAGCGACTGCCCGTCGGGGGTGGTGACCCTGAACAGCAGCCCGAGCGTGCACTGGGCCGCCAGCGATCCGGTGCCGTCATCCGGGCTCGCGACGGTGTCATCGGGATCGATCGCGCTCGATACGAGCTCGGCCGGCTCTCACACCCTCCAGTCGCCGGCGCCCCAGGACAACGTGGGACACACGGGCAACCGCGCCTCGTGCACCTACTCGGTCGGATACTCGTTCAGCGGGTACCTGGCCCCGGTGAACAACGCGCCGACGGTCAACACGGGCAAGGCGGGGAGGACCTATCCCGTCAAGTGGCAGCTCCAGGACGCGAGCGGCCAGTACATCAGCGCGCTCAGCGCTGTTGCCTCCATCACCTACAAGTCGACGGCGTGCAGCTCGTTCAGCACCGATCCGACCGATGCTCTCGAGACGGTAGGCACGGGAGCGACATTGCTCCGTTACGACTCGACGGCGAACCAGTACGTATACAACTGGGCGACCCCCACGGCCCCGGGGTGTTACACGCTGTTCCTCGCCCTTGACAGTGGGCAGACGTTCCCGGCCTACTTCAAGCTGTCCTGATCCGCTGAGTCACTGAGCGTCGCCACCGGCCGCTGGGCGCGTACCGCCCGGCGGTCGGTGTCCGCCAAGGCCCCGACTACCCGACCGGGGTGCGCTCCCTGATGATGCGCAGGTTGCTCGTGCGCTCCTGGAGCCGGTCGAGGGCCGCGCTCAGGTCGCTCGAGGGCTCTTCGGTCGTCCATCGGTTGCCGTCGCGCCAGATCTCGCCGCGGCGCTCGAGGTCCTCGAGCCGGGCCAGGGTCTTGGCGTTGTTGAGCCCGGCCGCCTTGGCCGCCATCGCCGTCGAGAACGAGGCCGGCATCTCGCGCAGGGCCGCGCGGAGGCGATCGGGGCGTGGTTCGCCCCGCTGCTCGCCGGCGCTCCGCTTCCGCCGCCGAGGCTTACGCGGGGCGGCGGGAGCCGGTTCGGGCGCGGGCGCTTCGGGGCGCCCGACCGGCGGGTCGTCCCCGAACCTGGCTCGGCAGCTGGCGCACAGCACGACCGGCTCGCGCGCGGCGGGGCGCACCACGTCGAACCGGCGCCAGCCTCGCGCCGAATGGCACACCGCGCACCGGCGACCGGCGCGCTCGATCTCCGTGAGGTCTTCGGTACTCGTCATCTCCTACGCCTACGTTAGAACGTCGCGACGTCAAACCTACCGACTACGCCTTCCGATATCGCGCCTCGGCGATCGAGGACCGCCCGAAGCCGGTCGGCCCGGCGGCGACCCGCGCCGCCATTGCCTCGTGCACGTATACCCATCTACAGGTTCACTGACGCCATCCCGGCCTGGTCGTAGCGCTCACCTGACACCGGCGGGAGCTCCGCCTCGATCCGCGCCAGGTCCTCCTCGGTGAGCTCGACGTCGACGGCACGCGCGTTCTCCTCGAGATACTTGCGGCGCTTGGTGCCCGGGATGGGGACGATGTCCT
>DASZMD010000170.1:0-15696 GCA_035551955.1 Solirubrobacteraceae bacterium | reverse complement strand
AGAAGTCCACGTTCGCCATGCAGTCGTTGAAGATCGCGTGGTCGAAGATGTAGTCCGCGGCCTCGGCGCAGTTGAAGGCCAGGTCGCCGAGCGGCGGCGGCTTGACGCTGTACGCCATGTTCTGGTTCAGGCAGGAGGCGGTGCAGTGGTTGTCGCCGCAGATCCCGCAGATCCGGCTGGTGATGAAGTGTGAATCACGCGGGTCGATGCCCCGCATGAAGATGTCGAAGCCTCGGAAGATCATCGACGTGCTGTAGCACTTCAGCACCGTGTGGTTGGAGAAGTCGATCTCGGTATGGATCCCGAGGCTGCCCACGATCCGAGTAATCGGATCCCAGGACATCTCCTTCACCATTACCTGACTCGGCGCGGTTGTCGCCATTTAGTTCACTCCTAGTTTGACTTGCAGTCGTACGAGTTCTTGTCGTCAGGGATCCGGATTACCAGCGCTTGACGTAGCCAGTGGTCAGCGCGCGGCCCTTCTGGCGCCACTCCGGCTCCTTGTCGTACTTGCTGTCGATGTTCCGGTGACGGAAGTACCGCACCATCGGACCGAACGCGAACCGCTCGAAGTTGGCGGCAGCCGCGCCCCACTTGTCCTCGTCCATGAAGGGCATGTACTTGTCTGGGAACCCCGGCATCGTGCACGCCATGCAGATGCCTCCGACGTTCGGGCACCCGCCGATACCGTTGACCCAGCCGCGGACCGGGACGTTGCACTTGACGACCGGGCCCTTGCATCCGAGCTTGACCAGGCAGCGGTGGTCCGAGCCGTACTCGGTGGCGAAGTCACCCTGCTCGGCGAAGCCGGCGCGGTTGCAGCCCTCGCGGACCGTCCGTCCGAACAGCCACTTGGGGCGCAGCGCGTTGTCGAGCTCCGGCACCGGCGCGAGGCCGGCGAGGTGCAGCGCGAGATAGAGGAGCACCTCGGTCATGTTGTCGGGCTGGGCGGGGCAACCGGGGATGCACACGACCGGCAGGCCGGCCTTGGACTTCCAGTTCCACCCGAGGTAGTCCGGGACGCCCATCGCGCCCGTGGCGTTGCCCTTCATCGCCGGGATACCACCGTAGGTGGCGCAGGTCCCGATGGCGACGACGGCCGCAGCCTTGGGGGCGAGGCGGTCGAGCCACTCGTTCATGGTGATGGGCTGACCGTCAGGATTGGACGAGAAGCCGGTCCAGTGACCGTCTCCGTTGATCTCCTCGTTACCGATCGAGCCTTCCATGCACAGGACGAACGGATCGAGCTTGCCCTGCTCGGCGTCGAACCACGCCTGGGCGTACTCGTCGCCGACGGCGTAGTCGACAACCTGGTTGTGGACCACGACCTTCGGCATTCCGGGGATGGCCTGGAGGATGATGTCCTCAAGGCTTGGATTCGTGGCAGATGTCATCGCCACCGAATCACCCTCGCAGCTCAGTCCCGTCGTCATCCAGAGGACGTGAGCCGTAACCGCCTCTGTCTGTCTGTGACCTGCAAACGGACTTGCCATCCCGTCTCCTCTCGCTCTCAACAGATACGTGGTAGGGGGTCGCCCACAAGCTGATCCATTACTCGTCGGCCGCCGAAGCTTGTCTCGACCAACACCATCCCAGGCGGCTCCGTCCGCACCTCTCCGATCTCGGCGGCGTTCTCGCAGCCGTCCACCTTGCGCAGCGTCTCCAAGGCTTGGTCCGCAGCCTCCGGAGCAACGAAGACGACGAACTTGCCCTCGTTTGCCACATACATCGGATCGATTCCGAGGATCTCGGACGCCCCCGCGACAGCGGGGTCAACCGGGACCGCTCCCTCCCGTACGAGCATGGCCACCGAAGAGGCCCGTGCGAGCTCGTTCAGTACCGACGCTACGCCGCCGCGAGTGGCATCCCTGAGGCAGCGCAGTTCGGGTCCAACGGTCTCGAGCAGCGCATCGACCGCCGGCCACACGGAGCGCGTGTCCGACTCGATCGAGGCATCGAGTTCAAAGAGATTGCGGGCGAGCATGATCGCCGTGCCGTGCTCGCCGATCGAGCCCGAGAGCAGGATGCGGTCGCCGGGCCGCAGCGACGAGGGCGACAGCCGCGCGCGCGGGTCACGGTGGCCGATGCCGGTGGTGCACACATACATCCCGTCGGCGTGGCCCCGCTCGACCACCTTGGTATCGCCGCCGACGATCTCGACACCGGCCTCGCGGGCCGTTTGCGCGATCGCCTGAACCTCCTGCTGAAGAGTCTCGGCATCGAGGCCCTCCTCGAGGATCAGCGACAGGGTCAGCGCCACCGGGCGGGCACCCGACACCGCGAGGTCGTTGCAGGTTCCGTTGACCGCGAGCTCGCCGATCGAGCCGCCGGGGAAGCGAAGGGGCTTGACCACATAGGAGTCGGTGGTCATCGCCAGCTCGACGCCCCCGACTGAGACTGCCCCGGCGTCGGCCATCTCGCCGAGCGTCTCACCGCCGAAGGCGGGCACGAGCACGCCCTCGATCAGGCTCTGCGTCGCCTTGCCCCCGGCGCCGTGCGACATGTTGATCTTCTTGTCGCGGAACTTGGCGCGCTTGCCGCGCGCCGTTTCGATGATTCCGAGGATCTTCTGCTCGCGATCAGAGACGGCATCGGCCATCAAACCACTTCCCGCTCACGCGCGAAGCGGCCGTAGTTGTAATAGGCGGCGCAAGCTCCCTCGGAGGAGACCATGCATGTTCCGATCGGACGCTCGGGGGTGCAGGCGGTGCCGAACACCTTGCACTCCCACGGCTTGATGACGCCCTTGAGGACCTCGCCGCACTGGCATGCCTTCGGGTCGGCGACGCGGACGCCGGGGACGCTGAAGCGCCTCTCGGCGTCGAGGTCGGCGTAAGCCTCGGAGAGCTTGAGCCCGCTGTGGGAGATGAACCCGAGTCCGCGCCACTCGAAGTGGGGTCGGAGCTCGAACACCTCGGCCATCACCTCGAGCGCGCGCTGGTTGCCCTCGTAGGGGACGACCCGCTTGTACTGGTTCTCGACCTCGCAGCGCCCGTCGGAGAGCTGGCGGAGGATCATCGTGATCGCGTGGAGGATGTCGAGCGGCTCGAAGCCGGCGACGACGATAGGCTTGCCATAGTCGGCGGGGATGAACTCGAAGGGGCGGGCGCCCACCACGGTGGAGACGTGCCCGGGACCGACGAAGCCGTCGAGCCGGAGGTCCGGGGACTCGAGCAGAGCCCGCAGCGGGGGCACGATCGTCACGTGGCTGCACATGACCGAGAAGTTCTCGATGCCCTCGGCGCGGGCGCGCTTGAGGGTGAGCGCCGTCGAGGGCGCCGTGGTCTCGAACCCGATCGCGAAGAAGACGACCTCACGGTCGGGGTTCTGCTTGGCGATCCGCAGCGCGTCGAGTGGCGAGTACACCATCCGAATGTCCGCCCCGGCGGCGTTGGCCTCGAGCAGGCTGCCGTTCGAGCCTGGCACTCGCATCATGTCGCCGAAGCAGGTGAAGATCACGCCCTCCTCGTGCGCGAGGGCGATCCCGTCGTCGACGCGACCCATGGGGATCACGCATACCGGGCATCCGGGGCCGTGCACAAGCTCGACGTTGCTGGGAAGGAGATCGTCGACGCCGTACTTGTAGATCGAATGCGTGTGACCGCCGCAGACCTCCATGAACTTGTAGTGGCGGCCGGGTTCGACGAGGGAGAGGATCTCCCCCGCGAGCGCCTGGCCCAGATCGGCGTCACGGAATTCATCTACATATTTCATGCTGGGGCCGTCTCGCTTTCGTCTTGGGCCGGGAGCGCCGCGATCGCGGTACCCGCGTGCACGAGGATACGGTCGCCGGGAGTCACCGGCTCCACGAGGGCGGTTTCGACGGTGTGTCGGGCGCCCTCCTCGTCCGAGCACAGCGCGAGCCCACGATCGGGGTCTACGCGTACCACCGTCATCGGGTCGCCGTCGTCGCCGCAGGTGATGCAGTGGTGCTCGTCGCAAGCCGGGACGGATGCACGATCGGCGATCACTCGATCACGCTGGCCTTGAGTTCCTCTAGTTCCTGCTCGTAGTCCGCGCCCATGCGTTGGAGCAGGTCGCGCGTAGCCCGTGCCTCCTCCTCGTCGACCTGCGAGATCGCAAACCCGACGTGGATCAGGACCCAGTCGCCGGGACCCACGCCCGAGCCGTCCGCGTCCAGAAGTCCGATGTTGACGTTCCGTCGTACGCCGGCGACGTCGACCTTCGCCAACCGGTTCTCCTCATCGACGATCTCGATGACCTGCCCTGGTATCGCCAAACACATACCTTGTCGTCTCTCCTCTCGGGCCGCCTGCCGGGGTCGGAGACCACCCATGCGGGGGTGGAAGCCGTCAGCGGTTCTACCACGGCTCCGAGGGTTCTACCAGGCTCGCAGAGGTCCATGTCGAGCACCGGTAATGTCCGTTACGTTTCTATCTCAGAACCCCCTCGTTGCCTAGGTAGTGGCTGCTGTGCGCAGGATTACGGGCGCGCTGTGCACGCTCAGACGGGCAGGCGTAGACTGCGGGACCGGATCCGGTGTCACAGGATCGGGAGAGACTCGCCATACACACTGAAGACCGAGAAGCGACCCCGAGGAAGGGCTCGGCACTGTCCGGTCATCCCCACCTTGGACGACGCAAGCCGCTGTCGCCGTCGCTGTACACCTATCTGCTCGATGCCGACGACGACCTCGCGCAGGAGTTCGACGTCCGGATGCGGCTCGCCGTGCGCCAGGTGGCAACGGCGCGGGTGCTGGACGCCGAGGTCGGCGCCTGCGATCTGTCGCGATGGTTCGAAGCCGTGGACGGCGGCCCCGGACTGCTGGTCCTCGACGGCCTGGTCGCCATCGATGCCCGCGTCGGCAACCGCACCGCCACCGAGCTGATCGGACCCGGGGACCTGCTCCAACCGGCGTGCCCGCTCGACGAGAACCTGCTCGAGCGCAGCGACGCGTGGCGAGCGCTGTGCCCTACGAGGTTCGCCCTGCTCGACAGGGACTTCGCCGAACGGGTGCGCCCGTGGCCCCAGATCGCCCACGCTCTCCTCAGGCGCGCCGGACGCCGCATCGCCGACCTCGACGTACTCAGGGCCATCACCTCCCAGCCCCGCCTCGAGGTTCGCCTGGTGCTCCTGCTGTGGCACCTGGCGGCCCGCTGGGGTCGGGTCGAGCCCGCGGGAATCCGTGTCTCCCTTCCCCTCACCCACCGGATGCTCGGCCAGCTCGTCGGAGCCGAGCGTCCGTCGATCTCGCATGCCCTCGCGCGCCTCGCGCACGCCGGCATGGTCACCGGGGCCGCGGGTGACTGGCACCTTCACGGGACCGTCGAGGATCATCTCGAGGCGCTGATCGAGAAGACCGTCAAGCTGGGCGAGCAAGCGGTACCCAACGGCCAATCCAACCACCCGAAGCTTGCCTCGGGTGGATGACCGGCCGCCTCGCATCGGCTCCGAAAGGCGTGCGCTGACGGTGCCACGGGCCGCGATCACCGGCGACCCGCCCGCCCAGGGCCACGCCGACGGACGCCCGTTGCACGTGATCTGGATGACGAGCGGGCTGGGCTGCGACGGCGACACGGTGTCGATGACCGCGGCCACCAACCCGAGCCTCGAGGACCTCCTGCGCGGCGCCTTCCCGGGGATCCCGCCCCTCATCATCTACAACCCCTTGTTCGCCTACGAGACCGGCGCGGACTTCATGCGCGCGTGGGTCGACGCCGCCGCCGGAAAGCTCGACCCCTTCATTCTCGTGCTCGAGGGCGCGGTAGCCAACGAGGAGGTCAACGGCGAGGGCCACTGGGCCGCCTTCGGCATCGATCCGGCCACGGGCGAGCCGGTCACCACGTGCACGTGGATCGACCGACTCGCACCCAAGGCCGCCGCGGTCCTCGCGCTGGGAACGTGCGCCGCCTACGGCGGGATCCCGGCCATGCGCAACAACCCGACCGGGGCCATGGGGCTGCGCGACTACCTGGGCTGGGACTGGGTCTCGCGCGCCGAGCTCCCGATCGTCAACCTGCCCGGCTGCCCGGTCCAACCCGATAACGTCACCGAGACGCTGCTCGGCCTCGTCGTCAACCTGATCGGGATGGGGCCGCCGCTCGAGCTCGACGAGCAGGGCCGGCCGGTCCGGATCTTCGGCCGCACCGTCCACGAGAGCTGCGACCGCGTCGGCTACGCCGAGCAGGGCCGCTTCGCCACCGCCCACGGCGAGGGCGGCTGCCTGGTCAAGCTCGGATGCAAGGGTCCGGTGGTCAAATGCAATGTCCCCATCCGCGGGTGGGTGAACGGGATCGGCGGATGCCCCAATGTCGGCGGCGTGTGCATGGCCTGCACGATGCCCGGCTTCCCCGACAAGTACATGCCCTTCGCCGAGACCCAGGGTCTCGTCACGCTGTACACCAACGCCGCCCGCTTCACCTACGGCCCCGTCCTGCGCTACTTCCGCGAGCGCAGCATCCGCCGCACTTACGACATCGAGCCCGAGTGGAGACGACGGACGTCGCAGCTGAGCAGCGGGTACCGCCGCCAGTGGTAGGACCGGCGCCACGCCGCCGCAGGTCATAGCCGCGCGCTTGATCTTGCACATTGTCTGTTCTATGCCATAGTCTCCAATGACAGAGACATGGCTATAACTGTCACCCAGCTCACGGCGTTCCTCGCCGTCGTCCGCGGCGGCTCGGTGACGGCGGCGGCCGATGAGCTGATCGTCACCCAGCCCTCGGTGTCGGCCGCCATCGCGGCGCTCTCGCGCGAGCTCGGGTCAGAGCTCTTCGAGCGTGCCGGGCGCGGGATCCGGCCTACCGACGCCGGCACCGCCTTCGCCCCCTACGCCGAGGACGTGATGGGACTGCTCGACCAGGGACGCCGCGCCGCCCGTGAGGCGGCAGCGGTGGCCGCCAGCAAGCTCAAGATCGCCGCCGTGACGACCGCGGCCGAGTCTTTCGTCCCCCCACTCATGCGCGCCTTCGGGCAGGACCATCCGGGCCTCGAGCTCGCGCTCGACGTCGGCAACCGCCAGCGGGTGCTCGAGCGCGTGCTCTCCCACGCCGCCGATGTCGCCATCACCGGTCGCCCGCCCGCCGATGATCGCCTTATCGCGATGCCGATCATGGACAACGAGATCGTCTGCATCACCTCCCCGGAGGACCGGCTGGCGGGCAACGGTCCGATCAGCGCCGCTGACCTCGCCGACCGCGCCTGGCTGCTGCGCGAGCCGGGCTCGGGCACACGCACGCTGGGCGAGCAGTTCCTCGCCGACCGCGACCTCGCGCCCGAGACCCTGACCCTCGGCTCCAACGGAGCGATCAAGCAGGCGGCACGCGTCGGTCTCGGCGTCTCGCTCCTCTCCCGCGCCGCCGTCCAAGCCGAGATCGAGGCCGGCCTCCTCGGCGAGCTTGAGCTCGAGGACCCGCCCCCACCCCGCCCGTGGTTCGTCCTGCACTCGGCCGTCGGCCCCGTCCGGGCCCCGGTGGCCTCGTTCGTGACCTTCGTGCGAACGGCGATCGCCGCCGTGGAGTCGCCTGTGTCCATGGGCAGATTCGCGAGAGGCAGATCTGCCCAACGTCGCTAGCGCATATCGACGCGGACGCCGGGACTGCCGAGCGCGACGGCCGCCCGGGCGGTGACGAGCTGGTAGAGGATGAGGACCTGGACGATGGCCAGCGACTCCGAGCGGTGGAGCTGATGGCCGACCGCGAAGACGCCGAGCCGCTCGTTGCGCAGGTGGCTTGCGAAGTGCATGCGGTCCCACACCGCCTCTTCGATCGCCGCCGCACGGTCGGGGCTGATCGCTCCCGGGACGAGCAGGTGGGTCTCTGACCGCTGCTCGGTCAGGGTGATCCCCGCACCGTCCTCGTCGACGAAGGGCGAGAGATCGGGATGAGGGAGGCTGGGGCGCATCTTGACGAGCGCGTCGAGGCGGTCCTGATTGCCGTTCTCTCCCGGCGTGAAGGAGACGACGATGTCCGCGTAGCGCTGCTGGGGGCGGATGTAGACCTCTGCGTCGCCCTCGCGCTGGTCGAGCTCGGCGAGGACGGCGTCGGTGGTGTAGCCGCGGCGGGTGATGTCGCGCTGGACCTTCCATTGCCGGCGGAGCTCCTCCGGGGGCGCCAGGTACACGCGCACGTCGTAGGTGTCGCGCATCGCCCCGGTGTGGAAGCCGAGCATCCCCTCGACGATCGTGAACTGCGCCGGGCGTACGTATCGCGAGGGGAGGAAGGTCCCGTCGTTGTGGCGGTAGATGGGCTTGAGGATCGGCTCGCCCGCGCGCAGGTGGGCGAGATGACGCTCGAGGACGTCAAGGTAGTTGCCGCGCGGGTCGAGCGGGGTGATATTGTGCTCGGCGCGCTGGCGGCGGTCGTAGCGGTGGTAGTCGTCGGCCGCCACCCGTGTTACCTGCGCTTCGCCGAGGATGCGCACGAGGCCCCGGGTCAGGGTCGTCTTTCCCGAACCCGAGTCGCCGACGACTCCCAACATAATCGGACGAGGCATAAGCGGCTTTCAGCTGGCTGCTTGTGGCTCGGTCGCGCGGCCCGAGCGAGGATTGTTGGGCTCGACCACGGAGCGGACGTTACCCGCTCCGTCAACCGTCGCGCTACCCGGCACCCCGGCAACGACGATCGCCAGGCCTGGGCGGGTGCGCTCGACCCGGGGCACGATGTCGAGCACCGACTCGCGCGCGCAGAACGCGATGTCGTCGCCGAGGCCGGCTTCGACGAGCGACCGGGCGTTGGCGCTCGCGGCGAGCACGTCGAAGGCGCTCGGGTGCGCACGCGCGACCGCTTCGGCCGCGAGCGCGGCGTCGGTGCGCTCGCCGGCCAGCCCGGCCGACAGCCGCCCGGCCACGTAAACGTCCTCGAGCGCGATCGCGCCGTTCGTGCCCGAGCAGACGATCTGCACGTTGACGCCGTCGAGCTGCGCGCGCACGGCCTCGAGGTTCATCAGGCAGGCCAGCAGCACCAACCGCGACCGGCGGGACGCCTCCACGATCGTCGGAGCGCCGTTCGTCGTCGCGAGCACGAGTTCTTCGGCGGGGTCCCCGGCCACGTCGGCGGGCGAGTTGCCGAGGTCGAACCCGGCCGGGCGCCGGCCGTGCTGCTCACCGGCGAGGCGCCGCCCCTTGGCCCGCATGCGCAACGCCCGCTCGAGGCTGTCGACGCACAGTACGCGCCGGTAGCCCGAGGTGAGGGCCTGCGCTGCCGTCGTGGTCGCGCGCAGCACGTCGACGACCACGGCAACGTCGGCCGCCTTCGCCTCGGCCGGGGTGAAGGCGACGTCGATCACGAGCGACTCGGGACCTGTGGGCGCGTGGAGCGGGCGCTCGCGAGTCGCGCGCTCGCGCACCAATCCGCGCTCGCGCGGACGGCCATCATGGACACGAATGGCATCACTTGCTCCTCGGATCTGGGCGCTCGCGGGGACAGCAAGCGGGCGTCGGCTGCAGGCCCGCGACGGGTTCTCGACGCCATGATGTCAGGGATTGGCCAAGAGTATTGCGTTGCCCTTCTAAGGATAAGCATTACTCAATGCTTATCAGAGAAATCATTACTTGACATTTATGCTGTGCCGGACTAGGTTTTTACTTAGATCGACAGGAAGGGTTGGAGATGAATACCGCGACGACCGAGAGCAAGGACCGGTGATGGCAGCTTCTACTGACACCAAGAAGGATCGCTGGGCCTCTGGCGTAACTCCGTACGCGGAGATGGGCTATTACGACGCCGACTACCAGCCCAAGGACACCGACGTCCTCTGCGCCTTCCGCATCTCGCCGCAGCCCGGCGTCGACGCGATCGAGGCGGCGGCGGCCGTCGCCGGTGAGTCGTCGACCGCGACGTGGACGGTGGTGTGGACCGACCGGCTCACCGATCACAAGAACTACCAGGCCAAGGCTTACGACGTCGAGGCCGTGCCCGGTCGCGAGGGTGAGTACATCGCCAAGATCGCCTATGACATCGACCTCTTCGAGGAGGGCTCGATCGCCAACCTGACGAGCTCGATCATCGGCAACGTCTTCGGGTTCAAGGCGCTCAAGGCGCTACGCCTCGAGGACATGCGCATCCCTACGCACTACATCAAGACCTTCCAGGGCCCGCCGCACGGGATCGTCATGGAGCGCGAGTACCTCGACAAGTTCGGGCGGCCGATCCTCGGCGCTACCGTCAAGCCAAAGCTTGGCCTCTCGGCCAAGAACTACGGGCGCGTGGTCTTCGAGGCGCTCCGCGGCGGCCTCGACTTCACCAAGGACGACGAGAACATCAACTCGCAGCCATTCATGCGCTGGCGCGACCGCTACCTGTACTCGATGGAGGGCGTCGAGCGCGCCTCCGCGAGCACGGGCGAGGTCAAGGGCCACTACATGAACGTCACCGCCGCCGACATGGAGGGCATGTACGAGCGCGCCGAGTTCGCCAAGGAGCTCGGGAGCATCATCATCATGATGGACCTCACCGTCGGCTACACGGCGATGCAGTCGATGTCAAAGTGGGCGCGCAAGAACGGGCTCATCCTCCACCTCCACCGCGCCGGTCACGGCACCTACACGCGCCAGAAGACGCACGGCGTCTCCTTCCGCGTCATCGCCAAGTGGGTGCGCATGCTCGGCGTCGACCACGTGCACGCCGGCACCGTCGTCGGCAAGCTCGAGGGCGACCCGAACATGATCAGGGGCTACTACGACACCCTGCGCCTGGACCACATCGAGGAGAACCCCGAGACGGGGATCTACTTCACTCAGGACTGGCTGTCGATGCCGGGCGTGATGCCCGTCGCCTCGGGCGGTATCCACGCCGGGCAGATGCACCAGCTGCTCGAGTACCTCGGCGAGGACGTCGTGCTCCAGTTCGGCGGCGGGACCATCGGCCATCCGATGGGGATCGGCGCCGGCGCGACCGCGAACCGGGTTGCCGTCGAGGCGATCATCCAGGCCCGCAACGAGGGCCGGGACTACTTCAGCGAGGGTCCCGACATCCTCGAGAAGGCCGGCAAGGGCTGCCCGGAGCTGAACGCCGCCCTCCAAGTGTGGAAGGACATCACCTTCAACTTCGAATCGACCGACACCCCCGACTACGTGGTCACCCCCACGGTCGGCTGATCAAGGAAGCGGATACCTCATGCGAATCACACAAGGAACCTTTTCCTTCCTCCCCGATCTGACCGATGAGCAGATCGAGGCGCAGATCGTCTACTCGCTCGAGAATGGCTGGGCGATGTCGGTCGAGCACACCGACGATCCGCACCCGCGCAACTCCTACTGGGAGATGTGGGGCCTGCCCCTGTTCGACCTCACTCCCGAGGACGCGGACCAGTTCATGCGCGAGGTCCGCGCCTGCCGCGAAGCGTTCCCCAACGAGTACGTCAAGGTGCTCGCCTACGACCCGACCAAGGGTCGCCAGACGACGGCGCTGAGCTTCATCGTCAACCGGCCCGATGAGGAGCCCGGATTCCGTCTGGACCGGATGGACTACCACGACCGCACGATCCGCTACACGCTGCACCCGTACGCGACCGAGAAGCCTGAGGGTAAGCGCTACCTGAATGGTTCCGCGGCGACGAACGGTGCCGCCGCCTCCGCCGGCGAGACGCCGGGCGGGGCGGGCAGCTGACGCCGCCGCGCGCCTCGATGCAGCAGTCAGGCGTACAATCGGCCGCCGCCACCAACGGCGCCGGCGACGGTGAGCGCGAGAAGGTCGAGCAGCTCCTTCGCGATGGGGAGATCGAGACCGTCCTCGGCCAGCTCGACGAGGAGCTCGTAGCGCTCACGCCGGTGAAGACGCGGATCCGCGAGATCGCGGCGCTGCTCCTCGTCGACCGTCTGCGCCGGGAGCTCGAGCTGAGCTCGAACCGGCCGACGTTGCACATGTCGTTCACCGGCAATCCCGGCACCGGCAAGACGACGGTGGCCATGAAGGTGGCGGACATCCTCCACCGGCTCGGCTACATCGAGAAGAACAAGGTCGTCGCGGTCACCCGCGACGACCTGGTCGGCCAATACGTCGGGCATACCGCGCCCAAGACCAAGGAGGTCCTCAAGCGCGCCACCGGGGGGGTGCTCTTCATCGACGAGGCGTATTACCTGTACCGGCCTGAGAACGAGCGTGACTACGGGGTCGAGGCAATCGAGATCCTGCTCCAGGTAATGGAGAACGAGCGCGACAAGATCGTCGTCGTCCTCGCCGGCTACAAGGACCGCATGGATGACTTCTTCAGGTCCAACCCGGGCATGAGCTCGCGTGTCGCCCACCACATCGACTTCCCCGATTACACGGCGGACGAGCTGGTGCTGATCGCCCGGATGATGGTCGAGCAGGAGGAGTACGAGCTCACGCCGGAAGCCGAGGCGGCCCTCCGTGCCTACCTCGAGCGCCGCATGCAGCAGCCGCTCTTCGCCCACGCGCGCAGCGTGCGCAACGCGATCGAGCGGGCGCGCCTGCGTCATGCCAACCGTATCTACCAAGCGACCCTTGACGGGACGATGCCGAGCCGCGAGGATCTCGTCCGCATCGAGCCCGAAGACTTCCTGAAGAGCAGCGTGTTCGGTCTCGACCGACACGACGACGATACCCATCCACCGGCCGCCAACAGCGGTCCGGCCTGAGCTGAGGCGAGCAAATGTCACGTCCCGTCATCCTGGGCGTCGTCGGTGACTCCGCGACCGGCAAGACGACCTTCACGCGAGGCCTCGTCCGACTCCTCGGCGAGGAGAACGTCACTCACGTCTGCACCGACGATTACCACCGCTATGACCGCGGCCAGCGCGCGGAGCTCAACATCACCCCGCTGGACCCCGACTGCAATTACATGGACATCATGGGCCAGGACCTGGCCCACCTGAGCCGGGGCGACGCCATCCTCAAGCCCGTCTACCGCCACACCGACGGCACCTTCGACGCTCCCGTATACGTCGACCCCGCCCGCTTCACCGTCGTCGAAGGCCTGCTCGGCTACTACTCGCCGGAGATGCGCGACTGCTACGACGTCCGCGTCTTCCTCAGCCCTCCGGAGACGATCCGGCGCCAGTGGAAGGTACAGCGCGACTGCTCCCGCCGCGGGTACACGACCGATCAGGTCCTGGCCGAGCTAGACCGGCGCGAGCCGGACTCCGAGGCCTTCATCCGCCCCCAGCGGCGCTACGCCGACATCGTCGTGTCCTTCGTGCCCGGCGAGAGCGACGAGGCCGACGAGCTCGACGCCCAGCTCATCCTCGGTCCCGAGCTCCCCCACCCCGACCTCTCGCCCCTCGTCACCGGCGGCCCCGACGGGATCTCGATGGTCGACCAGGGACGCGACCGGCTGGTGGTCATTCCCGGCCGGCTCGACCCCGATCAGGCCGCCGAGATCGAAGAGGCGATCTGGGAGCGGATGCACTTCGCCAGCCATCTGCGCGCCGGTCGGCTCGGCGAGTTCACCGTCGGCACCCAGCTCAACCGCTCGGAGTCGCTCGCCCTCGTGCAGCTCCTTGTGCTCTATCACCTGGCCACCGCCACCGCCAAGATCGCCCTCGGCGGCGCCGGCGCACGCACGGGCCAGAGACGCGATGGACCGGCCCTCCAGCCCGTCCAGCCCGTCGAGGCGACGGAAGCGGCGTCGTGAGCGTCGGCCTCTCAGAGACCGGCTCGTTCCCCGGAGAGTCCGGGAGCGGCGAGCTCGACCGGCTGTGCATCGACACCATTCGCACCCTGTCCATGGACGCCGTCGAGCAGGCCACCTGCGGGCACCCGGGGCTGCCGATGGCGATGGCGCCGGTCGCCCATCTCCTTTACACGCGGGTCCTCAAGCACAACCCCGCCGACCCCGCGTGGCCCGATCGCGACCGCTTCGTGCTCTCGGCGGGACACGGTTCGATGCTCCTGTACAGCATCCTCCACCTCACCGGCTACGACCTGCCGCTGTCCGAGCTCGAGCGCTTCCGCCAATGGGACTCGCTTACCCCCGGGCATCCCGAGCGCCTGCTCAAGCCGCACGCCGAGGGCTACGTCGCCACCCCGGGAGTGGAGACCACTACTGGCCCTCTCGGCCAGGGCTTCGCCAACGGCGTGGGGATGGCCATGGCCGAGCGCTTCCTGCGCGAGCGCTACGGCTCGGACGTGATGGATCACCGCGTGTTCTCGATCTGCTCAGACGGAGACCTGATGGAGGGAGTGAGCGCCGAGGCGGCGTCCCTGGCGGGACACCTGGGCCTCGGGCGGATCGTCTACCTCTACGACGACAACCACATCACCATCGACGGCGAGACCGCGCTCAGCTTCTCCTCCGAGGATGTCGAGGCGCGCTTCCGGGCCTACGGCTGGCACACCCTCTCAGTCGAGGACGTCAACGACCTCGGCGAGGTCCAGGCCGCCGTCGATGCCGGGATCGCCGAGGAGGAGCGCCCCACCCTGATCCGCGTGCGCTCGATCATCGGCTATCCGGCGCCGCACAAGCAGGGCACCGCCGCGGCCCACGGCGCAGCTCTAGGCGCCGACGAGGTGCGCGCCACCAAGGAGGTTCTCGGATGGGATCCCGACGCCCACTTCCTCGTGCCCGACTCGGTGCGCGAGGCCTACGCCCACACCGTCGAACGTGGCGCGCGATTGCAAGAGGAGTGGGAGAGCCGGTTCTCGAGCTGGAGGAGCCAGCACACCGATCTCGCCGCCGAATGGGACCGGGCCTGGGCCGGCGAGCCCGAGCCAGGGCTCGAGGAGGCGCTGCCGAAGTTCGATCCCGAGGAGAAGGACAAGCTCGCGACCCGCGCTGCCGGAGGGAAGGTGCTCGACGCCGTCGCACCGTACCTGCCGACGATGGTGGGGGGATCGGCTGACCTCGCCGGTTCGACCTTGGCCATTCTCCCGGGCGACGACGCGTTCGGCCCCGGAACCACCGGGCGGACTGTGCACTGGGGCATCCGGGAGCACGCGATGGGCTCGGCGGTCAACGGCCTCGTCCTCCACGGAGGGATCGTGCGCCCCTACGGCGGCACCTTCCTCGTCTTCTCCGACTACATGCGCCCGGCGATCCGTCTCTCGGCGCTCATGGGCCTCCCGGTTGTTTGGGTCTTCACCCACGACTCGGTGGGTCTCGGCGAGGACGGCCCGACCCACCAGCCGGTCGAGCACTACGCCGCTCTGCGCGCCATCCCCGGGCTGACGGTGATCCGTCCCGGAGATGCCAACGAGACCGCGCAGGCCTGGCACACGGCGCTCCAACCCGGGCGCGGCCCCGTCGCGCTGCTCCTGACCCGCCAGGGTCTCCCGGTGCTGCCCCCTGATCTCGTGGGCGACGGTCCGCAGAAGGGTGCCTACGTGCTCGCCGACCCACCCGAGGAGCCGGACGCGATCATCGTCGCCACCGGGTCCGAGGTCGCGGTGGCCATGGCCGCACAGCGCGAGCTGAGCGAGCGGGGGATCGGCGCCCGCGTCGTCTCCATGCCCTCGTGGGAGCTGTTCGAGGAACAGAGCCAGGAGTACCGGGACTCCGTCCTTGTCTCCGGCGTCCCCAAGGTCTCGGTGGAGGCCGGGATCCCCATGGGCTGGTCGCAGTGGGTCGACGCCAGCGTCGCCATCGAACGCTTCGGCGCCTCGGCGCCGGGGGACGAGGTGATGCGCAGGCTCGGCGTCACCCCCGAGCACGTGACGGGCACCGTCTTGCGGCTCCTGGGGCTCGACGTGCCTGCGGACGCTTAGACTCGCCGCACAATCGGTAAGCGACTCGGCACCTTCTGCCTTCTGGGCCTGGTCCTCGCCGGGTGTGGCGGCG
>DASZMD010000169.1:0-11779 GCA_035551955.1 Solirubrobacteraceae bacterium | reverse complement strand
GCAGCACGCTGACGGTCAACGGCGTCGGCTTCAGCGGCCCCGCCTTCACCGCCGCCGAGAGGACGTGCAAGCTCTTCGGTGGAGGCTCGAGCCCGCCGTCGATCTCCGAGAGCCAGAAGATCGCCGCCTTCCACTTCGCGCGGTGCATGCGCGCGCACGGCGTGCCCGGCTACCCCGACCCCGTGTTCCCCGCCACGGGCGGGATCGGGCGACCGAGCGCGCCGGGCGTCAGCAGGGACGCACCCGCGGTCACCCGGGCCGCGGCCGCGTGCAACCGGAGCTAGCGGCCCAGCGGAACGGCCTCGCGGGCCACAAGCGCCCGCACCGTCACGGGCACGCCGTTGAAGGCGGCGTTGCCCGTCAGCCCGTCGAGAAGGCGGTCGTCGGTGATGTCGTTGGCGCTGACGCCGGCGTGCGCCCGTGCCGTCCGCCACCCCGTGCCCTCGCGATTGTGACCCCAGCCATGGGGGATGCTCACCACGCCGGGCCTCATCGCCTCGGTGATCTCGACCGGCAGGGTCACCTCTCCGACGCGCGAGGCGACGACCGCGCCGTCGCCCTCGGCGAGGCCTCGGGCGGCGGCGTCGCCGGGATGGATCATCAGCGTGCACCGCGACCTGCCCTTGACCAGGCGGGCGCTGTTGTGCATCCACGAATTGTTGCTGCGGACGTGACGGCGGCCGATGAGGACGAGTGAGTCCGGCGCGGGCGCCGGATCGCCGGACCTCGCGCGCAGGCGCTCGAGCTCGGGGAGGTAGAGCTCGGGCACGAGGCGGATCCGCTTGTCGGGGGTGAAGAGCCGCTCGGGGAACCGCCGCTCGAGGGGGCCCAGGTCGAGGCCGTGGGGATGGGCCTTGAGGGTACCCAGCGTCAGCCCGGTGACACGCGCCCCCGGGGGGCGCCGCGAGCTCGGCGCGGCCAGCACCGCCCGCCAAGGCCCGCGGGCGGCGAGGCGGGACAGGCGCCGCCAGGCGGCCCGGGTCGCGCCGGTGGCCCCCATCGCCTGCTCGAGCGCTCGGGCCAGGCTCGCGCCATGGCCGTAGGGACCGGAGCGGATCATCACGTCGAGCAGCCCCTCGGCGCCGAGGCGCTCGACGAGGGTCGCGAGGGCCAGACCGACCGCACGCCCGCGGAGTCCGCGGTTGGCGTGCAGGCGGGCGGTGAGGCCGGCGAGGGCCTGCCAGTCGTGACGCGCGCCGTCGGGGGGCGCGAGCATGGGCGGTGAGAAATGGGCGATGTTGCGGACCGCGAGCAGGCTCAGCGCCAGGTCGTACTCCGAGGTCTCGAGCGGGCTCGTGGGCGGGAGGATGTAGTCGGCGTGACGGGCGGTCTCGGTCACGTAGAAGTCGAAGCACACGAGCAGCTCGAGCCCGGGCAGCGCGCGCTCGAGGCGCCGGCCGTTGGGGGCGGAGAGCACGGGATTGCCGGCGTGGACGATGAGCCCGCGGATCTGCCCCTCGCCCGGCGTTTCGATCTCCTCGGCCAGGCAGGCGGCCGGGAACTCGCCCGAGAACTCCGGGCGGCCGCTCACCCGCGAGCGGTGGGCGTCGAACGACCCCCCGAGGCCGTTGCCGGCCGTGAGCGGGAGGGGATCGACGGCCGGGGTCGAGAACATCATCCCTCCCTCGCGGTCGAGATTGCCGGTGACGATGCCGAGCGCGTAGACGAGCCAGGCGGCGAGGCCGCCGAACTCCTGCTGGCACACCCCGACGCGGGCATAGGCGACCGCCCGCCGGGCCCCGGCGAAGTCGCGCGCGAGCTGGACGATGTCCTCGCCCGCGATTCCCGTTCTCGCCGCCGCCTCCTCGAGCGGGAAGCGCGCCGCCTGTGCGGCGAGGAGCTCGAGCCCGTCGGTGAAACCCGCCACGTGACCGAGATCGGCGAGGCCCTCGGAGAAGATCACGTTGAGCAGCGCGAGCAGGAGCCACGCGTCGGTCCCCGGGAGGATGGCCAGATGCTGGTCGGCGACGGCGGCCGACTCTGTGCGGCGCGGGTCGACGACCACGAAGCGCCCGCCCCGGCCCTGGAGCTCCCGGATCCGGTGGCGCATCCCCGGCGCCGTCATCAGGCTGCCATTGGAGGCGAGCGGGTTGCCGCCCAGGCACAGGAAGAACTCGGTGCGATCGATGTCGGGCACCGGGAAGAGCGCCTGGTGGCCGAACATCGCGTAGGTCGCGAGCTGCTGCGGGAGCTGATCGAGCGAGGTGGCGGAGAAGCGGTTGCGGGTCCGCAGCGCGTCGATGAGCGGGAAGATGAGCAGCATCGCGCCGAGGTGATGGACGGTGGGATTGCCCGCGTAGAGGCCGACGGCGTCATTCCCGTGCTCGCGCTGGATCGCTCCCACCCGCGCGGCGATGTCGTCGAGCGCCTCGTCCCACTCGACCCGCTCCCAGCCGTCGGCGGTGCGCCGCAGGGGGAAGCGAATCCGGTCGGGATCGGCGTGCACGTCTGCGAGCGCCGCGCCCTTGGGGCAGATGTGGCCACGCGAGAAGGCGTTCTCGGCGTCGCCTCGGATCGAGAGGATCTCCTCGCCCGCGTGGCGGATCTCGAGGCCGCACATCGCCTCGCACAGCGTGCACGTGCGATGGTGCACTTGGGGACCGGCCATGACCGGTGAAGCTACACCACCGTCAGGACTCGGCGGAGCACACGCGCAGCTCGTGCTCGCCCACGCGCACGATGTCCCCGGGGTGCAGCTGGCGGCCCCGACGCGTCTCCGGCTCGCCGTTCACCGATACGGGCTCGGAGGCAAGAAAGGCCTTGACCTGGGCGCCGCTCCCGATCACCGCGGCGAGCTTGAGGAGCTGGCCAAGCCTGATCATCTCGCCCGTGATCGGCACGTCGGACACGTCTAGGGCACGCTCACCGGGGGCGCGCCGACCGGGCCGGCCGCGACCCGGCGCGTCGCGACTTCGGCGTCCCAGGTGGGTTGGAAGAGGTTCATGGGGGAAACGATAGGAACCTCTCATGTGACGCGTCCCGCCCACGCCGTAACATCCTCGGCCCCGGGGCCGGAGCGCCGGGGGTTATTTCACGTGCAGGTTGATGCCGAACAGGAGCAGCGGCCACAGGGCGATGGCGAGCACCGCCGAGATGAGCGGCTTGAGCGAGCCGACATGCGCGAAGTAATGATGCGCCGAGGCCACGATCAGCCCCAGCACGAAGTACACAACACTGCCGATTCCGGATCTCACTCGGTCACCGCCTCCTCCAAGTTGCGTCTACCCATATTCGGGTCGATTGGAGAGCGGTCTACCCGTAATGCCGGCACGCAATCGGCCGGTCCACAGATGTCGTACCTCGCTCGCCGCCGGCGTTTGCGCGACCAACCCTCGGGTAAGTGCGGGAAATGGCCGCGATCCTGACCTCGCCGATCGCCGTCGCCGCCCTCGTCCTGGCCACCGCCGGCGTGGCCAAGCTCCGCGCTCCCGCCGCCGCCCGGCACGCCCTCGCCGCCGCCGGCCTCTCGGTGCCGCGGGGGGCGCTCCGCCTCGTCGCCGCGGTCGAGGTCGGGCTCGCGCTGCTCGTCCTCCTGGCCCCCGCCCGTGCGACCTGCGCGCTGCTCGCGGCCATGTACGCGGCCCTGGCCATCGTCGCGGGCGTGCTCGCCCGTCGCGGGGCTGCGTGCGGATGCTTCGGCGGCGATGACGCCCCCACCACCCGGGCGCACGTCGGGCTGAGCGCGGCGCTCGCGCTCGCCGCCGCCGGGGGCGTCGTCTGGCCCCCGCACGGGGTCGACTGGCTCCTGGAGAGGGCGCCGGGGGTGGCGGCGCCGCTCGCGCTCGGGATCGCCGGCGCCGCCTACGCCACCGTCCTCGCCTACACCTTGCTGCCGGCGGCGTGGAGCGCCTGGAGACCGCGATGAGCGAATGGCTGGCGCGCGCGCTCGGTGGCCTGCTCGAACGGCGCACCTCGCGGCGGGGCCTGTTCGCCCGGTCCGCCGTCGCCGGCGCCGCCCTGTCCGTCGCGCCGCTCCGCTATCTGCTGCGTCCCGAGACGGCGATGGCGGTCGTCACCTCCGCCCACTGCCCCGGCACCAGCCTGTGCAACGACGGCTACACCGCGTTCTGCTGTGAGATCCAGCAGGGCGCGAACCGCTGTCCGCACGGCACCTACGTGGCCGGCTGGTGGAAGTGCACTCACTACCGGGGGGGCGGGCTGTGCGCCTCTGAGGGGGTGCGGTACTACCTCGACTGCAACCGGGTGCCCGGCGTTCCCTACCCCGGCGGCTGCCAGTGTGCCAACGGCAACTGCCACGAGCGCGGCGTCGACTGCAATCTCTTCCGCTACGGCCAGTGCAACACCGATGTCGCATACACCACCGAGGTGGTGTGCCGCCTCGTCATCTGCGAGAACCCGGCGACGGTGCCGGGCCTGAACTGCAACCAGACGCTGATGATCGACAACAACGTCTGCCACCACGAGGCCGGCTGTCTGCAGGGACTGGCGACCCAGCTGCCGGGCGGGGGCGGCGCCTGATGACGGCGCTCGTCGCCGTCGAGACCGTCCTCCTCGTCCTCCTCGTGGTGCTTGTCGCCGGCCTGCTCCGCAGCCACGCGGAGATCCTCCGCCGGCTCGGACCGGGCGGTGCCGGCGACCCGGTCGGCGCCACGCTCCCGCGCTCGGCGCCCGCGACGGTTGCGCGCGAGCCGGGCACGCCCGCACCCGAGGTGGCGGGCCGCACGCCCGACGGCGGGGCGGTCAAGCTCTCGCTCTCGGGCGCGGGAGCGATCCCGACGCTCCTCGCCTTCCTTTCCAGCGGGTGCACCACGTGCCACCGCTTCTGGGAGGACCTCGGCGAGCGCCCGCTCCCCGGCGGGGTCGGACTCGTCGTCGTCACCCACGACGAGACCCGTGAGAGCCCGGCCCGGCTCCGCTCCCTCACCCCGCCGGGGGTGACCGTGGTCATGTCCTCGCAGGCCTATCGGGACTACGGGGTGCCCGGGGCCCCCTACTTCGTCCTCGTCGAGGACAGCGTGCGCGGCGAGGGCGTGGCGACCACGTGGCCGGCCCTCGAGTCGCTCCTCACCGACGCCATCGCCGACGCCGCCGCGGACCCTGGCGGCCCCGCCCGCGCCGACCGGATCGAGGCACGTCTGGCGGCGGCGGGGATCGCGCCCGGCGATCCGAGCCTGTATCCAGGGTCGGCGGGAGCGCCGGACAAACAGTGACCGAAGTCGTCGTGCTCGGGTGCGTGGCGGCCCTGGCCGGCGCCGTGCGCTCGGCCTGGTCTCCGTGAGGCGAGTCGATGCTCGCGAGCATCACCCCGCTCGGCGAGCGGGGCCGCCACTCTCGCTGGGGGATCACCGTCACCGCCTTCGTGCTCGGCGCGACGATTGCGGGCGCCGCGCTCGGCGCCCTCGCCGGTGAGCTCGGCGCGCTGATCGTCCCCGGGACCGTCGGCCTCGGGGCGCGGCTCGGGGCGCTCGCGGCCGCGGGCCTGCTCGCCGTCGCCCTCGACGCCCGCGCCGAGCGCGTCCCCGGCCCCCGGCGCCAGGTCAACGAGGACTGGCTGCACGCCTTCCGCGGCTGGGTCTACGGCCTCGGCTACGGGGCGCAGCTCGGGTTCGGTCTCACCACCGTGGTCAGCTCCGCCGCCCTCTATCTCGCCGTGATCGCCGCGCTGGCGACCGCCGACCCGGGGCTCGGCGCCCTCGTCCTCGGCGCGTTCGGCGCGGCCCGCGGGTTGATCCCGTTGACGGCGGCGCGGGTTCGGCGCCCCGAGCAGCTCATCGCCCTCCACGTCCGCCTCGACCGCTGGCGCGGCCCGGCGCGCACCGTCGGCACCGCCACCCTGGGGGCGATTGTCGCCGCCGCGCTCATCGGTGCGCTCGCGTGATCATCGAGGCCCACGGCATCGCCGCCGAGCTTCCCCCCGGCTGGAGCGGGCGCATCTTCCGCCTCCCCGGCGGGGGGGCGACGCTCCACGCGGGGACCTTCCCGCTCCCCCTCGACGCCTCCTCCTTCGGCGATGCGAGCACGGGAGCGATCCCGGCGGGGGGAACGTTCATCGCCCTCACCGAGTACCTGCCCGGGCCCGGGCTCACTCCCGGGTCCGGTCTGTTCGCGCCCCGGCACTTCCCGCGGCCGCTCGATCCGGCGAGCTTCTCGGCGCGCAAGCTGGCCCATGGGCGCCCCGGCCAATCGGCCACGCAGCACTTCTTCACGACCTCGAGCCGGCCGCTGTGCCTCTACGTGGTCATCGCCGCGCCGCCGTCGCGCGCCGAGCGCCGCGCCCAGCTCGACCGGATCAACCGGGTGCTGGGGTCAGTGCGGGTGGCGTCGGCGTAGTCGGGATCGTGGGCGTCGTCGGCGTCGTCGGCGTCGTTGGGGTCGTCGGGGGCGGGGGCGGCGGGAGCGGCGGGGGCGGCGTGAGGAGCGTGCCCGTGTACACCGCCGCGTCGTGCCCGAGCGCGGCGACGCAGCGCGTGCGGTTCGTGCGACGGTAGCTCTGGTAGGTGGCCTTGACCGAGCTCGCCGCGGACGCACCGTTCACCACCGTGGCAGCGGTGATCTGCACGGTGATCCTGAAGAACACACGCTCACCCTGGGCGTAGGTCTGCGAGCCACACAGCAGGGGGGCGAAGAAGCTTCCCTGACCGGTCCAGCTGCTCAGCACCTTGCGCTTGAGCGTCAGGGTGTCCGTGCCCGTGACCCGCGAGCGCAGGAGCGTCTCGGTCTGGCACTGGCCGGTCGGGCAGGGCGCGGTGAACGTCCACGTCCTCACCACGTCGTCACCCACGTGCTCGCCGGGGACGGCATGGGCGGCGGTGATCCGCCCCGTCATCGTGAACTGCCCGGCGAGGCGGACGTGGGCGAGCCCGGCCGACGGGGCGGCGCGCGCCACCGACACGGCGGCGAGCGCGGCGAGAGCGAGCAGGACCCCGAGGCGGCGGGCGGACACGCCGGAAACGTTAGAGTCTTCGCGCGCAATGAACCTCACCACCATCCTCACCGATTCCGCCGCCCGCGCCCCCGACGGCGTCGCGGTCAAGCTCGATGACGTCGAGCTGAGCTACAGGCTGCTCGACGGCGCCACCGCGCTGATGGCCGGCCTGCTCGCCGAGCAGCGAATCGGCCCCGGCGACCGCGTCGGGATCATGCTCCCCAACGTCCCCTACTTCGCGGTCTGCTACTACGGAGTCCTCCGCGCCGGCGGCGTCGTGGTGCCAATGAACGTGCTCCTCAAGCAGCGCGAGGTCGCGTTCTACCTGCGTGACTCCGGCGCCAAGCTCCTGCTCGCGTGGCACGGATTCGCCGAGGATGCGCAGGCGGGATCCGAGGAGGTGGGCGTCGAGTGCGTGCTCGTCGAGCCCGGGAAGTTCGAGCAGATGCTCGGGGCGACGCAGCCACGGCCCGAGGTCGTCGACGCCGGCGACTCCGACACCGCGGTCATCCTCTATACCTCGGGCACGACGGGCACCCCCAAGGGCGCCGAGCTTACGCACGCCAATCTGAGGCGCAACTGCGAGATCGCGCGCGGCCTCTTCGACCTCGGCTCCGATGCCGTCACCCTGGGCGCGCTGCCCCTGTTTCACTCCTTCGGCCAGACGTGCGGGCTGAACGCCACCATCGCGGGCGGCGGGATGCTCACCCTGATCCCCCGCTTCGACCCGGCCAAGGCGCTCGAGATCATCGAGCGCGATCGCGTCACCGTGTTCGAGGGCGTGCCGACGATGTACAACGCGATGCTCCACTGCCCCGACGCGGCGCGCTACGACACCTCGACGCTCGAGGTGTGCGCGTCAGGCGGTGCGGCCATGCCCGTCGAGGTCATGCACGGCTTCGAGGAAAAGTTCGGGTGCAAGGTGCTCGAGGGCTACGGCCTGTCCGAGACCTCGCCCGTTGCCTCCTTCAACCATCCCGACCGGGAACGCAAGGCGGGCTCGATCGGCACGCCCGTCGAGGGTGTCGAGATGAAGGTCGTCGACGAGGAGGGCCGCGACCTCCCCACCGGCGAGGTGGGCGAGATCGTCATCCGTGGCCATAACGTGATGAAGGGCTACTGGAACCGCCCCGACGCGACCGCCGAGGCGATCCGCGATGGCTGGTTCCACACCGGCGACATGGCCAAGGTCGACGAGGACGGCTACTTCTTCATCGTCGATCGCAAGAAGGACATGATCATCCGCGGCGGCTACAACGTCTATCCCCGGGAGATCGAGGAGGTGCTCTACGAGCACCCGGCGGTTCGCGAGGTCGCGGTCGTCGGAGTCCCCCACGACTCGCTCGGCGAGGAGGTCGGCGCCGCCGTCGCCCTCAAGGACGGAGCGCAGGTGACCACCGACGAACTGCGCGAGCACGTCAAGGGACAGGTCGCCGCCTACAAATACCCCCGGGTCGTGTGGCTCGTCAACGACCTCCCCAAGGGCCCGACGGGCAAGATCCTCAAGCGCGAGATCGAGCGGCCGACCGCCGGCGGATAACGACTCGGCCACAAGTCAGTCACAAGGCGGCAACTCCACTCGCCCGCCGGATCGAGAGAGTTCCCCCGGCACCGTGCGACCAGGCGGTCGCGGCGGGGTCTCGAGACAACTGACGAAGAGGAGACTTTGATGTCGCGCAAGCGAGCTTTAGTCCTCCTGCTGGCGGCCTCGGCCGTCACGGGCGCAAGCGTGATTGTCGCCGGGTCGGCCGGGGCCACTGGGCCGCGGTCGAGCCGCGATGATCACGGGCATGGCGGGCCCGGCCATGGAGGAGGCAGCACGCGAACGCCGATCAAGCACGTGGTGGTGATCTTCCAGGAGAACGTCTCCTTCGATCACTACTTCGGGACCTACCCGAACGCCGCCAACACCGACGGCCAGCCCTTCGCGCCCGCGCCCAGCACCCCGGCCGTCGACGGCCTCCCCCCGGCGACGAGCCCGTCGCTGCCCGCCAACCTGCAGCACAGCGCCAACCTTCTCACCAGCAACCCGAACTCGGCCCTTCCCCAGCGCCTCGACTCGAGCCCGACCGGCCTGGCCGGCAGCGCCGGCGGACAGCTCACCTGCGATCAGGACCACAACTACAGCGACGAGCAGAAGGCCTTCGACGGCGGCAAGATGGACCTCTTCGTCCAGAGCGTGGGGACCGGCAGCGGCTCGACGACGCCCTTCGGCACCCCCTGCAACGCCGCACAGGTGATGGACTACTACGACGGGAACACGGTCACCGGTCTCTGGAACTACGCCCAGCAGTACGCGATGAGCGACAACTCGTTCGGGACGACCTTCGGACCCTCGTCCCCGGGCGCGATCAACGTGGTCTCGAGCGATACCGGCAACGTGGACACGAGCCACATGGCCAATAGCCCCTCGGTGTCGACGGCGACCTCGCCCAACGGGGACATCACCCCCGACGGCCAGGGCGGCTTCTCCCTGACCAGCGATGCCCAGCCCTACTACGACGACTGCTCGACCCGCGACGCGGTGGCGATGTCGGGCACCAACATCGGTGACCAGCTCAACTCGGCCGGCGTCTCCTGGGGCTGGTTCCAGGGCGGCTTCCGTCCCACAGGACCGGCTTCAGCGCCGCCCTGACCGCCACCGGGCATACCGGGCAGCCCACGAGCACCTTCACGCCCGACGAGTTCAAGAACGCCGGGTTCCAGAACTAGGTGCCGCACTCCTCCAACCAGGGGATCTGCGACACCGTCCATCCCATCGGGGTCGCCCTCGGCGCCACCGGCCAGTGGGACTACAAGGACGATTACATCCCCCACCACGAGCCGTTCCAGTACTACGCCTCGACCGCCAACCCGCACCACCTCACCATCCCCACCGACGCGGCGGGCAACGACACCCCCGCGGGCCTGGCCTCGATCGGCACCGACACGCAGTCCTACACCGGCAGCACGCCGCAGTTCAACACCCCCAACCACCAGTACGACACGAGCGACTTCAGTCAGCTCGTCACGGCGATCTCGAGCGGCGAACTGCCTCCCTCGGCCCTTCCCGCCGTCAGCTACCTGAAGGCCCCGGGATACCAGGACGGTCATCCCGGGTACTCCGAGCCCGCCGACGAGCAGCAGTTCGTCGCCAGCACGATCAACGCGCTGATGAAGTCACCGGACTGGCACAACACGGCGGTGATCGTCAACTACGACGACTCCGACGGCTGGTACGACCACGTGTACAGCGGCGTCATCAACCCCTCGCTGTCACCGGCCGACAACCTGACGAACACCACGACCACGGGCCCGACCTCGGGCCAGTGCGGCCCCAAGCCCCAGACCACGCCGCCGCTCGCCGGCGAGCAGGGACGGTGCGGCTTCGGTCCGCGCCTCCCGATGCTGGTGATCTCGCCATACGCCGCGCACAACAAGGTCGATCACAACCTCTCCGACCAGGCCTCGATCATCAACTTCATCGAGTACAACTGGCGGCTGCCGGCCATTCCCGGTTCCGCCGACCAGGTCCTGGCGAGTGCCGACCACCAGGCGGGAGTTCCCTTCGATCTCGCGGGGATGTTCTCGTTCGACGGCCGGATCAACGAGAAGCTGATCCTCGATCCGGCGACGGGCCAGCCGGTTCACCACCACCACCACGAGTAGCCGGTCGGCGGCCGAGGGGCTCCGCGAGCCCCTCGGCCGCTGGCTCGGTCGCTACCTTGTGGCGATGCTCAGCGAACGCCACCTGATTCTCCGCCCCGCGGGGCCGAGCGATGTCGACACCGTCTACGACCTGATCCTCGCGCTTGCCGAATACGAGCGCCTCCGGCACCGGGTCACCGGAACCCGAGAGCTGCTGGAGACCGCTCTCTTCGGACCCCGCCCCGCCGCCGAGGCGGTAATCGCCGAGCTCGACTCGAACCCGGTCGGGTTCGCCCTCTGCTTCCACACCTTCTCGACCTTCGTGTGCCGCCCCGGCCTCTGGCTCGAGGACCTCTTCGTCGTCCCCGAGCACCGGCGAGCGGGAATCGGCACCATGCTCCTCTCGCACCTGGCCAAGGTCGCCGTCGACCGCGGGTGCGCCCGCTTCGAGTGGTCGGCCCTCAACTGGAACGAGCCCGCCCTGCGGTTCTACGACGCCCTCGGCGCCGAGCTCATGGAGGACTGGCGGACGCTGCGGATGGAGGGCGAGTCACTGCGGGCGCTTGCGGGCGCCTGACGGCCGCCCACGAGTTCCGAGCCAGCAGAGTCGAGATCCGCCGCGAGTTCTGCGCCAGCAGAACTCGCTAAAGGAGTCGGCGCTAGCCGAGCGCACTGCCCCGGGCCGCCCGCCCGCCGCGAGTTCTGCGCCAGCAGAACTCGCTAAAGGAGTCGGCGCTAGCCGACTCCTCAGCCCCGGCGCATGAGCCGCCCGACGGCGGCCATGAGCTCGGCGGTCTTCTCGTCGCTCTCCTCGTCGGCAGCTTCGCCGATCACGCAGTGGCGGGCGTGGCCGTCGAGGAGCCCGAGCGCGACCTTGTCGAGGGCCGCCTGGGCGGCGCTGATCTGGGTCAGGACGTCGATGCAGTAGCGCTCATCCTCGACCATCCCCTCGATCCCCCGGATCTGCCCTTCGATGCGCCGCAGGCGCGCGAGGAGCTGGTTCTTGGTGGCGCTGTATCCGCGGGTGGGGGTGGTCGTCTCCGCCATGCTCGGGTTCAAGCATACCAGTACCCCCTATGGGTATGCTGATCGTGATGGTCGTCGCCGCCGACATTCTTGCCCAACTCCCGACCGTGCTCTGGCACGGGCTCAGGGACGCCTTCCTGATGGCGTGGGAGGTGTGGTGGGCGCTCGCCCTCGGGTTCGCGATCTCGGCCCTCGTGCAGGCGTGGGTGCCGCGCCGGCGGATCGAGCGCGCCCTGTCGG
>DASZMD010000168.1:0-6469 GCA_035551955.1 Solirubrobacteraceae bacterium | reverse complement strand
CGGCGGCCCGAGTACGCCGCCGCGGGCAGCGAGCTCGGGCGCGTGCTCGCCGAGCGTGGCATCGGCCTCGTGTACGGGGGCGCGAGCGTCGGCCTCATGGGCGCCGTCGCCGACGGTGCGCTCGGCGCCGGCGGCCAGGTGGTCGGCGTGATCCCGCGGCGGCTCGTCGAGCGCGAGATCGCCCACGCCGGTCTCTCGGACCTGCGCATGGTCGAGACGATGCACGAGCGCAAGGCGCTGATGGCCGAGCTCTCCGATGCGGTGATCGCGCTGCCCGGGGGGACGGGCACGCTCGACGAGCTCTTCGAGATGTTCACCTGGAGCCAGCTCGGGCTGCACCGCAAGCCGATCGGGCTGCTCGACGTCGCCGGCTACTGGGAGCGCCTGCTCGCCTTCCTCGACCACATGGTCGACGAGCGCTTCCTTTACGCCGAGCACCGCGAGTCGCTGCTCGTCGAGCGCGAGGCAGCCGCACTCATCGACCGGCTCGGCTCCTTCCACCACCGCGCCCGCGACAAATGGCTCGACCGGCCGCCCGCCGATCAGAGCGTGCCGAACACGCGGTCGCCGGCGTCGCCGAGCCCGGGGCGGATGTAGGCGTTCTCGTCGAGCTCGCGGTCGACGGCCGCGGTCCAGATGCGGACGTCCCCGTGCTCGGCCTGCACCGCCTGCACGCCCTCGGGGGCGGCGACCAGGCACACGAGCTCGAGCTGCCGGGCGCCGGACGCCTTCAGGTGATGCAGGGCGCGCACGGCGCTGCCGCCGGTGGCGAGCATGGGGTCGAGGACGTACACGCGCGCCTGCGGGAGTCCCGGCGGGAGGCGCTCGAAGTAGTCGACGGGCTCGTGGTCCTCCTCGTCGCGCTGGATGCCGAGGTGCCCGACGCGGGCGTCGGGGAGCAGGCGCAGGAAGCCCTCGACCATCCCCAGCCCGGCGCGGAGCACGGGCACCACCGCGACCTCGTCGCGTATCCGCAGGCCGCGCGTCGTCTCGAGCGGCGTCTCGATCTCGACCTCCTTGAGGGGAAGCTCGCGCGCCACCTCCACGGCCATGATCGCCGAGCACTCGTACAGCGCCTGCCGGAATGCCCCGTGTGGCGTGGCGCGGTCCCGGAGAACCGAGAGCCGGTCGGCGAGCACGGCGTGCTCGATCACGTTCACCGGTGCGGCCACGCGGCGATGCTATAGGGGCGGGGCTCCCGGTAGGCTCGCCCGCGCGATGGCGCGCGTGAACGTCGAGCTCAAGGCCCGAGACTCAGACCCCGACGGCACGGCCGCCCGCTGCCGCGCGCTGGGGGCCGAGGACCGGGGCGAGCTCGTCCAGCGCGACACCTACTTCGCCGCTCGCCACGGTCGCCTCAAGCTCCGCCAGCAGGAGGAGGCGGGCGGCGAGCTCATCGCCTACCGCCGCCCGGACGCCGTCGAGCCCGGCGAGAGCACCTACGTGCGGGCCGCGGCCTCGGAGCCCGAGGCGCTGCGCGAGGCGCTCACGGCCGCGCTCGGGAGCGTGGTCGTCGTCTCGAAACGGCGGCGGCTGTTCATGTGGGAGAACGTGCGAATCCATCTCGACGACGTCGACGGGCTCGGCACCTTCCTCGAGCTCGAGGCCGTCGTCGCCCCGGACGGGAGCGACCTCGACGCCGCCCGCGCGAAGGTGGCACGCCTGCGCTCCGAGCTCGGGATATCCGAGGATGCGCTCGTGGCCGCGGGCTACTCGGACCTCCTCCTCGACGGGCCACAGGCGCTCCTCGCCGCCGCCGACGCCGCCATGCGCAACGCCTACGCGCCGTACTCGGGGTTCAAGGTGGGCGCCGCAGTGCGCTCGCCCGGTGGAGGGATCTACGCGGGCGCCAACGTCGAGAACGTGGCCTACCCCCACAGTCAGTGCGCCGAGGCCTCGGCGCTCGGGGCACTGGTGGCGGCCGGCGAGTCGGCGATCGCCGCCGTCGCCGTCGTCGCCGAGCGGGCCGAGCACTGCCCGCCGTGCGGGGGGTGCCGCCAACGCCTGAAGGAGTTCGGGACCGGCGAGACGCCGGTGTATCTCGGCCGCCCGGGAGCGACGGCGCGCACGGTAACGCTCGCCGAGCTGTTGCCGTGGGCGTTCGGACTCGACGAGCTGGACACGTGAACCAAGCCGGCGCCGTGCTCCGCCGGCGTGCGCCCGCGCCGCCGCGCGTCGGGGTGGTGCTCGGGTCGGGCCTCGGGGCGGTGGCCGACGCCGTCGAGGACGCGATCGTCGTCGGCTACGACGAGCTGCCCGGGTTTCCCCAGCCGACCGTGGCCGGGCATGCCGGGAAGGCGATCCTCGGCCGGATCGCCGGCGTGCCCGTCGCCGTCCTCCAGGGGCGGGCGCACCTCTACGAGGGGGGCGACGTCGAGGCGCTGCGGGTCCCCGTCCGCGCACTCAAGGCCGCGGGCGCCGACACCCTGATCCTCACCAACGCCGCCGGGTCGCTGCGGCCCGAGGTCGGGCCGGGCACCCTGATGGCGATCACCGACCACATCAACCTGACGGGCTTCAACGTCCTCATGGGGCCCAACGACGACGCCATCGGCCCCCGCTTCCCGCCGATGGGGGACGCCTATGACCCTGCGCTCCTGGGGGCGCTGCGGGCGACGGCGCGCGAGCTCGGGATCGCCCTCGCCGAGGGCGTGTATCTCGCCGTCAGCGGGCCCAGCTTCGAGACCGCGGCGGAGATCCGCGCCTTCGCGGCGCTCGGCGCCGACGCCGTCGGCATGTCGACCGTGCACGAGACGACGCTCGCCCGCCACTGCGGGCTGCGGGTGCTGGCCGTGTCGGCGATCACCAATCTCGCCGAGGGCCTGGGCGATCAACCCCTCAGTCACGAGCAGACGCTGCGCGACGCCGAGCGGGCGGCGGGCGACCTCACGCGTCTCGTGCTCGGCGTGCTCGAGCGGACCGGGGCGGATGCTCACCGCTGAGCTGATCCGGCGCAAGCGCGAGGGCGGGGAGCTCACCGCCGAGGAGATCGAGCAGCTCGTGGCGGGCATCACCGACGGGACGGTGACCGATGCCCAGGTGGGGGCGCTGGCGATGGCGATTGTGTGGCGGGGTATGACCGCGGCCGAGCGCGTGGCCCTGACGGGGGCGATGACGCGCTCGGGGGAGGTGCTCGACTGGAGCGACGGCGGATTTGGTCCTGCCCGCCCGGTCCTCGACAAGCACTCGACGGGCGGCGTCGGCGACAAGGTCAGCCTCCTCCTCGCGCCGGTGCTCGCGGCCTGCGGCGCCGCCGTCCCCATGATCTCGGGGCGCGGGCTCGGGCACACCGGCGGCACCCTCGACAAGCTCGAGTCGATCCCCGGCTACGACGTGGCCCCTTCCTCGGAGCGCCTGCGCGCCGTGGTCGCCCGCGCGGGGTGCGCGATCGTCGGGCAGACCGCTCGCCTGGCCCCCGCCGACCGCCGCCTGTACGCGGTCCGCGACGCCACCGCCACCGTCGAGTCGATCCCCCTCATCGTCGCCTCGATCCTCTCCAAGAAGCTCGCCGCCGGACTGGACGCGCTGGTCATGGACGTCAAGGTTGGGTCGGGAGCCTTTCTCCCCGATCGCGAGCGGGCGCGTGAGCTCGCGCGGGCGATCGTCGCAGTGGCGGTCGGCAACGGCCTGCCCACGGTGGCGCTCCTCACCGACATGAACCAGGTC
Source organism: Solirubrobacteraceae bacterium (assembly GCA_035551955.1). Lineage (GTDB taxonomy): Bacteria > Actinomycetota > Thermoleophilia > Solirubrobacterales > Solirubrobacteraceae > Palsa-465. The sequence goes on along the minus strand of DASZMD010000168.1, from coordinate 2,803 downwards.
CTCGGCCGCGCCGCGGGCAACGCCGTCGAGGTACGCGAGGCGATCGATCACCTGACGGGCGCCGCCTCCGACGCGCGCCTGCGCGAGGTGACGCTGGCCCTGAGCGCGGAGCTGCTCGTGCTCGGAGGGGTCGCGGCCGAGCTCGCGCCGGCACGCGACGCGGCCGCGGCGGCGCTCGATGGTGGCGCGGCCGCCGAGCGCTTGTCCGTCATGGTGGCCGAGCTCGGCGGGCCCGCCGACCTGGTGGAGGAGCCAGGCCGTCATCTCCGGGCCGCCCCGCTCGTGCGCGAGGTGTTCCCGCTCGACGCGGGCGTGGTGAGCGCCGTCGACGTCCGTGCCGTCGGCGTCGCCATCATCGGCCTTGGCGGCGGGCGCGCGCGGGAGACCGACGACGTCGATCACAGCGTCGGTCTCACCGGGGTGGCGGGGATCGGCGAGCGCGTGGGGCCCGGCGCGCGGCCGCTGGCCGTCGTCCATGCCCGCGACGCCGAGCGCTTCGGGCGCGCCGCGGGCGAGCTCCGGTCTGCCTACGTGCTCGGCGACGCTCCCGTCGAGCCCGCCGCGCCGGTGGGAGAGCGCCTCGGGGCCGAGCGATGACCGGCGTGCCCCAGGCCGAGCTCCACGTCCATCTCGAGGGCACCGCACCGCCCGAGCTCGTGCGCCGGATGGCCGAGCGCAACGGCGTTTCGCTACCCGAGCGCCTGCTCAACGAGGAGGGTCGCTTCCACTACACGGACTTTCTCGACTTCCTGCGCACCTATGACCTGTCGGCGGGCGTGATCCGCACCGGGCAGGACTACCGCGACATCACCTACGAGTACCTGCGCGGTTGCGCCGCCGGGGGCGCCGTCTACGTCGAGCTCACCGCCTCGCCCGATCATGCCCGAGCCGTCGGGCTGAGCGACGAGGAGCATCTCGGCGGGATCGCCCGGGGCATCGACGATGCCCGCCGGGAGCACGGGATCGAGGGCCGCATCCTCATCTCGGCGGTGCGGAACTTCGGGGTCGAGCGGGCGCTCCGCGTCGCCCGCCATGCTGCCGAGCGCCCCCACCCCTACGTCGTCGGGTTCTCGATGGCCGGCGATGAGGCGGGGTTTCCGGCCGGAGAGTTCGCCGAGGCCTACGCGATCGCCGCGGGCGCCGGACTTGGGTGCACGATCCACGCCGGCGAGTGGGCGGGCCCGCCCAGCGTCCGCGCCGCCCTGACTCTGCCGGTCACGCGGATCGACCACGGCGTGCGGGCGATCGAGGACCCATTGCTGGTCAAGGAGCTCGCCGAGCGCGGGATCGTCCTCAACTGCTGCCCGACCAGCAACGTCGTCCTCGGCGTCTACGACAGCTACGAGGATCATCCGCTCCCGATCCTGCGCGCCGCCGGGGTCAGGGTCACCCTCGGCTCCGACGACCCGCCGTATTTCGGCGCCACCATCGCCGGCGAATATCAGGTGTGTGCCGAGCGGATGGGCCTGAGCGAGATCGATCTCCGGGAGATCACCCACACGGCGATCGACGCCGCCTTCTGCGATCGGGAGCTGAAGGGGCTGCTCCGGGGCCGGCTCTAGGCTTCGCGGCCATGAGGATCCTCGTCACCGGCAGCTCCGGCCATCTCGGCGAGGCGCTGGTGCGGGTGCTCGCGGAGCGGGGTGATGACGTCGCGGGGCTCGACCTGCTCCCCTCGCCCTTCACCGCCGTGGTCGGGTCGGTGGCCGACCGCGAGTGCGTGCGCCGCTGTCTCGACGGGATCGAGGCGATCGTCCACACCGCGACGCTCCACAAGCCCCACGTCGGATCCCATCGGCGCGTCGAGTTCGTCGACACCAACGTCACCGGCACGCTCAACCTGCTCGAGGAGGCGGTGGCGGCGGGAGTCGGGCGGTTCGTGTTCACGAGCACGACAAGCACCTTCGGACGCGCCCTCACCCCGGCCGAGGACGAGCCCGCCGCGTGGATCAACGAGGAGGTCACGCCGGTCCCCCGCAACATCTACGGCGCCACCAAGACGGCAGCCGAGGACCTGTGCGAGCTCATCTGGCGCGACCACCGCCTCCCGTGCCTGATCCTGCGCACCTCGCGCTTCTTCCCCGAGCCCGACGACCTCGACGATCGCCGGACCGCCTACCACGACCTCAATCTCAAGGTCAACGAGCTCCTCTATCGCCGCGTCGACCTCGAGGATGTCGTCGGCGCCCACCTGCTCGCGCTCGAGCGCGCGCCGGCGATCGGCTTCGGCCGCTACATCATCAGCGCCACGACGCCGTTCGGGCGCGATGACGCTTGGTCTCTGCGCCACGATCTCCCCGCCGCGGTCCAGCGGCTGTTCCCCGACTACGAGGAGATCTACGCGCGGCGCGGCTGGAGGATGCTCCCGGGCATCGATCGCGTCTACGTCAACGACCGCGCCCGCCACGAGCTCGGGTGGTCGCCGACCTACGACTTTCGCCACGCCCTCGACCTCCTGGCCGCGGGCCGGGACCCGCGCAGCCCCGTGGCCATCGCCGTCGGAGCCAAGGGCTACCACGCGACGACGACGGGCGTATACACGACGCGCACCAGCTGACCGTCACGGTGCCGCGAGCGCTCCAGTCGCCGGCGCGCGGCGTCAGGTCTGGTCGGGCAGCGTCAGCTTGCGAAGATCGACCACCGCTCCCTGCTCGAATCCGTGGTCAACCAGCGCCCAGATCTTCCGTGCCACTTCGTCGGGATCTGCGAGCTCGCCCCCCTGGTGGAGGTCGACGAACTTCTGGCGCTGGGGGAAGTCCTTCTCGTCGGCGTGGCGGATCTCGTCCTGCATCCCCGTGTCGAC
>DASZMD010000167.1:0-2390 GCA_035551955.1 Solirubrobacteraceae bacterium | reverse complement strand
GTCATCTGGCTGCGCCGCGACGGCCGCGGGACGGCGCTGCGCCTGGCCGCGGTCGGGTTCTCCGCCTTCGTGCTCTCGCACGTGCTCGGGCTCCTGATCGGCCCGTGGCCCGCCGTGCTCGTCGCCGCCGCCGCGACGGCGGCCGCTGCCTGGCGCCTCTCGGACGCCCACCGTCCCCGCGCGCGCGTACGCGCCTAGCTCGAAGCCTGGTTCGCGCACGCCGGCGCGCCGACCGTCCGCCATGCCTCGCGATCACGGATGTTGATGGCGGCCAACTCGACGTCGAGCTGTTTGATCGCCACTACGGGGTCGCCGCCGAGTCGGAGATTCTGGTCGGTGGCGATGAGCGCGTCGAGCTGCTGCTTGGCATCGCCAAGGGCGGCGCGGTAGGCGGCCGCGAGGCGGGCCGGGGGCGCGAGCCTGCGCAGGGCCGCGAGCTCGGGACGGAAGACGGCGATGCCGTCGGCGAGGAAGCTACCGCCGGCGGCATTCGAGCCCGGCAGGGCGATACGGTCGCTGCGCCTGGCCGCCGTTCGGCATACGCGGCCCGCCTGCATACGAAGCGCGCCCGCGGTGAGCGTGCTGCTCCCGCACGCGGCGAGGACGAGGACGACGATCAGCAGCGGTCCCGCCGCCGCTCGCCTGCTCATCGCAGCGAGACGCCGAGGAGCCGCTCGAGCTCGTCCACCGTCTCGCCGGCCTCGCGATGATGCACCGTCGCCATCCCCAGCTCGGCCGCCGGGGCGAGGTTGAAGGGCAGGTCGTCGACGAACACGCAGGCGCTGGGCGCGAGCCCGATGCTCGCGGCTCCGAGCCCGTAGATCTCCGGGGCGGGCTTGCGGACCCCCACCTCGCCGGAGATGACCACCCCGTCGAAGAGCTCGGCGAGCAGAGCGCGGTCATAGCGCCGGGTCCCCCACGAGTTGGAGACCATGCCGGTGCGCACCCCGGCGGCCCGCGCCGAGCGCACCGCCGCGAGCATCGCGGTGTCGGGTCCGGAGCCGGCGAACAGGCGGTCGATGAGCTGTGGCTGCTCGACGCCGAGCACGGCGGCGAACGAGCGCTCGAAATCGAGCTCCTCGAGCGTGCCGGTCTCGAGGGCGATGAGCAGCTCGCGGCACTCGCGATCCTCTCGGAAGCGTCGCCCGATCGTTTCCGGGTCGAGCCCCTCGAGCTCACAGAAGGAGCGGAACGAGGCGAAGAGGTCGGTGGTCAGCACGCCGCCCCAGTCGACGAGCAGGCCCTCACGCGCCACTCTGGGTGACCTCCAGCGCTCGCTCGGCGAGCTGGACGACGCCGTCGCCGAACGACTTCAGATAGGGATCGTCGGTGGTTCCGGCCACCGCGCGCTTGTAGTTGCCCTCCATGAACACGACCGACTTCCACAGCGCGAGCGTCAGGTACCACGTGGGCGCCCGGCTCGAGCGCCCCGAGCCCTCCTCGTAGCGGGCGATGAGCTCGGCCCGGGTGGGGAAGCCGGGCAGGCGGGTCACGCTCTGGAGGTCGAAGCGGCCGACCGGCGGGTCGTCGGGCTCGGCCCAGAACATCATCAGGTATCCGAGATCGGCGAGCGGGTCCCCGATGGTGGCCATCTCCCAGTCCAAGACGGCGGCGAGCCGGGCCGGGGCCTCAGCGCCGTAGATCGTGTTACCCAGGCGGTAGTCGCCGTGGACGATCGTTGCGGGGGGTGAGTCGGGCAGGTTGGCGGCCAGCCACGCGCCGACCCGCTCGACGGCGGGCAGGTCGCGCGTCCGGTTGTGCTCCCACAGCCCGGTGAAGCGCCGCAGCTGCCGCTCGAGGTAGCCGGTCGGCTTGCCGAAACCTTCTAGGCCCACGCCCATCCAGTCCACGGCGTGGAGCTCGACGAGCGCGTCGATGAGCTCGTGGGCGACTCGTGCTCGCTCCTCGGGGCTGTCGAGCGGCTCGGGCATGGTCGCGGTGATCACCTCGCCGTCCACTCGCTCCATCACATAGAAGGGAGCGCCGATGACCGCTCGGTCCTCGCAGGTGAGGAGCACGCGGGGCACTCGCACCGGGGTCGCCTCGAGCGCGCGCAGGAGCCTTGCCTCGCGCAGGACGTCGTGTGCGCTCGGGGGCAGCGGTCCGCGGGGCGGGCGGCGCAGGATCACCTCACATCCCGCGCTCGACAGCGCGACGGTGACGTTGGAATGGCCGTCGCCGATGGGCGCGACCTCGAGGTCCGCGGGGTCGCCGTCGCCGAGCCCGTTGCCGGCGAGCAGCTCGGCGAGCGGCTCGATAACCAGCAGGGGCTCGCGCGCACCTTCGGCGATGTCGCCGTGGCGGCGGATGATGTCGTCCGGAGCCAGAGCCTGGGTCATCGGCCTGGCAGCGTACAGACGAGGTTGGGTGCGCTCACCACACGCGGGGGA
>DASZMD010000166.1:0-2975 GCA_035551955.1 Solirubrobacteraceae bacterium | reverse complement strand
TGGGCGTCGGCGATCGCCCGGACGATCGCCAGACCGAGCCCGGCGCCGCCCGCCGCCCGGGTGCGGGATGCATCCATGCGGTGGAAGCGATCGAACACCCGCTCGCGCTCGGGAGCGGGGATCCCCGGGCCGTCGTCGATCACCGAGAAGCGGATCCTGTTGCCGAGGACGGGCCCCAGCTCGACCCGCACGAGGCCGTCGGGTGCGGCGGTGTGCTCGATGGCGTTGCGGGCGAGATTGCGCACGGCCTGCGCGAGCCGGTCGGGATCGGCGCGGAGGGTGCCCGAGGGGACCGGTCCGAGCTCGAACCGGCGCTCGGCTGTGAGGGTGATGCCGTCGAACAGCTCTTCGACGAAGCTCACGAGGTCGATGGGCTCGAGGCGCAGGAAGTTCGTCTGCTCGGACTGGGCGAGGAGGAGGAGGTCGTCGACCAGGCGGCCGATGCGGGCGACCTCGGCCTGAACCAGGCGCTCGACCCGCCGCACCTCGCCGGGGGGCGGATCGTCCTGGGCGGCCAGGACCTCGAGCTGGCCGCGGATCACGGTGAGCGGGGTGCGGAGCTCGTGTGAGGCGTCGGCGATGAATGCCCGCTGGCCCTTGAAGGCATCGGCGAGCCGATCGAGCATGTGATTGAAGGCGTCGGCGAGCACGCGGACCTCGTCACCGCGGGCGTCGGAGGTCGGCATCCTCGGCTCCAGGTCGCCGGCGTCGACCCGGGCCGCGATCGCCGCCATCCGGCGCAGGGGAGCCGACACCCGCGCGCCCGCGAGGTAGGAGGCGATCAGCGCGATCGAGAGGATGAGCGCGCCGGCCAGGAGGAAGGCGCGAGCGATACCGCGCTCGGCGCGATCGACGATCGCCAGCGGCTCGCCGGCGCCCACCACCACGTGCAGGTGTCCCACGGTCACGCCGCGCTCGAGGATCCTGATGTCCCCGACATCGGGGATGTGGTGCGACGTGTAGCCGAGTCGGGGGATCGTGAGCTGACGCCCGAGCGCGTTCTCGCGGGCTTGGTCGGCGGCCGTCTCGCCGGGTTCGGGTTGGGAGGACCCGAAGAGCTCGGGGTGATTGCTGACCGTCCCGACGCCTGGCACGGTCACGAACAGGAGGGTCGAGGTCGCCCGGAAGGGCTGGGCGTGGACGTAGTGGCCCACGGCGGCGGCGACCTCGCGGGCGGAGTCGCCGTCGAGGGCGAGCAGCAGCTGCTGGAGCTGGCCGGTGTCGCCGGAGACGTCGCGGTCGATCTGGGCGCGCAGCTGGGAGCTGGTGTCGCGGTAGACGACCACGAACATCGCCGCCGCCGAGACCAGCAGCACTCCCGCGACCCACGCCGTCAGCCGCCAGCGCAGCCGTCGCGTCGAGGAGAGCCTAGTCCGCATCATCGAGCCGGTAGCCCACGGAGCGGACGGTGGCGATGGGGGCGTGGCGGTCGCCGTTGCGGAGCTTGCGGCGCAGGTATCCGACGTAGACGTCGACGACGTTGGTCCCGGGGTCGTGCTCGTAGCCCCAGACGGCACGGAGGATCTGCTCGCGGGAGAGCACGCGCCCCCGGTTGTTGAGCATGTAGACGAGGAGCTCGAACTCGGTGCTCGAGAGGCGCACCTTCTGGCCCGCGTGCCGCACCTCGCGGGTGATGAGGTCGACCTCGAGGTCTCCGGCGCGGACCGCGGTGGCCGGCGACTGCATAGCCGCGCGCAGATGCGCGCGAACGCGCGCGGCGAGCTCGGCGAGGGAGAAGGGCTTGACCAGGTAATCGACGGCCCCGGCATCGAGTCCGGCGATCCGGTCCTCGATGTCGCCGCGGGCCGTGAGCACGATCACGGGCAGCCCCGGCTTGGCGGCCGAGAGCTCGTCCAGCACCTCGAGCCCGCTTCGGCCCGGCAGGAGCATGTCGAGGACCACGAGATCCACGTCCTCGCTCAGGGCGCGGTCGGTCCCGGTCACTCCGTCGAGGGCCGAGATGACGTCGAATCCGTGGGCGCGGAGGCCCCGCTCGAGAAAGTCGACGATCCCCGGTTCGTCCTCGATGACGAGGATCAGGCCGGGCACGCAGGACCACCCTGGCCGCTCCGAGCGGCATTGTGCATGCGGCGATGATAGGCCCGCCTTGCGGCCAACCGGTCGAAGAGCTTTCTCATCGGCGGGTGAAGGGGTCTTTAGGCGGTGCGGGAACACTCTCGGCAATGGACACGAGCCCAGGACTGGCGGGCGCCCGTGACGCTGCCCGCAGCGCCGTCGCTTCGCCGCGAGCGCGGCGGGGTCGGATCGGGAGCAGGCTCACCGGCGGCGGCACCGACGGAAACGAACAGATCACGACGATCACCGGCGCCATCCTCCTCGTGCTGCTCGCCGTCCTCGGGATCACGATCATCCAGATCGGCCAGCTCCTGTGGCTCCACCTCTTCCTCGGCCTGCTCCTGATCGGGCCGGTCGCGCTGAAGATGGCGAGCACCGGCTATCGCTTCCTCCGCTACTACACGGGCAACGACGCCTACCGCCGCAAGGGGGCGCCCGAGACCGTGCTGCGCCTGATCGGTCCGCTCGTCGTCGTGAGCACGCTCGTCGTCTTCGTCAGCGGGGTCGTGCTCCTGTTCGTGGGCCCCGCCGATCGCGGCCAGCTCGTCCTCATCCATAAGGTGAGCTTCTTCGTCTGGATCGCCTTCACCGCCCTTCACGTCCTCGGACACCTCCCGCACATGCCCGCTACCCTGCGCTCGATGCGTCGTCCGACGCCCGAGCTGCCCGGTGTGCAGTCGGGCGCCGCCGGTCGTTGGCTCTCAGTCGCGGGCGCCCTCGTCGCCGGCGTCGTCCTCGCCGTCGTCCTCATCCCCGACTTCTCGATCTGGACCGCGCACACCGCCCTGCTGCACCACCACCATCACTGAGGTCCTGCCATGCCACGGAACGCCACGCTCGCTCGCGACGCCGCGCTCTACCGGATGCGCCGCATCAACCGCTGGCTCATCGCCGGCGCG
>DASZMD010000165.1:0-7451 GCA_035551955.1 Solirubrobacteraceae bacterium | reverse complement strand
CAGCGGTGATCAGGCGCGACTTCGAGGCCAAGGCGCCGACCGGCACTGAGATTCTGGAGCGGGTCGAGTCGGACGCCTATCGCTCTCGTTACGAGCTGCTGCGCGACCTCGCCATGAATCTGGTATGGGGCAACCGCTACGCGATGACGATGTACGAGAAGCGTCCGACCCGGTGGCGCGACCTTCCGCGCCAGCGCGATGACGTGTTCTTGCCGCTGCTGACTCCGTGGGAGCAGGGCGAGCGAAAGGTCGCTGCGGTAGCTGCGGCGTGGAACGAACTCCCTCCCGAGTGGGAGGGCGACGCCGAGGACCGGATCTTCACCCTGCTGTTCGACATCTTCCGCCATAAGCGCCACCACGCGGCCGAGCTTCCGCCGCTAAAACCGACGGTGGCGGAGATCGCGAGCAATCCGGAGAACCTCACCTTCTGCTTCCCGACCCACGATCCGGACTACCCGACCCATAGCTACGAGGAGATCCTTGATTGCGCGGAGACGGTGCCCGAGCTCGAGCCGCTTCATCGTTTGGCCATGGTCCTCCACAACCAGTATCCGTGGAATCTGGCTCGGACGCGGCTGGCTGAGGTCGGGAAGATCGGCGAGGACGAATTCGTCGTGGCGTTCGTCCCGCGAAACCGCGAGGTGCTCGAGTTCATCCGGCGCGTGAAGACCGGCCGTCCCCCGCGCCCGCGGCCCGCACCCCCCGCCGAGGCGCGGAAGCCCGACGAGCTCTTCTTGCCCATCGTCGTCCGCGACCAGTTCTCGCTGATGCCGCGCCTCGAGTCGCTCGCGGTCGTCAAGGGCGAGCACGTCTGCACGAACGAGGACGTGGTTCGCAACGCGGCGTACAGCTGGTCGCCGATGACCGCCGAGGAAATCCAGGAGAAGACAGGGATCGAGGAGCGGCGCTACACGGCGCGCCGACTCGAGCACATCTCGCTACAGGCGGCGCGGGCGGCGCTCGAGGGCGCCGGGCGTCGGGCGGAGGAGATCGGAGCGGTCATCTTCTGCTCGTGCACGGCCACGAGGCTGATCCCGTCGGTCGCGACCTGGCTTTCCGGGCAGCTCGGGATCTTCCAGACGCACGGCTCATTCGACCTCATTGCGGCGTGCGCGGGCTTCCCCTACGGCATCGGTGAGGCCGTGCGCCTCCTCCAGGAGGTGAAGCGTCCGGTGCTCGTCGTCTGCGCCGAGAAGTTCTCGGACAAGATCGGCACCGTCCGTCCGTCCCGGATGATCTTCGGCGACGGGGCATCCGCGCTCGTCGTCGGGCCCGCCGCGCCGGGTGCGCCACCCGACATCGAGGTCGTGCAGACCTACGCCAGCGGGCCGGTCAGCCAGGTGAACTCGATCATCTGGCCCAACCCCGAGTTCGACAACAACATCACCGTCTATGGACCCGAAGTCAAAGCGCTCGTCGACCGCTATCTGGTCCAGATGATGGGCGAGCTGCGCGCTATTTCTGCCCCCGACGGCGGCAGCGGTGGTTCGCTGCTGGACGCTATCGACATTACCGTTCCCCACCAGGCCAATAAGACGATGGTCGTGAACATAGCGGTCGCTTCCGGCCTTTCGTCCGATCGCCTGTACTTCAATATCGAGAAGGTGGGGAACGTCTCCGCCGCGAGCATCCCGCTCGCGATCTACGACGCCGTCAGGGAGGGCGTGATCGACCGGCCGATGCGCGTCTTCACGCCGGCCTTCGGTGCCGGCGCGGTCGGCGGCTACACGGTCATCCGCCTCGATCCCGCCATCGTCGTTCCCGAACTGACCGAGCAGTCCGGGCTGCTCGTCGTCCCGGAAGGGAACCTTGCCCCCACGCTGGAAGATGTCCGAGCTGCTTTCGGAGGTTGAACCCGGATTTAGGCGGGTGGCGATCGTCAACCGCGGTGACGCCGCGGTGCGCCTGATCCGTGCAATCCGAGAGCTCAACCTCGAGCACGGCTGGGGGATGCGGACGATCGCGCTGCACACCGAGGTCGAGCGGCGGGCGACGTTCGTGCGCGCGGCCGACGAGGCGGTGATCATCGGTGGACCGAGCCCCTATCTCGACCACGACGAGCTCGATCGGGCCCTCCGCGCGAGCCGCGCCGACGCCGCCTGGGTCGGGTGGGGCTTTGTCGCGGAGGATCCCGCCTTCGCTGAGCTGTGCGCTCGCACCGGCGTCGTCCTCGTCGGTCCGCCGCCAGAAGTCATGCGGCGCCTGGGCGACAAGATCGGTGCCAGGCTGTTCGCGGAGCAGATGGGCGTCCCGGTCCTTGCTTGGAGCCGCGGCGCGGTGGAGACGGTGGACGCCGCGATCGAGCATGCCCGCACGATCGGCTATCCGGTCGCGCTCAAGGCCCGGACCAGTCCGGACGGGCGCGGCGTTCACGTAGCTGGTTGCGAGGAAGAGCTGGCCTCGGCGTTCGAGTCCGCGCGGGCCGAGGCGCGCCGCTCCTTCGCCGACGCGACGATCTTCATTGAGCGCCTGGTCACCGGCGCGCACAAGGTCGAGGTTCAGGTCATCGCCGACGACCACGGCACCGTATGGGCAGCGGGCGTGCGCGACTGCTCGATCCAGCGCCGCAACCAACGGCTGATCGAGGAGTCGAGCTCACCGGCGCTGAGCACCGAACAGGAGCGTGAGCTCCAGGCTGCGGCCGTCAAGCTGGTCCGATCGGTCGGTTATCGCAACGTCGGCACCGTCGAGTTCCTCTTCCAACCCGAGGAGCAGGTCTTTGCGTTCCTCCAGGTCACGACGAGCCTCCAGGCCGAGCACCCCGTCACAGAAGTGACGACGGGGCTAGACCTCGTGAAGCTCCAGCTCCACCTTGCCGGGGGCGGGCGCCTTGAGGCAGAGCCGCCACCCGCGTCCGGCCACGCGATCGAGGCCCGGCTGGGCGCCGAGGACGCAGAACGGGGCTTCGCACCCGCGCCCGGGACGATCGAGCTCCTCACGCTTCCCTCCGGGCCGGGGGTGCGGGTCGAGACCGGGATCGCCGAGGGCGACGCCATCCCCGTCGAGTACGACCCGGTGGTCGCGAGAGTCGTCGGCTGGGGGCGGGACCGCGCGGAGGCGAGGGCGCGGTTGCGCCGCGCGCTGGCGGAGACGACCGTGGTGCTGCGCGGAGGGACGACGGACAAGGCATTCCTGCTCGATCTGCTCGACCGCCCAGAGATGATCGCCGGCATCGCCGACACCGGCTGGCTGGACCGCCTCGTCGCCTCGGAGGACCACGTCACGACGCGCCACGCCGACGTCGCCCTGCTCGCCACCGCGGTCGACATCTACGACTCCGAGCAGGAGCTCGAGCGGCGCGCCTTTTATGCTGCCGCCACTCGCGGCCGGCCCCGGGCGAGCCATGAGATCGGACGGACGGTCGACCTCCGCCACCGAGGGCAGACCTATCGTCTAGCTGTCGCGCAGACGGGGCCCCGTTCCTACAAGATCGAGGGCGACGGCGCGACCATCGACGCGCAGGTGGAGGCCCTCGGAAGCTTCGCGCGCCGAGTTACGATCGGCGGGGGGACGTTCAGGGTCGACTCGGTCACCAGCGGTGCGGATCGCCTGGTGGACGTCGAGGGGGTCGCCCATCGCGTGTCGCGAGCCGGGGGAGGGGTCGTGCGATCCCCCGCGCCGGCGCTCGTGGTCGCCGTGACCGTGGCCCCGGGCGACGAGGTGGCCGCAGGGTCGCCGGTCGCGGTCCTCGAGGCGATGAAGATGGAGATGACCGTCGTGGCCGTAGAGGCCGGGCGGGTCCGGGAGGTCCTGGTAGCCGGCAGCACCCACGTCGATGCGGGAGCGCCGCTTCTGAGCGTCGAGCCGTTGATCATCGACGGCGCGGCGGCGCGCGACGCCTCGCGGATCGGCTTCGGCGCGTTTGCCGCTCCGTCGGATCCCGGCGCCAGCCTTCGCGCTCGCGAGTACCTGAACGCCCTCCGCAGTCTGATCATGGGCTTTGATGTGAGCGTGGAGGAGGCCCGCCGGCTCGTCGGCAGCTTCGAGCGGGCACGGGACCAGGTGCCCCCCGATGATCCCGAGCTGCTCAACGGCGAGCTCGGGATCCTCACGATTTTCGCCGACCTGGCGGAGCTCTCCCGTAACCGGCCGGCGGCAGAGCGCGACGACCTCGACGAGGAGGAGGGCGAGCGGGTCCGCAACCCCGGCGAGCACTTCCGGTCTTACCTGCACTCGCTCGATGTCGTGCAGGAGGGGCTGCCGGAGAGGTTCGTCGCCAGGCTCGCGCGCGCGCTCGCCCATTACGGCGTGCACGAGTTCGAGCGCAGCCCCGAGCTCGAGGAAGCTGTCTACCGGATCTTCCTCGCCCACCAGCGTGGGTCGTCACAGGTCCCCGCCGTGATGGCGCTGCTCGACCGACGGCTCCACCATGCCGGGGCGCTGCCCGACGCGCTGCGCGACGAGTTTCACGAGACACTCGACCGGCTTATCGTGGCGGCACAGCTTCGCTATCCGGTGGTCGGCGAGCTCGCCCGCAGCGTGCGTTTTCGGGTCTTCGATCAAGCCGTCATCGGGGAGGCCCGCGAGCGGGTTCTCGCCGCGGCGCGCCAGCAGCTGCGGTACCTCGCCGCCCATCCCGATGCCCCCGACCGCGCGGAGCGCGTCGAGGCTCTTGTCGCCAGCCCGGAGCCGCTCATCCGGCTGCTGGGAGAGCGGATCGGCGGGCAGGAGGGCCACGGGCCGCTCCTCGAGCTCCTCACGCGCCGCTATTACAAGATCCGTCCGCTTGAGGAAATGCGCTCGTTGCGCCTCGACGGACGGCAGTTCCTCACCGCCCGGTACTCGCTCGACGGCCGGCGCGTCGAGCTCATCGCCACCGTCGCCGAGGCCTCGGAGTTGCCCGTCGCCGCCTCGGCCATCGTCGCGCTGGCATCCGATGCCTCCGCCTCGGAGTCCGTCGTCGACCTCTACCTGCACTGGAGCGAGCCGCCGCCCGATACCGACGCCATTGCCGCCGAGCTCAGTGCAGCCGTTAACGAGGCGGGCCTCCCCCCGACGGTGCGCAGGGTGATGGTGGCCGTGAGCAGCCGGTCCGGTGCCGACGTGCATCACTTCACCTTCCGCCCGGGCGAACAGGGTTTTCAAGAGGAGCGCGTCACCCGCGAGCTCCATCCGATGATCGCGCGGCGCCTCCATCTCTGGCGGCTCGCGAACTTCGACATCACGCGTCTGCCGGCGGCTGAGGACGTCCACCTATTCCACTGCGCCGCCCGGGAGAACCCGTCCGACGAACGCCTCGTGGCGCTGGCCGAGGTCCGCGATCTCACCCCGGTGCGTGACGCGTCCGGCCGGCTCACCGCGCTACCCGAGCCCGAGCGTGTCCTGGCGGCATGCCTCGACGGCATCCGCCGGGTGCAGGCCCAGCGCCCGCCCAACCGAAGGCTGCACGGAAACCGCGTGCTCCTCTACGTCTGGCCACCCATAGAGGTGCCGCTCGACGAGCTGCGCGCGGTGACGCGGGCGCTCGCTCCGATCACCGCCGGGCTGGGTCTAGAGGAGGTGTTGATCGAGGCGCGCATTCCTACTCCGCCGGACGGCGAACTGCGCAACATGGCCCTCGGCTTCTCCTACCAGCCCGGCGTGGGGATCACGCTCTCCGTCACGGAGCCGCCGACCGAGCCCTTGCCGACGCTCGACGAATACGCCCAGAAAGCTCTGCGAGCGAGGCGTCGCGGAACGGTGTACCCGTATGAGCTTGTTCCGGCGCTGACCCGCGCAGGCGGGACGTTCACCGAGCACGACCTCGACGAGGATGGCCTTCTGGTGCCGGTCGAGCGTCCCGTCGGCAGCCACCGCGCCGGGATCGTCGTCGGAGTTGTGCACACGATCACCGACCGCTATCCCGAGGGCATGGTGCGGGTCGCTATCTTCGGCGATCCGACCAAGGCGCTCGGCGCGCTCGCCGAGCCCGAGGCCGTTCGCATCATCCGCGCGCTCGACCTCGCCGAAGACATGGGCGTGCCCGTCGAGTGGCTCGCAGTGTCGGCCGGGGCGAAGATCTCGATGGAGAGCGGCACGGAGAACATGGACTGGATCTCACGCGTACTGCGTCGCCTGATCACGTTCACACAGACCCGTGGCGAGGTCAACGTCGTCGTTGCCGGGATCAACGTCGGCGCCCAGCCCTACTGGAACGCGGAGGCCACGATGCTCCTGCATACCCGCGGCATCCTCGTGATGACGCCCGACAGCGCGATGGTGCTCACCGGCAAGCAGTCCCTCGACTACTCGGGCGGCGTGTCGGCCGAGGACAACTTCGGGATCGGCGGCTACGACCGGATCATGGGAGCCAATGGCCAGGCCCAGTACTGGGCGGCCGACCTGGCGGCCGCCTGCGAGATCCTCTTCGCCCACTACGAGCACACGTACGTCGCGCCCGGCGAGCGCTTCCCCCGGCGCGCGGCGAGCACCGACCCGGTCGACCGCGACGTCCGCAGCTATCCGCATCACGCCCCGAACAGCGACTTCGAGACCGTGGGCGACATCTTCTCGATCGAGACGAACCCCGAGCGCAAGAAGGCCTTTGACATCCGTGCGGTGATGCAAGCGGTCGCCGACCAGGACCACCCGCCACTCGAGCGCTGGGCGGCGATGGCGGGCGCCGAGAGCGCCGTCGTGTTCGAGGCCCACGTGGGCGGCTATCCGGTGAGCATGCTCGGCATCGAATCGCGGCCGCTGCGCCGCACCGGCTTCGTGCCCGCCGACGGCCCGGACGGATGGACGGCGGGGACGCTCTTTCCGCTGTCGTCCAAGAAGGTGGCACGCACCATCAACGCCGCCAGCGGCAACCGGCCCCTGGTAGTGCTGGCCAACCTCTCGGGCTTCGACGGCTCGCCGGAGTCTCTGCGCAACCTGCAGCTCGAGTACGGAGCCGAGATCGGCCGTGCAGTCGTCAACTTCGACGGCCCGATCGTCTTCTGCGTCGTCTCCCGCTACCACGGAGGAGCCTTCGTGGTCTTCTCGAGCACGCTCAACGACAACATGGAGGTGATCGCCGTCGAGGGCTCGTACGCGTCGGTCATCGGCGGCGCCCCGGCGGCCGCTACGGTCTTCGCCCGCGAGGTCAACTCCCGCACCGATGCCGATCCTCGAGTGGTCGAGCTCGAGGCCCAACTGGACGGCGCCGAAGGCAACGAGCGCGCCTCGCTGCGCGTCGCGCTGGCCGACTTGAGGGCCTCCGTGCGCTCGGACAAGCTCGGCGAGGTGGCGGCCGAATTCGACCGCGTCCACACGGTCGAGCGGGCGCTCGACGTCGGATCGATCGATGCCATCATCCCGGCCGCTCGTCTCCGACCCCACATCATCGAGGCCGTCGAGCGGGGGATCAGGCGAGCAACGGAGCGACCGCTGCAGGAGGCAGATCGCGGCTGACCCCAGCCCGATGGACCGGTCGTGAACGCATCAGAGCCGTCGCTCAAGGGCCTTCCTCATTGACGCGCCGGGCTAGCTTC
>DASZMD010000164.1:0-9912 GCA_035551955.1 Solirubrobacteraceae bacterium | reverse complement strand
GCTCACCGCGTGGGCGGTGCGGCGTTCGGGGATGGAGCCGCGCCTCGTCGCCTGCCGGATGATCGCCTTCCTGGCCATCCTCTACGGCGTCTACATGGCGAGCTTCGTGATCGACGGCCTGGGGCTCGCGATCGGGCTCTTTCCCGGCCCCGCCCCCTTTCCCATCACCGTCGGGCCGGCCATCTTCGGGGCGGTGGTCATCGGCCTCTTCCTGGCCGTCTCGCTCCTCCCCGGCGACGCCGAGCGCCTGGTCGGCCGGTGGACGACGGGCGCGGGGCGCCTCGGACGCGTGGCGCGCCGGCTCGCCGCTGCGCCCGCCGCCGCGGCCACCGGCGTCCGCACCGCCATCGTCCTCGTCCGCTCCCGCGATCCCCACATCCTCGGCGCGGTCGGCTGGTGGGGCTTCGACATCGCCACCCTGTGGGCGTGCTTCCACGCCTTCGGTGGATCGCCGCCCACGGCCGTGGTGGTGATGGCCTACTTCGTGGGGATGCTGGGCAACACGCTGCCCCTCCCGGGCGGGATCGGCGGGGTGGACGGCGGAATGATTGGCGCCTTCAGCGCCTTCAACGTGCCCGTCGAGGTGTCGGTGGCCTCGGTGCTCGCCTACCGGGTTTTCGCCTTCTGGCTCCCGACGCTCCCGGGGGCGATCGCCTATCTGCAGCTGCGCCGTACCGTGCACCGCTGGCAGGCGGAGGTCGAGCCGGCGGGGGCCGACGCGACGGCGCCCGTCGCCTAACGTCGCTACACTTAGTGAAGTGCCGGAAACCGAAAATGTAATCATCATCGGAAGCGGCCCGGCGGGCTACACGGCCGCTCTCTATACCGCCCGCGCCGACCTCAAGCCACTGGTGTTCGAGGGCTTCGCGTGGGGCGGGCTGCTCCAGCAGACGACCGACGTGGAGAACTACCCGGGCTACCCCGAAGGGGTGATGGGCCCGGAGATGATGCAGCAGTTCCGCGACCAGGCCGAGCGCTTCGGCGCCAGGCTCGAGACCGACGACGTGACCAAGGTCGAGCTCGCCACCGACGGAGGCCTTCACCGCGTCTACGCCGGGAACGACGTGCGCGAGGCGCGGAGCGTGATCCTGGCCATGGGCGCCCAGCACCGCAAGCTGGGGGTGCCCGGGGAGCTCGACCTCGCCGGACGCGGGGTGAGCTACTGCGCGACCTGCGACGCCGCCTTCTTCAAGAACGCCGAGACCCTGATCGTCGGCGGCGGCGACTCCGCCATGGAGGAGGCGATGTTCCTCGCCAAGTTCGCCGGCAAGGTGGGCATCGTCCACCGCCGCGACGAGTTCCGCGCCTCGGCGATCATGCTCGACCGCGCCCGCGAGCTGCCCAACATCGAGTTCATCACTCCCTACGTCGTCGAGGAGCTTCAGTCGGCTGAGAATGGAGCGCTCGGCAAGGCCCGTCTGCGCCACACCGGCGACGGCTCCGAGCGCGAGCTCCCGATCAGCGGCGCTTTCATCGCCATCGGCCACGAGCCCCAGTCCCAGCTCGTCCAGGGTCAGGTCGACACCGACGAGAACGGGTACGTGGTCACCCAGGGCAAGTCGACGCGCACCAATCTTCCCGGCGTCTTCGCCGCCGGTGACCTCGTCGATCACACCTACCGCCAAGCGGTCACGGCCGCCGGCTCAGGGTGTCAAGCAGCACTCGACGCGGAGTGGTACCTGCGCGACGCCGGCCCTTTCGAGTCGGCTGACCCGCGCAAGGGCGCCGAGATCACCGCGCGATAGACCGCACCGCGCGCGATGTTGGCTGTCAATGTGGGCAGCTGTTAGCCGGGCCCCACTTGCTCGACGGCGCGTGGGCGCCTCGTGGTAGCCCGAAGTCCTGCGTCCACGTCGAGGGCACGTTGGCACCGCCGGCGGGGTGGGGGCTGACGCCCACGCCGATGTTGCTGAACGAGGGCGCGAGCATGTTGTAACAGTGGCCCTGGCTGTGCATCCAGCCCGAGACAACGGCTGCGGGAGTGGAGTACCCGCTGGCGATGTTCTCGCCCGCCCACGACCACCGGTAGCCGGTGGCAGCGATGCGCCCGCCCGGGGTCGAGCCGTCGGGGGCGGTGTGGCTGAAGAACCGGCGGCGCACCATCTCGGCGGTGTAGCCCTGCGCCGAGATGTCGAGCTTGTGCACCTGGGTGAGAGGGGGGAGGCGGTAGCGCGCGCGCTCGAAGTTGACCAGGCACACGACGGCGTCGCGCATGGCCTGCGGCGCGGCGCTGGTGGCGGTAATGGCCGCGTCGGCACAGCCGTCACGCACGCCGGTGGCGTGAGCGCGGACGGTGGCGAGAGCAGGGCGCGGAACGGTAACGAACAGGGCAAATGAGGCGAGCAACACTACGCCCAGTCCCATTTTGGACGTGCGCCAGCGCCCGCTGAGATCCCCAGCCAGCGGCATCGCGGGCAGACTACATGACCGTTTCTCATCGTGCTGGGACATGTGTTGCATCTCGGTCGGCGGCGGACGATCGTGCAGCCTCGGCCCCGTCCCGTGGACCATCTGTCCAGCCCGCGGAGGCCCGCGCGAAGCGGATGACCGTCCGGAGTGGCATGCTCTGTCGGATGAAGGTCAGCGAGCCGCTCGGTGCTACCTCGCTGGGCGGCGCGTTCGAGCTAACGACGTCCGGTCCCGGCTCACGGAAAGCCCTCTCCATGCGCTGGGGATGGGTTGGGCTCGGCGGCCTCTTGGCGACGGGGATCGTGATCGTCGGTTCGGCGGCGCGAACGGGCCTGCTCCTGCCCGAGTCGGTGCGCTCGCTGCCCGACTGGCTGACCGGGCCCTTCGGTCGCCACGGCTTCGACCTCGGCCTCGGGGGACTGATCGCCGTGCTCGCGCTGATGCTCATCTCCTACGCGGTGGCGATCCGGGCCGCCGACCAGCTCTCGGCGCGGGCCGTGCTCGTGTCCATCGGCGTCCTCAACGCCTTGGCCCTGCTCGCCCCGCCGCTGCTCTCGACCGACATGTTCAGCTACATGGCGTACGGCCGCATGGCTGCCGTCTACGGCTCCAACCCCTATCTGCATGGGCCCAACACGATCCTCGATCCGCTGACTTCGTTCATCGGCACGCAATGGGCGACCACGCCCACCGCCTACGGTCCTCTATTCACCGCCATCAGCTCCGTCCTCGCCCCCCTCGACGTCCCGGCGGGCGTGATCGCCTACAAAGCGATCGCCGCGGCCTCGGTCCTCGTCATCGTCGCGGCGGTCTGGAACGCCGCCCGCCTGCGCGGCTTGAACCCGGTCAAGGCCGCCGCTCTGGTCGGACTCAACCCCGTGATCGTCGTGTTCGGGGTGGGAGGCGGACACAACGATCTCCTCATGCTCGCCTTCCTCGTCACGGGCGTCTACGTCCTCCTGCGCCAGAACGAGCGCACGAGCGGAGCGCTGATCGTGGCCGCCACCGTGGTCAAGTTCACCGCGGGACTGCTGCTGCCTTTCGCCTTCGCCGCCAGCCACGCCCGCGGCGACGGGTCGCGGCGGCGCCTCTCCCTGCTCACCGGTGCCGCCGCGGCCGCCGTGCTCGCCGTGATCCTCGGCTTCGCCCTGTTCGGGAGCGGGCCGCTGCACCTGCTGGGGACGGTGCAGAAGATCCAGGACGAGGGCGGCGCGCAGAGCATTCCCGGAGTGATCTTGAAAGTGCTCGGCCTCGGGAGCCTGAGCGGCCCCGCGGGCCTCGTGCTCGACGCCGGCTTCCTCGTCTGTCTCGTCTGGCTGGTGCGGCGCGTGTGGAAGGGGGAGCTCGACTGGATCGCCGGCGCGGGCTGGGCGACGTTCGGCCTCCTCGTCACCGCCGGTCTGCTCGTCCCCTGGTACGTCGGGTGGCTCGTGCCGCTCGCCGCGCTCTCGGGCGACCGCCGCCTGCTCGTGGCGGCGATCGCGATGACGGGTCTCGGGCTCACTACGCTGTAGCCGTGTCGCCGCCGCAGGACGGGCCGGACCTCTACGCCGCCCGGGCGCTGCGCGCGTTCGCGGCGATGCAGGACGGCTTTCGCAAGCCGAATGGGCTCTACCGGCGAGACGGCCGGTTCCATCTGCCGTGGACGGCGGCGCATGTGTGGCCGTTCGCGCGCGCCATGGTCGCGACGCTCGACCTCGCGGGGGTCGATCCCGGCCTGGTCGGCGGCTTCGACGCGGACGCCGAGATCGCCGATCGGCTGCGGGCGCTCGAGCGCTACTACGACCCCGACGGCGACTACCCGGCCTACGCCTCGGATCCGGTTGGGACCCGCATCGGCGGCGACCGCTACTACGACGACAACGCCTGGGTGGGGCTCGCCCTCATCGAGCACGAGCGCCTGCGCCCCGGAGCGGGCAACCTCGGCCGTGCCGAGGAGCTCTTTCGCTTCGCCGTGGGAGGGTGGGACCGGCGGACCGACGTGCCGAGCCCCGGCGGCGTGTTCTGGGTCGAGCAGGGTCACGGGGTAGGCAAGCGCAACCACGACCGCAATACCGTCTCCAACGCCCCCAACGCCGAGCTCGGGCTCCATCTGGCCGAACTCGAGGGCGCCGCCTTCACGCCGCCGGGACCGATCGGCGCCGAGGACATGTATGAGTGGGTGCTGGCGACCCTTGACGCCAGCCGGGGCAGCGAGGAGGCGGGCACCGGGCTCTTCTGGGACAAGATCCGCGGCGACAACACGATCGACAAGCTGCTCTGGACCTACAACCAGGGCAGCATGGTCGGCACCAACGTCCTCCTCGCGCGCCGGGGTGGAGAGTCGGCGGCGCTGTATCTCGACCGCGCCGAGGCGATCGCCCGCAAGGCCCTGCGCCATTACTCGATGGCCGAGCTCGAGCGCCAGCCGCCATCCTTCCACGCGATCTTGTACCGCAACCTCCTGCTCCTCCATGCCGCCACCGGCGACGCCGACCTGCGCGCCGAGATCATCGGAGCGGTGCGCCGCTACGCCGACTGGGCGTGGGACGAGCGGCGCGACGAGGCCGACCGCTTCCACGTCTCAGACCAGGACGGCCTCCTCGATCAGAGCGCGATGGTGCAGCTGCTGGCCCTGCTCGCCTGGGACCCGGCCGACTTCGGCAAGCTCGCGTAGCGCTCAGGCGAGGTTCGCCCACACCGTCTTGGTCTCGAGGTAGGCCTCGAGGCCGACGAGCCCGTGCTCGCGACCGACGCCCGAGGCCTTGTAGCCGCCGAAGGGCGCCCCGGGATCGCCGAGGCCCCAGCAGTTGACGTACACCGAGCCGGCCTGGAGGAGGGCGGCGAGCCGGTGCGCCTGCCCGAGGTCACGGGTCCACACGCCGGCCGCCAGGCCGTACTCGCTGTCGTTGGCGCGCCGGGCGAGCTCTTCGAGGGATTCGTAGGGGAGGGCGACGAGCACGGGCCCGAAGATCTCCTCGCGGGCGATGCGCAGGTCATCGCTGGTGGCGGTGAACAGCGTCGGCTCGATGAAGTAGCCGCCCGAGCCGTTGCCGGGACCGCCGCCGGCCACGAGCTCGGCTCCTTCGCTGCGGCCCGCCTCGATGTACTCGCTGACCCTCCGATGCTGCTCGGCGGAGACGACGGGGCCGAGCTGCGTGCCGGGCTCGAGGCCCGGGCCGAGGCGGGTCTTGGCCGCGCGCGCAGCGAGGGCGCCTACCACCTCGTCGAACTGGTCGCGGTGGACGAAGAGCCGGCTGCCCGCATTGCACGCCTGGCCGGTGTTGAAGTAGATGGCCTGGAAGGAGCCCTTGACGGCGGCGTCGAGGTCGGCGTCGGGGAGGATGACGTTAGGCGACTTCCCGCCGAGCTCGAGGGTCACGCGCTTGAGCGCGCGTCCCGCCTTGGCGCCGATCTCCCGGCCGACCTCGGTGGAGCCGGTGAAGGCGATCTTGTCGACGCCGGGGTGGTCGACGAGCGCGGCGCCGGTATCGCCGGCCCCGGTGATGACGTTGAGCACGCCGGCGGGGATGCCCGCCGCGAGCGCGAGCTCGCCGAGGCGCAGGGCGGTCAGGGGCGTCTGCTCGGCGGGCTTGAGGACGATGGTGCAGCCGGCGGCGAGCGCCGGCGCGATCTTCCAGCTCGCCATCAGGAGCGGGAAGTTCCAGGGGATGATCTGCCCGCACACGCCGACCGGCTCCTTGCGCGTGTAGCAGAGGACGTCGGGCTGGTGGACGGGAACGACGTCGCCGAGGATCCGTTCGGGCCAGCCGGCGAAGTGGCGCAGCTGGCGCGCCGCCGAGGCCACGTCGACGAGCTTGGCGAGCTTGACCGGCTTGCCGTTGTCGAGTGCCTCGAGCTCGGCGAGCTCGTCCGCGTGGGCCTCGATCTCATCGGCGAGGCGGCTCATGAGCATGCCTCGGTCGGCGGCCGCGAGCGAGCGCCAGGGGCCGTCTCGAAAGGCGGCGCGGGCGGCGGCGACCGCGCGCGCCACGTCCTCGGGTCCGGCGTGGGCGACGCGGGCGATCGGTCTTCCCGTCGCCGGGTCGAGGGTCTCGAAGGTGCGCCCGTCGGTGGCGGGAACGTGCTCTCCGTCGATGAGGAGGCGATGCTCGCGCGCGGCGAAGGCGCGCGCGGGCTCGGAGAGGGCGTCGGGGAGGGTGGGCGGGGTGACGGCGCTCATGGGGTGAGGACGATCTTCAGGGCCTCGCGACGATCGTAGATCGCGTACGCCTCGCGCGCGTCGTCGAGGGGCAGGTGGTGGGTGACCAGGGGCCCGGGGTCGAGCACCCCGGCGGCGAGCATCCCCAGCACCCGGTCGACGTGGCCGATGACGTTGGCGGGGCCGGCGTGGAGGGTGAGGGCCTTGATCCACACCAGACCCATGTGGACCTGGCAGCGCTCGGCGTAGACGCCGATGGCGCTCACCGTGCCCGCCTTGCGCGCCAGGCGGATCGCCAGGTCGAGGGCGTCCGGATGGCCGACGGCGTCGATGGCGACATCGACGCCGCGTGCTTCGGTGTGCGTCTTTACCACCGCGCGCGGGTTCTCCTCGGTCAGGTGCACGGGTATCGCCCCGAAGCCGCGGGCGACCTCGAGCCGCGCCGGGACCGCGTCGACGGCGATCACGGGGGCGGCGCCCGCGGCGATCGCCACCTGGACCGCGCACAGACCGACGGGACCGAGGCCGAGCACCACCACGCTGTCGCCCGGGCGCACCCCGCTCTCCGCGACCGCGTGGTACCCGGTTCCCATGACGTCGCCCGCGAACAGCGCGGTCTCGCTCGCCATGCCGGGCGGGACTCGGCGCAGGGTCAGGTTGGCGCGGGGGACGAGGGCCTGCTCGGCCTGGGTTCCGGGGAGCGAGCCGAGCCCGGCGCCGTGGCCGAAGGTGCGGGCGTTATCGCATTTGTGGTACGCGCCGCGCAGGCAGAAGAAGCACGTCCCGCACGCGGTGTGGAAGCACCCGAGCACGCGGTCGCCGACGCTCACGCGCGTCACGTCCTCGCCGGCCGCGACGACGGTGCCGACGAACTCGTGGCCGATGGTGAAGCCCGGCTCGACCTGGACGCGGCCGTGGTAGATGTGGAGATCAGAGCCGCAGATGCCGCTCGCCTCGATCCGCACGACCGCGTCGTCGCGCGCGAGCGGCTCGGGCTCGGGTCGGTCCTCGACGCTGACCTCGCCCGGGGCTTGGAAGGTGACGGCTCTCATCGGCTCGAAAGGCTAATCGTCGTCGTCGGCGGAGGCGAAGAAGCCCTCGCCGGTCGCGGCGCCGAGGCGGCCCGACCACGCCAGCTGCCGGAGGGCAGGGGCGGCGCGGTAGCGCTCCTCGCCGCGCTCGAGCATCAGGGCGTCGAGCACGGCGAGGACGTGGTCGAGGCCGATGGCGTCGGCCCAGCGGAGGGGGCCGTGGGGATAGTTGAGTCCGCCCCGCATTCCGGTGTCGATGTCCTCGGCGCTCCCGATTCCCTCGCCGAGCGCGAAGGCGGCCTCGTTGATGACCTGGCAGACGATGCGGCCGAGGACGAGGCCGGGCGCATCCCTGACCCAGGTCACGTGCTTGCCCAGGGTGCCGAAGAAGTGCTCGCTCGCCGCGGCGGCGGACTCGGCGGTGTCCGGCCCGCGGGTGAGCTCGACGAGCGAGGCGGAGGCGAGCGGGGGGAGGGCATGGAATCCCGCGGCGGTGCCCGCGGGGTCGAGCGCGGCGAGCGAGCCCGCGGCGCAGCAGATGGCCTGGGGGCCGCCCTCGAGCGGCGCGTCGGGCTCCTCCGTCGTCGTGCAGTCGAGGATCAGGAAGGGCACCTGGCCCGCGGCCTCGTCCGGGGCACGGACGTCCCAGTCCGCGGCGGCGGCCGCGCTCGCCAGTTCGCCGGCGAGGATGGTGGTTCCGGCGATGACCACGAGGCCGTCGCCGCCGCTCGCGGGCGGGGGCTCGGGATCCTCGGGCCGGTGTGCTTGGGAGCCGTAGTGGTAGTACCCGCGTCCCGCCTTGCGCCCGAGCCGTCCCGCGGCGACCATGCGGGTGGCGATCGGGGAGGGCCGCCAGCGCGCCTCGCCGAAGCTCTGCTCGTAGAACGAGCGCGAGACGTCGAGGCCGACGTCAATGCCGACGAGGTCCATGAGCTCGAAGGGGCCCATGCGGAAGCCGCCGCCGAGACGGCAGATGCGGTCGATGTCCTCGAGCGGCGCGATCCCCTCCTGCAGGAGCTTGAGCGCCTCGAGCCCGAACGGGCGGTTGCACCGGTTGACGAGGAACCCCGGGCCGTCGGCGGCGAGGATCACGTCCTTGCCCATGGCCGTGCCCGCGGCGTGGGCGACGGCGAGGGCGCGCTCGCCCGACTGCTCTCCGGCCACCACCTCCACCAGGCGCATGACCGGGGCGGGGTTGAAGAAGTGCATCCCGACCACGCGCTCGGGGTTCCGCGCCGCGGCGGCGATCGCCGTCACGAGCAGCGACGAGGTATTGGTGGCGAGCACGCACTCGCCGGCCACGACGCTCGAGAGCTCGGCAAACAGGGCGCGCTTGACCTCGAGCGACTCAGGCGCGGCCTCGATCACGAGCTCGGCGGCCGCCAGGTCGGCGAGCGTCGGGGCGGGTTCGAGCCGCGCGCTCGCCGCCTCGGCGTCGCCGGCGCCGAGACGGCCGCGCTCGACGGCGCGCGCGAGCTGGGCGCGGATGTGCTCGGACCCGCGCGCCAGCGCGTCGGGCACGGGGTCGTGGAGGAGCGTGCGCGCGCCCGCGAGGCACGCGAGCTGGGCGATGCCGGCGCCCATCGTGCCGGCGCCGACGACGCCGATGGTCTTGGGCGGGGAGGTCATCTCGGCTCCACCGGTGCTCCGGGCGAGCCCGCCTCCATCGTCATGTCGACGACGCACTTGACGATGTGGCAGCAGAAGAGGAGGGGCAGCGCCTCGAGGTGCTCGAGGCCGAAGAGGGCGACGCCGACGGGACGGGCGTCGGTGCCGGCGTCGAACTTGGCGAGGACGTAGCCGGACTCTCGCACCGTGAAGTGCTCGCCCATGTAGTGATCGGCGCGCCAGTCGAGCTCCCGGTCGCCGAGCTCGATGGTGCCGAGATAGATCCCGCGCATGCGCAGCCGCCCGCCGGGGACGTAGCGGGCCTCGCGGGCGCCGCTGACGGTATCGCTCGCCTTGATGGTCTTGCCGAAGCCTCGCCGGAGCTTCCACGCCGTGCCGCCGGCCTCGATCTCGGTGGAGCGCCGCCCGCTCCGCAGCGTCCCGAGGCCGCCGAGAACATAACGGCCGGGCTCGGCGCGCTCAAGCGTCAGCTCGGGCACCGGCTCACGAGGGCACGAGCGCGTTGATCCCGGTCAGCGCGCGGCCGATGATCAGCTTCTGGATCTGCGAGGTGCCCTCGTAGAGCGAGGTGACGCGCACGTCGCGGAAGTAGCGCTCGACGGGGTGGTCGTCGACGTAACCGGCGCCGCCGTGGACCTGGATCGCGGTGTTCGAGCAGCGGATCGCCGCCTCGGTGGCGTAGAGCTTGGCGATCGACGTCTC
>DASZMD010000163.1:0-20567 GCA_035551955.1 Solirubrobacteraceae bacterium | reverse complement strand
GTGGTCGCGGCAGACGTGATCGTGATGCCGCGCTCCTGCTCCTGCGGCATCCAGTCCATCGTGGCCGCGCCATCGTGGACTTCACCGATCTTGTAGTTGATGCCGGTGTAGAAGAGGATGCGCTCGGTCGTCGTCGTCTTGCCAGCATCAATGTGCGCCATGATCCCGATGTTGCGGACCTTGGCGAGATCTGCGGCAGTCATGGTGGCCACGTTCCGTTCCTCGTCCTTAATGCTAGTTCTGGGTGTTACCAGCGGTAATGCGCGAAGGCCTTGTTGGACTCCGCCATCTTGTGAGTGGCCTCACGGCGCTTGACGCTGGCGCCAAGGCCGTTGCTGGCGTCGTGCAGCTCGTTCATCAGCCGCGCGGTCATCGTCTTCTCACGGCGCGCCCGGGCGTACAGCACGATCCAGCGCAGGGCCAGGGTGGTGCTGCGCGAGGCGCGCACCTCCACCGGGACCTGGTAGGTGGCACCGCCGACGCGGCGGCTGCGAACCTCAAGGGTCGGCTTGACGTTGTCCAGCGCGCGCTTGAGGGTGACCACGGGGTCGTTGCCGTTCTTCTCGCGGCAGCCCTCGAGCGCCCCGTAGACAGTGCGCTCGGCGAGCGACCGCTTCCCGTCCTTGAGCACCTTGTTAGCGAGCGCGGTAACGAGCGGCGAGCCGTACACCGGATCGGTGACCAGCTGCCGCTTCGCTGCGGGACCCTTACGCGGCATCTCAGCTCTTCTCCTTCTTCGCGCCGTAGCGGCTGCGCGCCTGCTTGCGGTTGCGGACGCCCTGGGTGTCCAGCGAACCGCGGATGATCTTGTAGCGGACACCCGGCAGGTCACGGACACGGCCGCCGCGAACGAGCACGATCGAGTGCTCCTGCAGGTTGTGTCCCACGCCCGGGATGTAGGCGGTGACTTCGATCTGGCTCGTCAGCCGGACGCGGGCGACCTTGCGCAGCGCCGAGTTCGGCTTCTTGGGCGTGGTCGTGTAGACGCGCGTGCACACGCCGCGGCGCTGGGGCGCGGCCACCTTCTGCTTGCGTCCCTTGCCCGACTTCAGGCCCGGGGTGGCGAGCTTCTTCTTGGGTGCCTTGCGGCCCTTGCGGATGAGCTGGCTGGTGGTAGGCATCGGCTGCGGAATGTAGCAGGGGGGCCATCCCCGGCCGCCCCCGCCTCGCGCGCGACAGCCGCCGCCGTCTAGCGCCCCGCCGCCGCCACCCCCGCCAGGGCGTCCTCGACGTCGACCACCGGAACCACGACGGCCTCCGCCACCGGGGCGTAGGTGACCTGCCCAGCAACGATGTTGACCCCGAGCCGCAGCCCCGGGTTCCCGGCGATCGCCCCCACGATGCCGTGCTCGGCGAGGTCCAGGACGTAGGGCATGGTCGCGTTGGTGAGCGCGTAGGTCGAGGTGATGGGGACCGCGCCGGGCATGTTCGTCACGCAGTAGTGGGTGATCCCGTCGACCTCGTAGGTGGGGTTCGAGTGGGTGGTGGGGCGTGAGGTCTCAAAGCAGCCGCCCTGGTCGATGGAGACGTCGACGAGCACGGCGTGCTCCTGCATGAGGCCGAGCTGGGCACGGGTGATGACGCGCGGGGCGCGGGCGCCGTGGACGAGGACGGCGCCGATCACGAGATCGATGTCGGGGAGGCGCTCCTCGATCGCCAGCGTGGTGGCGAAGCATGTGTCGGCGCGGCCGCCAAAGGCGATGTCGAGCTCGCGGAGGCGATCGATGTTGCGGTCGAACACGTACACGGTGGCCTCCATGCCGAGGGCGATGAAGGCCGCGTTCATTCCCACCACGCCGCCGCCGATGACCATCACGCTGGCGGCCGCCACGCCGGGGACGCCGCCGAGGAGGATGCCGCGACCGCCGAGGGGCTTCTCGAGCATGAAGGCTCCAGCCTGGGTGGCGATCTTGCCCGCCACCTCCGACATCGGCGCCAGGAGCGGCAGCCGCCCGCGGGCGTCCTCGACCGTCTCGTAGGCCACGCAGGTCGCCCCCGAGGCCATCAGCGCGCGCGTGAGCTCGGGGTCGGCGGCGAGGTGGAGGTAGGTGAAGAGCGTGTGGCGGGGCTCGAGCAGGCGGACCTCCTCGGGCTGGGGCTCCTTGACCTTGACGATGAGCTCGGCCTCGCCGAAGACGGCCTCGGCGTCGGGGGCGATCTTCGCGCCCTGCTCGGCGTAGCGCTCGTCGGGAATCGCCGAGCCCTCGCCGGCGCCGCTCTGGACGATCACCTCGTGGCCGGCGTCGGCGAGCTCGCGGACCCCGGCCGGGGTCAGGGCGACGCGGTATTCGTCGGACTTGACCTCGGTGGGGACCCCGACCTTCATATTCGCTTGCTCGCCTCGGTGAGGACCGGGCGCAGGACCGCCTCGATCTCCTCGAACTGCTCGGGGCCGGCGATGAGCGGCGGGGAGAGCTGGACGACGGGATCGCCGCGATCGTCGGCGCGGCGGATGAGGCCGCGGCGGAAGAGCTCGCCGGAGAGGAACCCGCGGAGCAGGGTCTCCGACTCCGCCGCGTCGAACGAGGCCTTGGTCTCCTGGTCCTTGACGAGCTCGATGGCGTGGAAGTAGCCGGCGCCGCGGACGTCGCCGACGATCGGGATGTCGCGCAGCGACTCGAGCATGGCCCGGAACGCGGGCTCCTGGGCGCGGACGTGCTCGAGGATCCCCTCGTGCTCGAGGGCGTCGAGGTTGGCCATGGCGATCGCCGCGCACACCGGGTGCCCGGCGAAGGTGAAGCCATGGGTGAAGCTGCTCGTCCCCTCGAGGAAGGGCTCGGCGAGACGATCGGAGGCGATCAGCGCGCCCATCGGGGCGTAGGCGCTCGTGAGTCCCTTGGCGGTGGTGATGATGTCGGGCTGGTACCCGTAGCGGTCGGCGCCGAACCACTCCCCGAGGCGGCCCCAGGCGCAGATCACCTCGTCGGAGATGAGCAGGACGTCGTACTCGTCGCAGATCTCGCGCACGCGCGCGAAGTAGCCCTCGGGGGGCGTGAAGCAGCCGCCGGCGTTCTGGACCGGCTCGAGGATCACCGCGGCCACCGTGTCGGGACCCTCGAACACGATCCGCTGGGCGATCGCCTCGGCGAAGCCGGCGTCGGTCATGCCCGCCGGCATCCGGTAGGCGTTGGTGTTGGGGACGTGGCAGCCCCCGGGGGTGAGCGGCTCGAAGGGCTCACGCAGGGCGGTGATGCCCGTAGCCGAGAGGGCGCCGAGACTGGTGCCGTGGTAGGCGACCTCGCGCGCGATGAGCTTGGTCTTCGTCGGCTTGCCGGCGAGCTTGAAGTACTGGCGCGCGAGCTTGATCGCCGATTCGACCGCCTCGCTGCCGCCGCTGGTGAAGAACACGCGGTTCAGATCGCCGGGCGCGAGCTCGGCGATCCGGGCGGCGAGCTTGATCGCGGGCGGGTGGGCGTAGGACCAGTTGGTGAAGAACCCGAGGTCCTTGGCCTGCTCGGCGCCCGCCTGGACGATGTCGCCGCGACCGTGTCCGATATTGACGCAGAAGAGCGCCGAGAGTCCGTCGAGATAGCGGTTGCCGTGCTCGTCGTACACGTAGCACCCGTCGCCGCGCACGATGACCGGCACCTCGTGATCGGCGTAGGCCGAGAGCCGGGTGAAGTGCATCCACAGGTGCCTGCGTGCGAGCTCCTGGAGCGTCCCCTGCTCGGTCTCGACCACCTCTTCGATGCTGGTCATCTGCTCTCCTTCCCGCGAAAGCGGGTCTCGGTTGACGACAACGGTAGCGCGCGGCAAACCCGGCTCGAGCCATCCCGCCACTACGATGCGAGCCCCTATGCCCGACTTCGCCGCGCTCACCGCGGCCGACTTCGACGCCGTCCTCGGCACGTCGTTCGAGATCGTCGACATCGAGGCGGATCCGGTGGCGATCCGCCTCGCCGAGGTGACCGTGCTCGGCGAGCGGCCGGGCTACCGCCAGCCGTTCTCGTTGCGCTTTCGCGGGCCTCTGTCGCCGACCCTCGCACAGGTCACCCACCGGGTGGCGCACGCCGAGATGGGACGGTTCGACCTCTTCCTCGGTCCGGTCGCCGCCGACTCCGACGGCATCACCTACGAGGCCGTCTTCGCCTGAACCCCGACCGGCTCGGTCGCGGCGATCGTCGCCGCGGCGTGGATCAACCCGATGGCGGGGCGGGGATCCGGCGCCTCCCCGGCGCCGATGAGCGACTCGGCGGCGTCGAGGAGGCCGCCGATGCGCTCGAGCACGGGGCCGACGGCGCCGGGATCGGGGTCGCGGCACACGGCCTCGGCGAGAGCGACCCAGGGCAGGGCGCGAGCGGGATCCGGGGGCGGCGACGCGATCACGGCGCCGAAGCCCATGAGGAGATAGGCGGCGATGCGGGTGAGCGAGCCGCTCGCCGGCCGCATGCGATCGAGACGCGGCGGCCTGGCGGGCGGCGGGCCTTCGCCGGCGAGCACCGCCGCCATCGTCCCCCCGGCCACGAGTGCGCGATCCTCGGCGTCGAGCCCGGCCAGAGCGGCGACGCGCATGGCCAGGTAGAGGCCGCCGTTGGGCCGGCCATAGGGGATGTCCGAGGCGAACACGACCCGCTCGGCGGGCACGCGGGCGAAGAGCTCGACCACGTCCTGGGGCCCGAAGCAGCTCGTGTCGTAGAGCGCGCAGGGGTGGTCGGCGAGCCCGGCGGCGAACACGGCCTGGTCGGCGATCCCGGCGTGGGCGAGGACGAGCGGGACCTCCGGGAAGCGCTGGGCGAGATCGACGAGGGCGGCCATCGAGCGCATCCCGCGGCCGGCGTGGATGAGGATGGGAACACCGGCGTCGCGCGCGACCGAGAAGATGGCGGCGGCGGCGGGGTGGCCGAATTCGAACTCCTGGGCGCGGGGGTGGAGCTTGATCCCGCGCGCCCCGAGGCCCAGGCAGCGCTCGGCCTCGGCCACCGGCTCCTCCTCGGGGTCGAGACGGCAGTAGGGGATCAGGCGCCCGCCGCTCTCGCGCGCCCACGCGAGGACACGGTCGTTGGGGAGGCGGTAGGCGGGATGGCGCTCGGGGTCGTGGAAGGGGAAGACCACCGCCCGCCCCGCGGGGTCGACCTCGTCGAGGGCGGCCATGAGGGTGCCGGGATCGAGCGAGCGACCGTCCTCGTCGGCTCCGAGGTGGGTATGGGCGTCGAGGACGCCCGTCGGCGGCGCGAGCTCGGCGAGCTCGGCGCCGAGCGTGGCGTAGGGATCGGTGGCGGTGGTCATGGAGGCAGCATCTAACAGCATCGTCGCCCTGGGCCGAGCAGCCGGCGCCTGCGCTCGCGGTGATGCATGTAGGCCGCGGACACGACAGGCATCCTAGGGTGTCGGGCCCCCAGCGGATGGGGTATATATGACCCGTGAGGGTCGTGTCCCGGTGCTTCAGAGTGCTCCTCGCCTCGGGCGTTCTCGTCCTCGGCGTGGCCGTGCTGGCGGCCCTCTCTCCGAGCGCAGCCGCGGCCAGCACGGTCCACGGCGGGCCGTCGATCATCTGCCCGGGGGCCGCCGCCCCTCCGTGCTGCAGTCCGATCGTCGCGATCCCCGCGAACGCGGTGACGTGCTGCCCGGTCCCCACCATTGCCGGATGCTGCAACCCGGCGTCGGGCACGAACTGCTGCACCACCACCCCCTGCCCGGCCGGGCTGACCATCGTCGTGAACCCGAGCACGGTCAGCGAGGGCACCAACACGAACATCACCGGCGCCCTGACCGGAGCCACCGTCGCCTCGCAGAAGGTCGACCTCTACGAGCGACCAGCGGGCCAGTCGACGTTCACCGACGTCGCGCAGACGCAGACGAGCGCCACCGGCACCTACCAGTTCGTGCGCGCGGTGCAGACCAACACGCAGTGGTACACCAAGGCGGCTGGCCTTCAGAGCCCGGCCGAGAGCGAGACGGTGCTGGCGGCCATCGCCCTGCACTCCTCGAGCATTCATCCCAAGGCGGGCGCCAGGGTCATGCTCTCGGCCACGGTCGCCCCCAGCCACGCCGGTGAGCGGGTCCTGCTCCAGCGCCTGCGGGGCGGGAAGTGGGTGACCATCGCCCGGCCGAAGCTGAGTGCCCGGTCGGCCTTCCGGGTCGCTGAGAAGCTGCCGGCCCGCCGCGCGAGCATGCGCTTCCGGGTCATGCTCGCCGCCGATGCGCGCAACGCGCGCTCGGTGTCGAGCGCGGTGGCGCTCACCTCGCGCTGAGCGCCGCGTTCGCCGCTAGGCGAACGCCGGGGCCGCCCGCACCGGCGCCGGCATCAGCCAGGCGGCGAGGACGACGAAGGTGAAGGCCAGGCACTGCACGATGAGGACGACCGGGTTGGCGGGCATCGGGTCGCCGAAGACGATGATCCCGCCGACGATCCCGGCCACGCTGGCCGCGGTCCCGGTGACGGCGATCACGGCCACCGGCTCGCCGTCCTGGAGGCCCTTGGCCGAGGCGAAGAAGGCGACCACCGAGGCGCCCGCGGTCACGGCCGACCAGGGGGTGAGGAGCCCGGCGAGGCCGGAGCTCCCGACGAGGCCGGAGATCGCCTTGATGGCGACGTCGGAGACGCCGAACATCATCCCCGCGGCCGCGCCGAGCATGAAGCCGTGATGGTGGGCGGGGGCGCCGATACGCGGGCCCATGATGAGCAGGCCGCCGCCGACGATGAGGGCGGACTCGAAGCCGATCATGCCCGGGAGGGAGAAGTGCGACTGCGCGCCGTGAGTCGCGGGGAGCGTGAGGGCGAGGAGGACGAGCCCGAGCGCGGTGAGCCCGAGGCCGATCCACTGCCGGGTCCCGACGCGGACGCCGAGCATCTTCTCGGCCATCACGGCGAGGAGCACGACCCCGCCCGCGAGCACGGGCTGGACGACGGAGAGCGGCGCCACCGCCATGGCGGCGACGTGGAAGACCCAGGCCACGGCGGCGACGACCATGCCGACGGCGAACCAGCGCGAGGCGTAGAGCTTGCGGGTCGTCCAGAACGGACGGGTGACGTCGACCGAGGGAGCGGCGCACGCTCCGCGGTGCTTGTAGATGAAGCCGATGTTGGTCGCGAGCGCGCAGGCGAACGCGAGCAGGATGCCGAAGATCAGGGTCACAGTTAGGGGGGAGTCGCGGGTGGTGGGCGACGCGGAGCGCTGCCTCAAGCTTGAACTCGGTAGCGCAAACGTCGACCTTGAACCCGCACGCCCAAGGTACACGAATATCCGTCCCAGAACGCCGGGGATCCGAAGAATCGCCTAAAGGCGCTCAGCGGACCCTGGCGACCGGCCTGGCGCCGGCCCGGATCCTGAACTGGACCCGCTCGCGCGAGAGCCCCGCCTGGGTGATGGTGAGATCGAGCCGGTTTCCGGCGGCGAAGACCCGGCCCTGAAGCTCCCCGCGCAGCCGGGCGGCGGGGACATCGCGCACGCCCCGGGCGAACCGCCGCGGGCAGCCGGCGCCCTTGCAGACGATGGCGAGGTGGGCGCTGCGGGCCAGGTGCTCGGCCCTGATCGAGATCAGCCGCGTGTGGGTGGGCTGCCATGTCCAGACGACGACGAAGCGCACCTTGACCTCGCCGCGCTTGTGCGGCGCCGGCGTGATGGTGGGATTGGAGACGACGACGGTGTGGTCGTCCACGGTCTGGACGTTGCCCGCCGCGTCGGTGACCCGCAGCGCCACCTGGTGGGAGCCGTCGGGCACGGAGGTCGTGCTCCAGACCATCGAGTCGGGCATCGACGTCGGGCATGCGGCGAAGTTCGTGTACGGGCACTGGGCGGTGTAGCCGTCGGTGAGCACGGGGGCGCCGTCGATGAGGAGCTGTGACTGCAGGACACCGCTATCGGCGTCGTCGGCGGTGAAGTCGAGCGTCCCCGTTCCCGACACCGCACCGGCGCCGGCCAGGGAGCCGCCGGTGACGGTGGCGGTGGGCGGAACCGACTCGGCGAGCGTGGTGTCCATGCCGCTGAGCTCGATCACCGGCGTGGTGTTGGAGTGGAAGTAGCAGTTGGTGGAGCCGTCGGTCGAGCAGTAGCTGTCTACGTAGGCGGTGCGGGTCCCGTCGGGGAAGGCGACCACGTCGGGCTGGCTGAACGGCGCCTCGTGGGCGATCTCCGAGCCGGTGTCCGACAGGACCTGCCCGAAGGTGTCCGAGCCGCTGCTCTTGCCCGACGCCGCCCACACCAGGCGCAGGGAGACGATCGAGATCGAGCTCGAGGGCGTCTGGAGCTGCACCCCGAGGTCGGTACTGAAGCTCTGCTCATTGGCGTACCACCCGATCGCCGCTCCGAGCACGCCGTTGGGGGTGCACGAGCCCTGGTAGGCCCCGGCGCTCGGGAGCGGCCCGGTGGACCATGATCGCCACGGACCCGCGTCGTTGTTGGGCTGGAGCGAGCTCGGGCAATTGTGGATCGTGTAGTTGCCGGCCTGGGCGCTGACCGGGAGAGCCAGGGCGGCGAGGAGCGCCCCGAGAATGGCTAGACGGGCAGTTCTCACAGCTGCGGATCGCGCTCGGCCCGGGCGGCGACGAGCAGCTCGGCCAGAGCGTCGGTGAGGCGTTCGAAGAGCTCCGCTCCGCGCGCGACGCTGGCCGTGCTCGGCGCTCCCACCACGCCGGACCCGGTGACCGCCGGCATCGGATACATGAGGACGCGGCCCACGGTGCGGTCGGGCTCGTCGACGAACGCCGAGGCGTCGACGCCCGCGGGCTCGAGGTGCAGCATCAGGCTCGTCTCGGCCTCGTTAGCGTGGAAGTCGGGGGCGTCCTCGGCGTAGCGGGCGGCGATCTCGGGCGAGAGCTCGAACAGGGAGACGAAGCGCGGCCGCAGGTCGGGGAGCTCGTAGCGCAGCGCGAGCAGGGCGCTCTGGCACGGAGGCCCGTTGGTCGCGTGGCCGTTGACGAGCACGAGCTTGCGGAACCCCGAGGCGTGGGCCCAGCGCCCGACCTCGACGACGAGGGCGATCATCGTCGTCGGATGGAGCGAGAGCGTTCCCGGCCAGCGCGAGGTGTGACCGAGCGAGCATCCGTAGGGGATGGCGGGGAGGACGATGTCGCCCGTCCGCGAGGCAGCGGCAACGCTCACCTGCTCGGCGAAGAGCGTGTCCGCTCCGGTGGCCAGGTGGGGGCCGTGCTGCTCGGTCGCGCCCACCGGGAGCACCGCGATCGCGTCCGCCGCCGCCTGCGCGCCAACCGCGGTCACGGGCATCGCCGCCCACCGAGGATCTCGTTTGGACATCTGCATATTTACAGTCTCCGGGGCCCGTGAATATATTCGCCCGCCCTCTCCCCCCGCGGAAGGAGCAGCTGTGCAAGACGCTTCAGGGTCGCCCCCGTCCTACTCCGACTACGAGCTGGGAGAGCTGAGGAAGGCGCTCGCGCAAGTCGGGGTCGAATACGTGATGGCGACCTACGCCGACGGCCACGGGATCGCCAAATGCAAGACGGTGCCGATCGCCCATTTCGCGGACATGATGCGCGGATCGGAGCTCTTCACGGGCGCGGCGCTCGATCTCCTCGGGCAGTCCCCGGCCGACGACGAGCTCGCCGTGTTCCCCGATCCCCAGGCGATCGAGCCGCTCCCGTGGCGGCCGGCGGTGGCCTACGCGCCCGGGAACCTGTACCTGCGCGGGGAGCCCTATCCGATGTGCTCGCGCACCGTGCTCTCCCGGCAGGTGACCCGCGCGCGCGAGCGAGGGTTCATCTTCAATCTCGGGATCGAGACCGAGTTCTACTTCGTCCGCGTCGACGAGCGGGGCCGTCCGTCGCCCTGGAACCCGCGCGACACGCTGGCCAAGCCCGCCTACGACGCGATCGGCGTGCTCGAGTCGCTCGACTTCCTCGACGAGATGGTCCGCTACATGAACAAGATGGGCTGGGACGTCCACTCCTTCGACCACGAGGACGGCAACGGCCAGTACGAGCTCGACTTCGCCTACACCGACGCGCTGGGCATGGCCGACCGCTTCATGCTCTTCCGGATGATGGCCAAGGAGGTCGCCCGCAATCACGGCTACGAGGCGACCTTCATGCCCAAGCCGTGGTCGCACAGGACGGGGAGCGGCGCCCACTTCAACATGTCCCTGGCCTCGACGAGCGACGGGACGAACGTGTTCGCCCCCGAGGGCGAGGACCGCTACGGCTGTGGGCTCTCCCCGCTCGGCTACCAGTTCCTCGCCGGCATCCTCCGCCACGCCCCCGCGATCGTCGCCGTCACCTGCCCGACCGTCAACTCCTACAAGCGCCTGGTCAAGCAGGGGTCGATGAGCGGCTCGACGTGGGCGCCGGTGTTCATTTCCTACGGCCGCAACAACCGCACTCACATGCTCCGCGTCCCGACGAAGTCCCCGCGCGTCGAATCACGCGCCGTCGACGCCTCGGTCAATGCCTACCTGGGGGCGGCGCTCGTGCTCGCGGCCGGGCTCGAGGCGATCGACGCCGGCGCCGATCCCGGGCCGCCGATCGACCTCGACATGTACACCCAGTCCGACGAGCAGCTCGCCGAGCTCGGCGTCAGGCAGCTGCCTCGTTCGCTTCAGGAGGCGACCGACGCCTTCGCCGCCGACCCGCTCGCGCTCGAGGTCTTCGGCCCCGAGCTCCACGCCGCCTACCTCGAGTTCAAGCGCGCGGAATGGGAGGACTTCCATAACGCCGTGTCGGAGTGGGAGTGGCAGCGGTATCTGACCTTCTACTAGGCTCACCGCGGCATGTCGACCCCCCGCCTGTGGTCATGGCACCGCTCGCCG
Source organism: Solirubrobacteraceae bacterium (assembly GCA_035551955.1). GTDB lineage: Bacteria > Actinomycetota > Thermoleophilia > Solirubrobacterales > Solirubrobacteraceae > Palsa-465. Next base: position 9,866 of record DASZMD010000163.1, on the reverse strand, counting down.
TTCGCCGGTAAGGCGCGGATCGCCTTCGCCGAGAAGGGCGTCGAGGTCGAGCTCATCGAGGTCGACCCGCGGAACCGCCCGGCTCGGCTGCGAGAGCTCAACCCGACGAACCGAGTGCCCGTGCTCGAGGTCGGCGACGTCGCCATCCGGGAGTCGGCGGCGATCTGCGAATGGCTCGAGGAGACCCATCCCGAGCCCCCGTTCTGGCCCGCCGACCCCACCGCACGGGCGGCGGCGCGGGGGCTGATGCGCTGGGTGGACGACGAGCTGACCCTGAACTTCTTCCTCTCCATGCGCAAGGAGGCGTACGGCCTCGAGGCCGGCGACCATCCCGACCTCGTCTCCATCCTCCGGGGCCGGCTCGTGCGGCGGTGGGCGAGGCTCGAGGATCTGCTGGCGCGGACCGAGGGACCATGGCTGACGGGCGGCGACGATCCCACCCTCACCGACCTGTCCGCCATTCCCCTCGCCGTTCGGCTCCCGGCGTGGAAGCCCGAGCTCGCGCCCCCGGCGGAACTCACGCGCACGGGGGCTTGGCTCGATGCCCTGCGGGAGCGGCCGTCGGCCATCGAGGTCGGCCGGCGCGGCGAACCAGCGGCCGACTCGTAGGGACGACGGTGCGCGTCGAGGCAGGCGGGATCGGCATCGAGTACGAGGTCACGGGCGCGGGCCCACCCGTGGTCCTCCTCCACGGCTTCCCGGACACGGGCCGGCTGTGGCGCCATCAGGTCCCCGCCCTGGTGGAGGCGGGCTTCCAGGCCATCGTCCCCGACCTGCGCGGCTACGGCCGCTCGGACAAGCCGACCGAGGTCGAGGCCTACCGACGCGAGCTCCTGGTCGGCGACGTGCTCGCGGTGATGAGCGACGCGGGGGCCGAGCGGGCGCACGTGGTGGGCCACGACTGGGGTGCCTCGCTCGCGTGGGCGACGGCGCTGACGGCCGGCGAGCGCGTCGATCACCTCGTCGCCCTCTCCGTCGGCCATCCCGCCAGCTTCTCGGCAACGAACATCGCCCAGCTCGAGAAGTCGTGGTACATGCTCTTCTTCCAGTTCCGTGAGATTGCCGAGCAGTGGCTGAGGGCCGGAGCGTGGGCCAACTTCCGCGCCTGGGCCGGGCACCCGGACGCCGAGGCAACGATCGCCGAGCTCGAGACGAACGGGTCGCTCACCCCGGCCCTCAATTACTACCGCGCCAACCTCCCCCCCGACTCCTATCTGCGCTCGCGCGCGTCCGTCCCCCCCGCGAGGTGCCCGACCATGGGAGTGTGGAGCTCGGGTGACCGGTTTCTCCTCGAGAGTCAGATGTCCCGCTCGGGCGACCACGTCGCCGGTCCGTGGCGCTATGCGCGCCTCGAGGGTCCCGGGCACTGGATGCAGCTCGAAGCGCCCGCGGCGGTGAACGAGCTGCTCGTCGATTTCCTGCCGGCGCCCTAAGGCGAGGCGGGCCGCGGGGCCCCGCGCTTGGCCTGCTGGCGATCGGCCTCGGTGCACATGGCACACCGGGTGGCGGCCACCCTGGCGGCGATCTCCGCGGTGGGGGCACCCACCCTCACGAGCTCGAGCTCGACCCGGCGCTTGGCCACCGAGCAGGGGAAGCAGTCCATCGCCAGATGCTACTCGCGCGCCGCGCTAGCTTGGTGAGCCGGTCCACCGGCGATCACCTAACCGCTGCCGAGCGCCTGAGCGACCCTCGCCTGGGTCAGCTGGCCCTGGGAGGCGGGGACGCAGGCGAAGGCGGCCGCCTTGACCGCGGGGGCGTGGAGATTGATGCCGGCGGCGCTGAGCATCGGCGGGGTGATCTGCCCCTGGGCGGTGGGATCGGGGAAGGTGGGGACGTGATGGCTGCGCATGCAGCCCGCGAACGAGATCAGGCCCTTGACGTGGGCGGCGGTCTGCTGGGCCGAGGGGCCGTTTCCGTTGGGGCCCGGCATGATCCCCTGGCACGCCTTCTGCGCGGATTTGAACTGGGGAGAGCCGGTCAGCGCGGGGGTGACTTGGATCCCCACCGCCTGGTGACCGGCAGAGCTGTGGACCACGGGATCGGGAAAGCTCGTCACCCCGTGCTGGCGCATGCACCCGGAGAACCGGTACGCCGCCTGAACGCCGTCGGACGGAGCGTTCCCGGCGTTCGTGTTCGTGTTCGTCCCGCCCCCGCACCCCGCGGCGAGGAGCGCCGTGCCCGCGAGCGCGAGGGCGACCGGGGCGCGGAGCCGGGTGTTCTTGGTCATGACGCCTCCTGTGCTCTCGAAGTGATCGTTGCTGGGAGGGAGTTGTAAGCATCCATTGGTGACAGCTCGGTGACAGGCGGGTGTGACCCGGCTGTCACCCGCGATGGGGCATCCTTGAGGTTGGGATGCGAGTTCTGATCGCGGAAGATCACCAGCGCCTGGCCGCGGCGGTGGCGGACGGGCTGCGTCGGGAGGGGATGGCGGTTGACCTCGCCTTCGACGGGGAGGACGCCCTCGCGCACACCACGATCAACCGCTACGACGTAGTCGTGCTCGACCGCGATCTGCCGGGCAGGCACGGCGATGACGTGTGCCGGGCGCTGGTGGCGGCCGGGACCGAGAGCCGGATCCTGATGCTGACGGCGGCGAGCACGATCAAGGACCGCGTCGAGGGTCTCGGCCTCGGAGCCGACGACTACCTGTCGAAGCCCTTCGACTTCACCGAACTGGTGGCGCGGATCAGAGCGCTGGCACGCCGCTCGAGCCCCGCCGTGCCCCCGCAGCTGGTGCGCGGCGACCTCCGTCTCGACCCCTCGCGCCGCATCGCCGTGCGCGGCGACAAGATCCTCGTGCTCTCCCCCAAGGAGTTCGCCGTCCTCGAATACCTGCTCAGCGCCGGCGGACGGGTAGTGGCGGCCGAGGAGCTCCTCGCCCGGGTGTGGGATGAGGAAGCCAACCCGTTCACGAGCACGGTCAAGACGACGATCAGCCGGCTGCGGGGCAAGCTCGGCGAGCCGTCGATGATCGAGACCCTGCGCGAGAGCGGCTACCGGATCTGAGCCGGGTGTCTGTCTCCTCGATCTCCCTTGCGCCCCGTTCCTGGCTGCGACTCCCGCGCCGCACCGCGCGGATGCGCCTCACGCTCCTGTACGCGGGCATGTTCTTCGTCTCGGGCACGATCATCATCGTCCTCGTCTATCTCTTCTCGAAGAGCTCCTCGGCGATCGCCGTGGCGCCCGCGCCCGGCAACAGCAGGCTCGTCCTCCCGCCGTACTCGACCTTCATCCCCCACGCCCTGGTCACCCAGCAGCAGTCGGCCGACCAGGCGCGGCTGCTCGCGGGCTCATGGCTCGCGCTGGCCGTGACCACGGGCGCCTCGGCCCTGTTCGGCTGGTTCGCCGCCGGGCGCGTCCTGCGTCCGCTGCGCACGATCACCACCACGGCACGGAACATCTCCGCCGGCAGCCTCCACCAGCGCCTCGCGCTCGCCGGCCCCAACGATGAGTTCAAGCAGCTCGGCGACACCCTCGACGAGCTCCTGGCCCGCCTCGAGGCGTCGTTCGAGGCCCAGCGCCGGTTCGTGGCCAACGCCTCGCACGAGCTGCGCACGCCGCTGACTCTCGAGCGCACCCTGCTCCAGGTCGCGCTCGCCGACCCGGGGGCCACCGCCGGGACGCTGCGCGCGACATGTGAGGAGCTGCTGGCCGCGGGCAAGGACCACGAGCGCCTGCTCGAAGGCCTCCTCACCCTGGCGAGCAGCGAGCGGGGCCTCGAACACCGCGAGGACATCGATCTGGCGCAGGTCGCCGAGCACGTCCTCCTCGCCTCCCGTCCCGACGCCGACCGCCTCGGGATCCACATCGAGCCCGGCCTCGCCGCCGCCCCCATATCCGGCGACCGAGCCCTGATCGAGCGCCTCGTGGCCAACCTCGCCGACAACGCCCTGCGCTACAACGAGCCCGGTGGCCGCATCGAGGTCACCACGCTCACCGGCGAGGGCCGCACGCTGCTCACCATCGCCAACACCGGCCCCGCCATCCCCGCCGGGGAGATCGGCCGGCTCTTCGAGCCCTTCCAGCGGCTCGGGGCCGACCGCACCACGCTCGGCGACGGCGGACACGGGCTCGGGCTCTCGATCGCCCGCGCCATCGCCACCGCCCACGACGGGGCGATCACCGCTACCCCGCGGGCTGGGGGCGGGCTGTCGGTGGTGGTGAGCTTTCCGGCCGGGTGAGGGCGCTGACAAGGCCCTGTCTCAGCGACGGCGCAGCCATTCGGCGAGGAGGGGGTCAATGAGCGCCGCCCCCCTGACGCTGCGGTCCAGATGTCCCTGGTCGGCGAGCCGATCGGCCGCGACCTGGAGCGTGGTGCGCCCGAGCTCATGCTCGGCCGCGAGCGCGGCATTGGTCGGCGCGATTCCGTCCGCCACGGCGGTCAGGACCACGCGCTCGCTGCGCCCGAGCTGCTGCCAGAGGGCCTGGCTCGCCGGCGCGGCCCGGCGGAGCGCGTCGTCGACCACTTCGGCTGCGACCAAGGGGGTGCCGCTGGCGCCGTCGAGCAGGCGGTCTGAGAGCAGGTAGGCGAGCAGCATCGTCCGCTGGGGATGACCTGCGGCGAAGGCGACGAGTTCGCCGAGTGCCTCACCGGGGTCGAGTCCCTCCGCCGCGAAGCGCTCGGCCAGTTCGGTCAGCGATTCCTCGACCGGCAGCGGCGCAAGCTCGAGCGGATCAGCCTGCCCGAAGAACGGGCGCTCGCGAGTCTCGAACAGCTCGCGCATCATCGAGGGCTCCGAGCCCGCGAAGACATAGGCGGCCGCGTCGCCGTGATACTGGATCCGCGAGCGCAGCACCCCATCGAGATCGCGGCGGGCGACGAGCAGATCCTGGAACTCGTCATAGACCACGAGCGTGGGCGTACGATCCTGCTCCCACAGGGTGAGCGGAAGATCGAGCATCCGCTCGAGCACCGTCTCGGCGGCCTGGCGATCCGGCGAGCTCGGCCGGGCGGAGAGGCTGATGCCCGGTCCGGCGGCCGAGAGACTCACGCCGAGGCGCATCATCAGGCCCTGGAGGTGCGAGCGCACCCACGGGGTATCGAGGTGCCCGTAGCCGACGGCGAGCCTGCGGGCGGCATCAGTGAGGTCGGCGACCCGCGAGAAGTCCACGTGCACCGTGCGCCAGCCCGTCTCGCGCAGCGTCGCCGCGTGAGCGAGGACCAAACTCGTCTTCCCGTACCGGCGCGGTGCCGCGAGCCGCACGTGCACGCGGTCGCCGGCACGGCGGCTCAGCAGCGTCAGCTCGCGCTGGCGGTCGATGAGGAGCTCCCGGGGAACCGGTCCTTCGAACGGGAACGGCGTTCCCTGACGGCGAGATTGAACCATTCTGTGGTACAGAATTGTACCGCTTTATAGTTCAAACCGTCATACGAGCGCGACCGCAAGTCGCGGCTCCGCCAGACACAGCTCCTCAAAGTCCGTGTCCTGAGCGACGACGGTGAGGTCGTGGGCGAGCGCCGTTGCAGCCACGAAACAGTCGAACGCCTTGGCACGCCGCTGCGCCGCTCGGAGCTTCGCCAACAGCGCGGCCACTTCGTCCGCGACGTTCTCATCGACCGGCATCGGTACGAACCGTCGCGCCTGGGCAAGCGTAGCCTCCCGCAGCTCGCGGACCGCGCCCTCCGAGCGCAGCACACCAAGCCGCAGCTCCGCCAGCGTCACGACGGATACGCGTACCCCACCGTCGGGCCGTTGCCTCAGCTGTCGTCCGGCCTCCGCGGCGATAAATACGCTCGCGTCGAACAGCAGACCGGCGGCCATCAGAAGTCGTCACTCGTCAGACCAGTCTCGTAGTCCGACATATCCGTCTGCCCCCGAACCCCGAGTTCGTGCGCGAGCTCGCTGAGACGGTCAAGTTCGTCGTAGACGACGGACGCTGGCCTGCGTTCCTGACGTTCCCGACGCGGAATGATGTCGGCTACCGGACGCCCATGGACCGTCAGCGTGACCGGCGTACCAGCCTCGACCGCCGCGATGACCTTCGCGGTGTCATTACGCAGATCCCGCACCGACACATCCATGTGCTACAGCGTAGGACATCGTCACCTCACCTCGAGGCGACACCAGGGGCGGCGTTAGCCCGAGGCGTGGGGCTCGCCGCCGGGCGCGTCCCCGGCGCCCACCACCGGCTCTGCCTCCACCGCGATGTGGAGACCGCGCTCGACCGCGCGCCTGACCGGGCTCGAGGGATCGCAGGCAAGCATCACCAGCGAGGGCAGCAGCAGCGCCGTCGAGAGCGCGGGTGAGAGCTGGCCCGACGCGCCGGCCAGCATGGCCAGGATGGCGATGGCGAGCAGGCACCCGCGAACGCGTGGAAACAGCATCGTGTGCCCATCATCGGCTCGCGGGGCCGAAACGATGAGCGATGGGCAGCAAGCTCAGAACGCCCCGTGCCGCCCCTCGCCCGACCGGAAGCGCTCGAGTCCGGCCTCGACCTCGGTCAGCGACGCCATCCCGTGCCGGAGTTCGGCCGACATCGCCGCCGTCTCGTCGAGTCCCTCCTGCTCGAGCACGGAGAGGCGGTCCTCCCGCAGGCACCGCTGGGGGAAGCGGGCGAGCTCGTGGGCCAGCGCCTCGGCGGCGCCCCGGCTCTCCCCCTTGGGAACGACGCGATTGACGAGCCCGATGGCCAGCGCCTCGTAGGCCCCCACGGGCCGGCCGGTGAGGATCAGGTCCATGGCCCGGCTCGTGCCGATCAGGCGCGGGAGGCGGACGGTGCCGCCGTCGATCAGCGGCACCCCCCAGCGGCGGCAGAAGACGCCGAGCACGGCATCGTCCTCGGCCACGCGCAGGTCGCACCAGAGGGCGAGCTCGAGGCCGCCGGCGACGGCGTGGCCGGCAATCGCCGCGATCACCGGCTTGCCGAGACGCAGGCGCGTCGGGCCCATGGGACCGTCGCCGCCGGCGGACACCTGGTTACCGGTCGCCGTGCCCGCAGCGTGCAGGTCGGCACCCGCGGAGAACACGCCGCCCGCGCCGTGGAGGACCGCGACGGCCGCCTCGGGGTCCGCGTCGAAGCCACGGAAGGCTTCTGCCAGCGCGGCCGCAGTGGGGCCGTCGACGGCATTGCGCCGCTCGGGCCTGGAGAGGAGCACGGTGCTCACCGGCCCGTCGCGCTCTACGGTGACCGCCTCGATCACGGTGCGGACCGCGCGCCCACGGCGCGGGCGACGAACGCGCGCAGCGCCTCGGTGATCTCCCCCGTCGGCGGCGCCGGGGGACCCGCCACCAACGAGAGCGGCCCCACGAGCGCCTCCCCCACCCCACCGACGAGGGCGGCCGCGGTGAGCTCGACGTCCTGGTCGGGGATCTCTCCGCCCGCGATCGCCGCGCGCAGGCCGTCGACCAGGCGGCGCGCGTACTCGCGCCGGTAGGCGATCCGCTCGGCGTCGACGAGCGGGTCGACGGGCTCGGCGATCAGGGCCCAGGCGAGGCGCGGGTTGCGCAGGGCGCGCTCAGCGAAGGTGATGAGCACCGCCTGGATCGCCTCGACGGGCGAGCTCCCGGGCGCGCTGCGCGCGGCCGCCTCCATGGCGGTCAGCTCGCGATCGCACACAACCCGGAAGAGCTCGGCGAACAGCTCCCCCTTCGAGGGCCAATGGCGGTACAGGGTCCCGGCAGCGACACCGGCGCGCTCGGCGATGGCGAGCACCGACACGGCGCCGTAGCCGCCCTCCTCGATGAGCTCCTGGGCGGCGCGGAGCAGGCGCTCGCGGGTCCCGGCGGTGACGGCGCTCATCTGCGCTCAGCCCTTGAAGGTCGAGGGGCCGTGGTCGCCGAAGGGCTCGTCCCGCTCGCGGACGGCGGTGCGGAACCCGGCCTCGGCCGCGCGCTGCTGGAAGGCGTGGCCCTCCCGGGTGTGGCGGGTGATGCCGTCGAACACCGTCCCCAGGACCTGGGCGCCAGGCAGCCCCTGGGCCTGGAGCGACTGGTTGACGAGGAGCTTCATCATCTGGAGCTGATTGACGGGGTTGCGCGCGATGCGGGCGACGAGGATCTCGGCGCGAGCGTCGAGCGCGTCGGGCGGTGGTGCCTCGATCGCCAGACCCCATTCGAGCGCCTCGGCCCCCGATAGCGAGTCGCCGGTGAAGAGCAGGCGCTTGGCGCGCTGGGGCCCGAGCCGGTAGGCCCACATCGAGGTGGTGGGCGACCCCCACACCCGCGCGGGCGGGTAGCCGATCTTGGCGTCGCGGGCGATCACCAGCAGGTCCGAGCACAGGGCCAGATCGGTCCCGCCGGCCACGCAGAAGCCGTGCACCTTGCACACCACGGGCTTCGAGCAGTGGAAGAGTGACATGAAGGCGCGGACGTTGCGGCTCATCCACGCGTAGTCGACCATCGGGTCCCAGGTGCCCGCGGGATCGTGATTGGCGACGATGGTGCGCGGGTGGACCGGCGAGCCCTCGGGGGCCTCCCGGTTCCCGAAGGCGCCCGGCTCCCCCTCGGCGAGCGCCTCGCCGGCGAGCAGGTCGTAGCCGCCGCAGAATCCCTTGCCGTTCCCGGCCAGGAGAACGACGTGGACGGCGGGGTCGAGGTCGGCGCGCTCGACGCACCCCTCGAGCTCCGCGATCAGCGTCGAGTTCAGCGCGTTCCCCCGCTCGGGCCGGTCGAGGGTGATGCGCGCAATGCGGTCGCCGACCTCGTAGGTCACCGCGGTCATGCCGGGAGCGCGCGCTCGATGATCGCCCCCGCGTCGACCCCGGCGGGCAGCGTCCCGTAGGCGCGGCCGCCCGCGCCGGCGAGCCGCGAGGCGCAGAAGGCGTCGGCCACCGCGGCGGGGGCGTGGCGCACGAGCAGCGAACCCTGGAGCGCGAGCGCCAGGTCCTCGACGATGCGCCGGGCCGCGAACTGGGCGCCGGTCGCGGCCTCGCCGCCCTCGAACGCGGCCATGACCTCCTCGCGCGCGCGAGACACGTGGGCGTCGAGGCGTGGGTCGGCGCCGGCGGCGAGCTCGCACTCGGAGAGGAAGGCGGGGAGGCCGTCGGGCTGGGAGACGATCGCGCGCAGCACGTCGAGCGCGGCCACGTTCCCGGAGCCCTCCCAGATCGAGTTCAGGGGCGCGTCACGGTAGAGCAGCGGCATTCCCGAGTCCTCGACGTAGCCGTTGCCGCCCAGGCACTCGAGCGCCTCGCCCGCGACGCCGGGCGCGCGCTTGCACACCCAGTACTTCATCACCGCGGTGGCGAAGCGCTGGAAGGCGGGCTCCCCCCCGTCGTAGCTGCGCGCCACCCGCAGCGCGGCCGCCGTCGCCGCCTCGGACTCGATCGCCAGGTCGGCGAGGACGTTGCCCATGGCCGGCTGCTCGGCGAGCCGAGCCCCGAAGGCGGAGCGGTGGCGGGCGTGGTGAACCGCCTCGAGGGTGGCGCGGCGGATCGCGCTCGCCGAGCCGATCAGGCAGTCCAGCCGCGTGTGGTTCACCATCCGGATGATCGCCGCCACGCCGCGTCCCTCCTCGCCCACCAGGCGGGCCCGCGCGCCGCGGAACTCAACCTCGGAGGAGGGCAGGGACCGGGTCCCGAGCTTGTCCTTAAGGCGCTGGAACTCCATCCCCGGGCCACGCTCGACGAAGAAGCACGACAGCCCGGCCGGCGCCTGGGCGAGGACGAGGAAGACGTCGCAGGGCGGATACGAGCAGAACCACTTGTGTCCGTGGAGCTCGTAGGAGCCCTCGCCGGCGGGTTCGGCGCGGGTGATGTTGGCGCGCACGTCGGAGCCTCCCTGGCGCTCGGTCATGGCCATGCCCGCGAGGGCGCCCTCGCCGTAGTCGGGGCGCGTCAGTCGCGGCTCCCACTCGGCGGCGATCGCGGGCGCGGACTGGCGCAGAGCGGGGACGACGGCGTAGGTCATCGACACCGGGCACATCAC
>DASZMD010000162.1:0-5396 GCA_035551955.1 Solirubrobacteraceae bacterium | reverse complement strand
TGGGCCTCCTCGCCCACGGTGAGGAAGTCGATGATCAGGTGTTCGTGCGGGTTCGTGACACCGAGCTCCGACGGCTCAACGGGTCCGGTGACCGTCATCACTTTGCCCTTCAGTTCTGCGTCCACTCTCGCTCCTTTGGTTTCGTGTGACGACTGGTGTGGCGTTCACGTAGGGACGATGGGCGGAAGGCGCTCCGTCCAGGGCCGTGCTCGCTCGAGCTGTCCGGCGAGCTGCAGGAGGATGTCCTCGCGGCCGAGCCGCCCCGTGAAGTGCGTACCCACCGGCAGTCCCTTCGTGCTCCAGGTGAGGGGAATGCTCATGGCCGGGTGACCGGTGACGTTGGCCAGCAGGAGGAAGATCCCTCCACCGAGTTCCTTGTTCCACCACACGTCCTCGACCTGGGCCGCTGAGGGTGAGAGCTCCTCGTGCAGCGCCGGCGGCGTCGGCGTGGCCGGGGTCAGGAACAGGTCGTAGGTGGTGAAGAACGACGCCGCGTCGCGGGCCACACGGTGCAGTCGCGCCACCCCGTTGATGTGCTCGCTGGCGCTACGCTCGCGTCCGCGCTGGATGAGCCACCACGTGATGGGGTCGAAGTCCACCTCGCTTGCCACCCGTTCGAGTGCCGCCTCCCAGGCGTCTATAGCGGCGGCGTTGGCGTCGAAGGCATACCCCTCGAACTCATGCACGAGCTGCTCGACGTCGTAGTCCGGAGCCGCCTCCTCGACCCGGTGGCCGAGCTCCTCGCACAGGCGCGCGGCATCGAGCACCGCCTCGGCGCAGTCGGCATCGACCTGGCGTCCGTCCGGAGCGGCGGTGCTGAAGCCGATGCGCAGCGCCTGTGGGTCGCGCCCCGCGGCCTCGAGATACCCGCCGCCGGGGTTGGGGGCGACGAACGGGCCGCCGGGGTCCGGCGTGCCGGTGGCGTCGAGCACGGCGGCGCTGTCGCGCACCGACACCGACAGCACGTGGGCGACGGTCAACCCCGCGCAGCCCTCGGTTGCCTCTGGCCCGAGCGGGTTGCGAGCTCGCGTGGGCTTGAGGCCGAACACGCCGCACCAGGCCGCGGGCCAGCGGATCGAGCCGCCGGCGTCGCTGCCGTGGGCGAGCGGCACGAGTCGCGCTGCCACGGCGGCTCCGGCCCCGGCGCTCGAGCCACCGGTGGAGCGGCGCGCGTCCCACGGGTTGTTGGTCGGACCCGGCCACGAGGTCTCGTTGGTGTTGGCGAACTCCGAGCTTGAGCTCTTGCCCACGAAGATCAGACCCGCACGTCGCATCCGAGCGACGAGCTCGGAGTCGGCGTCATCGACCACCCCGCCCACGAACCGCGATCCGTCCCAGCGGGGCGCTCCGGCGTAGCGGGCACCGACGTCCTTGAGCAGCGTGGGCGTCCCGGCCAGCGGCAAGGCGCTCGCGGTCATCGCGGCGAGATCCTCGAGCTGCTCTTCGAGGTCTTCCATTCGCCACACGACCGAGCCGAGCTGCGCGTCGAGCTCGTCGATTCGAGTGAGGGCCGCGTCGGCAAGCTCGCGGGCGCTCACCTCGCCCCGGGCGATGAGCTCAGCCTGCCCAACCCCGTCGAGGCGGGCGAGCTCCCATGCCCGCGTTGTCACCGCGGCTCATCGCCCTGCGTCGTGACCCCGGCCATGTCCGCCGTCTTCGGAGCTCGGCTGAAGGTCTCGCGGACCATGGGAGTGAAGAACTCCAGGGGCGCCGACTTGTAGCCGGGGTCAAAGCAGTTCTGGTCGTAGCGCTCGCAGAATTCGCGACAGTCCTCGTAGTAAGGATGGTCCCGGAAGGCCTCGCGGGCGTTGCGATCGCCGCCGAAGTGATGGGCGTAGTAGTAGGTCTGGAACAGCGCGTGGTGCTCGATGATCCAGCAGATCCGCCCGGAGACGAAGGGGCGAAGGATGGCCGCCACCATCTCGCCGTGCGAGAACGGCGCCAGCTGATCGCCGATGTCGTGGAGCAGAGCCGCCACCACGTACTCCAGCTCCTTCCCGTCCGCATGGGCGTGGGTCGCGGACTGCAGCGAGTGCTCGAGTCGCGTGACCTGCAGGCAGCCATCGAACTGCTCGAGCGCGGCGACGGCGGCCAGGAGCCGGTCCGGGAGCTGCCGGGCATCGTCCTCCAGGTCAACGGCGCACAGGGCAAAGTCCTGTGCTGTGCCTTCTGACATGTGCGCGAAGCTGACCTTGTCCACGGATCCTCCGATCAAGTCGTGCCCCGCACCGGGTGGGAGCGAGACCATAGCAAAAGATGTAAAGAATCAATCATTACGTATTTCATTGGCGAATAAGCACGCGGCCTCGTGATTGGCGGGTCCTCCCTCGACGTGGGTAAGCCCCACATCGGTTCGCGAGCACACGTCCTCGGCGCGTGGGCAGCGAGGATGGAAGCGGCAACCGGCGGGTATTGCCGAAGCGTTCGCGGGCTCGCCCTTGAGGATCTGGGCGCGCTCCGCGCGCTCGCGGCCGCGGCGGGGGGCGACATCGCGCAGAGCCCGGGTGTACGGATGACGGGGATCGCGGAGGACCTGCCGGGCGCCCCCGATCTCGACGATCCGCCCCAGATACATGACCGCGATGCGGTCGGCGAAATGCGCCGCCAGTGGCAGGTCGTGGGTGATCATGAGGATGCCGACCTCATCGTCGCGGCACAGCCGTTTGAGCAGGCCCATGACTCCGGCGCGCACGGAGACATCGAGCATCGAGACGGGCTCGTCGGCGACGAGCAGCTCGGGTCCGACGATGAGCGCGGCGGCGATGGCCACGCGCTGACGCTGACCGCCCGAGAGCTCATGCGGGTAACGGTCGAGGAAGCGCTCCGCCGGCTGCAGCTCCACCCGCCGCAGCGCCTCGAGCGCGAGCTCGCGTCGCTCGGCGTGTGAACCGCCGAGGCCATGGATCTCCAGCGGCTCGACGAGCGTCTGCCAGACCCGGTAGCGCGGGTTCAGCGACTCGTACGGATCCTGATAGACGATCTGCATCCGCCGACGCAGGGGGCGGAGCTCGCGGTGGTGGAGCTTGGTGATGTCCTGCTCGGCGAACGAGATCGTCCCCGCCGTGGGGCTATTTAGGCGCAGTACCGTCTGCGCCGTTGTCGTCTTGCCGCATCCGGACTCGCCGACCAGGGCCAGCATCTCGCCCTTGTGCAACTCGAAGGAGACATCGTCGACGGCGCGGACGGGAGGGGCGTGGCGGCGTGCGACCACCTCGCTCAGGGTCCGGCCGCGGCCGTAGTAGCGGCGCAGGTCCTCGACCTCAAGCAGCGCCATTACGGACTCCGGTCGTGCGGTTTGCCGGCGAGGAATCGGGCGACGCCTTGCGCCCCAGGTCGTTGAGATGGCACGCCGCCTCCTGCTCTTCCTGGCTGTGTTTCAGGACCGGCGTCTCGTTGACGCACCGCTCGAAGGCGCGGTCGCAGCGGGGCTGGAACGGGCACCCGACGATTTCGCGGTCCAGTGACGGCGGCGCTCCGGGAATGGAAGCGAGGGGCGACTCATCGAAGATGTCCGGTGTGGCGGCGAACATGAGCCGGGTATAGGGGTGAGTGGGGGTGTCGGCGAGGGCATCCGAAGGACCGCGTTCGATGATCTCGCCCGCGTACATGACGTTCATGCGCGGACACAAGTCGAGCACGAGCGACAGGTCGTGACTGACGAGTAGGAGCGCCAGCCCCTGCTCGCTGCACAGGTGCTCGAGCAGGAGCATGATCTGCGCCTGGACCATCACGTCGAGCGCCGTGGTCGGCTCGTCGGCGAGGAGGATCCGCGGCTCGCAGGCCAGGGCGAGGGCGATCGCCGCCCGCTGGCGCATCCCGCCCGAGAACTGATGCGGGAAGCCCCCGGCACGCTCGCGGGGGATACCCACCAGCTCGAGCAGCTCACGGGCGCGTTCGGCGGCCTCCTTGCGCGTCCGGCCACCGCGGATCTGTACGGCATCGGCGATCTGCACACCGATCGGGCGAACGGGGTTGAACGCGTTCATCGCGCCCTGGAAGACCATCGCGATGTCGCGCCACCGGTGCGGGCGGATCGTCCTGTCGCCTCCCGCGAGGATCTCCTCGCCGTCGAGGAGCACGCGCCCGGCCACGGTCGCGTTCGAGGGCAGGAGCCCCATGATGGCGAGGATGGTCGTGCTCTTGCCACAGCCCGACTCCCCCACCAGGCCGACACGATCGGCCGCATCGATCTCCAGATCGACCCCCCGCACAGCGGCGATCTCGTTGCCAGCGGCGTCCTCGAACCACACGTGCAAGTCCTGCACCTCGAGCAGCGGGGTCATGCCACCTCCGGCTCTGTCGCTCGGGCTCGCGCGATCTCGCGCACCCGAAAGCGGCGCGAGGAGAGGTGGGCGGTGCGCAGGCGGGGGTTGAGGCTGTCCTCAATCGTGCGCCCGAGCAGGCTTGCCGCCAGGACGGCGATGGCGACCAGAGCGCCGGGTGAGACGACCGCCCACCACGCGCCGGAGCTGATCGCGGCACGCAGGAACGAGTGCTCGATCATCGTTCCGAGCGAGACCTGGTTTGGATCGCCGAGCCCGAGGAAGGCGAGCGCGGTCTCGGTGAACACGGCATAGGCGAGGTTGAGCACCGTGTTGGCCACGAGCAGCGGCATCACCTGCGGCAGGATGTGGCGGAAGATGATCCGCCGGTGAGTCGCTCCGAGCGCGACGGCCCGCTTGATGTACACGCGCTCGCGCACGCTCCGCACCTGGGCGCGGATGACGATCGCCGTCATCGTCCACGAGAGCAGCCCGATCACGGCGATGATGTGGAACAGGCTCGCGCCCCATGCATCGGCGATGACGATCATCAGGGGGAGCAGCGGAATGACGAGGAAGTAGTCGGTGACGCGCATGAGCACACCGTCGACGAATCCGCCGAAGTAGCCGGCGGCGACCCCGACGACAGCGCCGAGCAGGCTGGCGATGAGCGTCGCCGCGAAACCGACGAGCAGTGACACGCGAAGCCCCCACATCAGCAGCGAGAGCACGTCATAGCCGCCGTCGTCGAGGCCGAGGAGATGTGTGCCCGAGGGTGACGCGAAGGGGACGCCGACCTGTTGGTTGGGGCCGTAGGGGGCGATCACCGGCGCTAGCACTGCGATGAGCACGAGCGCGCCGAGCACGACGGCCCCGACCACGCTCGAGGGGCTGCTCCGGACGCTGCGTACGAGCTCGCGCCATGGCGAACGCACGAGCACCGCCGGCTGGGCAATCCCTCCGCGGACGAGCTGATCGGTGACGAGGGGGGCGTCCTCGGAGAGCATCTAGGTGATCCTCGGGTCGAGCTTGAAATAGAGCATGTCGGCGATCAGGTTGCAGAGGACGACGGAAACGGTGAGGAGCAGGAACGCTCCCTGGAGCATGGGGTAGTCGCGCTGCAGCAGGCTCTGG
>DASZMD010000161.1:0-3732 GCA_035551955.1 Solirubrobacteraceae bacterium | reverse complement strand
TCGCCGTCCGAGCGCGACATCCCCGCCCGGGCGCTGCTCGGCGCGCGCGGCTTCTTCACCGACGCCAACGGATGCGTGGCGCGAAGCGCGTGGGAATCGGTGCCCTTCCGCCCCGTCCCCTACGCCGAGGACCACGTCCTCGCCCACGACATGCTCCGCGCCGGGTACGCCAAGGTCTATGCCCCCGATGCCGCGGTCATCCACTCCCACGAGTACACGGGGTGGGGGTGGCTGCGGCGTTCGTTCGACGAGGCGCGCGCGCTGCGCGAGGTGTACGGGTTCGTCGAGCCGGTGGCACCCCTGAAGGTGTGGGGGCTGGTGGGGGCCGACTGGCGATATGCGCGCGGTGCCGGGCACGCCTCCGGTGCCGTGCTCGCGAGGTCGACCCTGTATCACTCACTGCGCGTCACCGGCGCCCTGCTCGGCTCGCGCGCCGACCGGCTCCCCGCGGTGCTCGTGCGCCACCTCTCACTCGAGAATCTTAGGCCGCTACTCTGACGACGATGGCAAACCTCTCACGTTCGGCTGAGGACGATGCTGTCATCTTGCCCGCAAACAGAGCGCTTCCCGCCATCGCCGCCCGCGGCGTGAGCAAGACCTTCCGGGTTCCCCACGAGCGCACCCACACGCTCAAGGAGCGTGCCCTCCATCCTCGGCGCCGGAGCGGGCACCAGTCGTTCCACGCCCTCAGGGACATCTCCTTCGCCGTCCAGGAGGGAGAGTTCTTCGGGATCGCGGGCCGCAACGGCAGCGGCAAGAGCACGCTGCTGAAGTGCATCGCGGGGATCTACGGCGTCGACGGGGAGATCTGGCGGCGCGGCCGCGTCTCCACCTTCATCGAGCTCGGGGTGGGGTTCAACGCCGATCTCGCCGCGCGCGACAACGTGATCCTCAACGGGATCATGCTCGGCCTCTCCCCTCGGGAGGCGCGCAAGCGCTACGACAGCGTGATCGACTTCGCCGAGCTCAAGGAGTTCGAGGACCTCAAGCTCAAGAACTACTCCTCGGGCATGTACGTCCGCCTCGCCTTCTCGGTCGCGATCCAGGTCGACGCCGACATCCTCCTGATCGACGAGATCCTCGCCGTGGGCGACGCCGCCTTCCAGCAGAAGTGCTTCGACGTCTTCAACCGCATGCGCGATGCGGGCAAGACCATCGTCTTCGTCACCCACGACATGGGAGCGCTCAACCGCTTCTGCCACCGCGCGCTCCTGCTCGAGCGGGGCTCGCAGGTCTACATCGGCGATCCCCAGGAGGTCGGCGACCGCTACCTCGAGCTCAACTTCGGCCGCGATCCCCAGGCCAAGGGCACGAGCGACGGGCGGGGCGACGGCGACGCCAGGGTGCTCGAGGCCTGGGTCGAGGACGAGCACGGCCAGCGGCAACCCGCCGTCCCCCAGGGCCAGCGCATCACCCTCCGCGCCCGCGTCTGCTTCATGGTCGAGGTCGAGGACCCCCAGGCCAGCGTCTACGTGCACAACGAGGAGCACAAGGCCGTGCTCGTGGCGAGCACCGTGCTCGAGCACGAGCGCAGCGGCCGCTTCTCCTCGGGCGAGGTGGCGGTCTTCTCCTTCACCTTCGACAACGTGCTCGCGCCCGGTCGCTACAGCCCGGTGCTCAACCTCGCCCATCGCGGCACCGGGCTCGACGTGATCGATCGCTTCGAGGGCGGCTTCTCGTTCCTGGTCACCTCCCAGCACGCGCTCGGGGGGTTGGTGGACGTGCCCGTCGAGGTGGCGGTCGAGCGCGGCGAATCGATGCCCACTCCTGAGCTGCCGGTGTGAGCGCCGGCACGGGCAACCACTTCGTGGTCGCTGGCGAGTTCGCCTGGCGGCGAACTCGGGGGTGTCAACTGTGAGCGCCCAGGCGATCCCGTACGACGCCCTCGGCCGGCCCATCCGCGGCCCGCGCGCGCTCAACGACGACCCCGCGCGCTTCTGGCACCTCACCTTCAACATCGCCGTCAACCAGTGGAAGCTCCGCTTCTTCGGCTCCGCCCTCGGCTACCTGTGGCAGCTCATGCGGCCGCTCCTCCTCTTCGGCGTCCTCTACGTGTTCTTCACCAAGATCGCCAAGATCGGCGACCAGCCGGGGCACCCGAGCTACAACTTCTACGGCACCCAGCTGCTCGGTTCGATCGTCCTCTTCACCTTCTTCGCCGAGGCGACGATGGGATCGGTCCGGTGCGTCCTCGACAACGAGGCGCTGGTGCGCAAGATCCAGTTCCCGCGCATGGTGATCCCCCTCTCGGTGGTGCTCCTGTGCCTGTTCAACCTGATGCTCAACCTGGTCGTGGTCTTCATCTTCGGCCTCATCGAGGGTGTCCGTCCCATGCTCAGTTGGCTCGAGCTGCCGCTCGTCGTCGCCCTGCTGGCGGGGCTCGTCGCCGGGCTGGCGATGCTGCTCTCCTCGCTCTTCATCTACTTCCGCGACATCCAGCCGATCTGGGAGGTCGTCAACCAGATCCTCTTCTACGCCTCGCCGGTGATCATTCCCCTGGCCACCATCGAGTCGAAGCTGAGCCACCCGCTCGTCAAGCTCTACATGATGAATCCGCTGGCGACGGTGCTCCAGCAGTTCCGCCACTCGGTGGTCAACCACGCCACCCCGAGCCCGGCGGCCGTCCTCGGCGGGCAGGAGTACCTGTTGATTCCGGTCGCCATAGTTGTGGCCGTGTTCGCCCTCGGCTTCTACGTGTTCAACCGCACCGCGCCCTACGTGGCGGAGAATCTCTAGCCGGCCGGTGCCCGGCGGGGCTCGGGCACGACCTCGGTCGAGGGCTCGATCCGGCGTGGCTCGGCGACCTCAATGAGGAAGCGCTCGAGGGCGTCGATCCGCCGCGGCCAGGCGTAGTCGATCGCGCACTTGATCCCCGCCGCCCCGAGGCGCGCCCGAAGCTCGGCATCCTCGACGAGCCGGCGCAGGGCGTCGGTGACCGCCGCGCGGTCGGGCGCGGGCATCAGGCAGTTCTCCCCGTCGATGCAGAAGTCGCGGTTGCCGTGGGCGTCGGTGCACACCACCGCCCCTCCGGTGGCCATCGATTCCAGCGGAGGCAGGCAGAAGCCCTCGTGGCTCGAGGTCTGGACGAACACCGTGGCCTCGTTGAAGAGGCGGTTGACCTCCTCGTCCGAGGGCACCGTCACGTAGCGCACGCCGGGCTCGTCGGCCGCGGCGTGCGGCTCGGTCCCGAAGAGGACGAGCTCGGGCCGGGGCTCGGGCAGGGCCCGCCAGGCGGCGATGGTGAGGGGAAGGTTCTTGAGCGGATTGGTGCGGCCGAGGGCGAGGACCATGTCCGTCCGGCGCGCCACGTCGGGTAGCGGCCGGAAATTGTCGAGGTCGATGCCGGGCGGGATGAGCACCGCCTCGAGGCCGAGCTCGCGCAAGCGATCCTGGTTCCATGAAGAGATCGTCATGTAGCGGAACTCATGCCGGTAGGAGGCGAGGACGGCGTTGCGCGCGCACTCGTGGTCGGGGTAGTAGCTCGTCTCGATGTCCTGGACGAAATACACGGGAATGCCGTGAAGGACGCTCGCCGACCACACCGGGCTGGCGGTGTTCCACCAGGTGGCGACCTTGATGGCGTCGATCGGGGCGAGCGCCTCGACGAGCTCCTCGTAGTCCTCGAAGGTGCGCACCGGCGCCCGCAGCGGGAACCAGTCGGGCTCGCCGCCGAGGCTCCACAGCTCGACCTCGTGCCCGCGGTCGAGGAGCCCGTTCAGGTGCTCGAAGATG
>DASZMD010000160.1:0-9295 GCA_035551955.1 Solirubrobacteraceae bacterium | reverse complement strand
CCGCCCTCAGCTGGCGGCAGCCTGATCAGTCTCTACCAAGCCCAACGCGACCTCCAGACCGCGCTGGCGTGCTGGCACGGGCACTGCCCGACCTGCCAGCGCAGGCTGCCGCCCTGATCCAACCTAACGAAGTCCTACTAGGAGCCCCAGCGCCGGCGCAACATCCGTCCAAGTGACGGCCAGCACGGTGGCGGCCCGCTCAAGCGGGCCCGCCGCCGCGCCGATGACTGGGAGATGTTCGAACTGCATGAGGCGCTCCGCTATGTCGTACGCAAGGAGGGCTCGGACCTGCATCTCAAGGTCCCGTCCCGGCCGCTTGCGCGCATCCACGGCAAGCTCGAGCCGATCGACGAATACGAGCCGATGCGGGCCGACGACACTGCTCAGGTGCTGCGGCAGATGCTCACCGACCCCGCGAAGCTCGATGAGTTCGACCGCGAACACGAGGTCGACTTCGCCTATGCCGTCGAGGGGCTCGCGCGCTTCCGGGTGAACGCCTTCCTCCAGCGCGACGCGATCTCCATCGTCGCTCGCGTCATTCCCTTCGCGGTGCGGACGATCGACGATCTCGGCCTCCCGCCGGTGATGAGCGAGATCGCCGAGGAGGAGCGGGGTCTCATTCTCCTCACCGGCACCACCGGCTCCGGTAAGTCGACGACGCTGGCGGCGATGATCGACCAGATCAACGAGACGAAGTCGCGTCACATCGTGACCATCGAGGATCCAATCGAGTACCTCCACTCCGACCGCAACTCGATCATCAATCAGCGCGAGGTAGGCACCGACACCGCCTCCTTCGGGCGCGCTCTGCGCCGAGTCCTACGCCAGGATCCGGATGTCATCCTCATCGGGGAGATGCGCGACGAGGAGACCGTGCAAGCGGCCCTGTCCGCCGCCGAGACCGGCCACCTCGTGCTTTCCACCGTCCACACCCTCGATGCCCCCGAGACGGTGAACCGGATCATCGACTTCTTCCCGCCCCATCAGCACATGCAGGCCCGGGCGATGCTCGCCGGCACCATGAAGGCGGTGATCTCCCAGCGCCTGGTGCGGACGCCGAGCGGCGACGGGCGTGTCGCCGTGTGCGAGATCCTGCGCATGACCGGGCGCGCCCGCGACATGATCATGGACCCCGAGCAGACGGGCCGTCTCCGCGAGGTCATCGCCGAGGGCGAGTACTACGGGATGCAGACCTTCGACCAGGCGCTGCTCGGCCATCACCAGGCAGGGCGGGTCTCGATGGAGGACGCCTTGCGCGTCGCCACGAGCCCCCACGACTTCAAGCTCCTGGTCGCCGCCGAGGGCCGCACCGCGACCTCGATGGACGACCTGGTCGACCAGGGCTCCCGCGACACCGGCGCCGGTCCGGAGACGCTCAAGCGTCCCAGCAGCCCGGGCGTTCCTGGCATGATCGGTGGCCAGATGCCCCCGGAGCCGCCGGCCCCGATCCGCCGCCAGGGTTCCACGGCACCGCCCCCGCGGCCCGGTGTGGCCGCCTGACCTCGGCCCACTTCAGTTCGTAAAGCATCGCCGCTATAATGGGCGATCGAGATGGCTTCACAGGATTCGTGCCCGGTTTGCCGTACCGCAGAGATCGTGTGCGGTAAGTGGACGCTGCTGGTCATCCGTGATCTCGCCGACGGTCGCTCGCGCTTCTGCGAGCTCGAACGCTCACTGCAGGGCATCAGCCCGCGGACACTGTCGCTGAGGCTGAGGGCCCTGGAGGAGGAAGGGATCGTCGAGCGTCAGACCTACCCGGAGGTTCCGCCGCGGGTCGAGTACGCGCTCACCGAGAAGGGCCGCGCGCTGGTGCCGCTGATCGAGAGCATGCGCGCGTACGGAAGCCAGTGGCTGGGGGCCGAGTGCGAAGCCAACGCCGACGCCGAGCCTGCTGAGCGCGAGCCCGTCGTCGTCGCCGCCTGACGTCCCTCCCGGGCTGCGAGGAGCCGTGAGGATCGCCGTCTCCGCCGACGAGCTGACGGGGATCGCCCGCGTCCTCCCCGAGGAGCTCCGCAGCCTCGGACACGCGCCCATCCTCCACGGCGCCTACTCCGAGGACGAGCGCGACGACTGGGCGTGGGCGAGCGAGGCGGCGGCGCGCGATGTCGCCGAGGGCCGGGCCGAGCAGGCGATCGTCGCCTGCTGGACCGGGACCGGGGCCTCGATCGCCGCCAACAAGGTCCCAGGGATCCGCGCCGCGCTGTGCGCCGACGCGCAGACCGCCGACGGCGCCCGGCGGTGGAATGACGCCAACGTGCTTGCCCTGAGCCTGCGCGCGACCTCGCACGCCGAGCTCGGCGAGATCCTCGAGGCGTGGTTCGCGGGAGGCCCGAGCGCCGACCCCATGGACGTGGCCAACATCGAGCACCTCGCCGAGATCGACGACGGCCCCTGACCGCCACGCGCGCTGCAAGCCTCGGTGCGCGCGCGCGAGGCGGGGAGGATCGGCGGCGCTCCCGGCGAATCGGCCCCCGTGCGCAACCGGACCCTCCATCAAGCGCTCCAGGCCTTCACCACCCAGGCCGCCGACCAGCTCGAGGCTGAGACCGCCGACGGGGCCGAAGTCCCCTTCGAGCTCGTCGAGGAGCTTGGCGGGAGCTCCCCGCTCTACTGCTATCGCCCGCTCACCGGCGACTTCATCCGCGAGCGCCACGAGCGCCTGACCGCGCTCGACACCTATGCCCCCGTCGCGCGCATGCTCGCCGCCGCCGAGGGCCTCGACGCCTACCTGCGCGGCCGGGTCGGGCCGCCGATGCCGACCGAGCCCCGCGAGCGCACCGGCGCCGCCCTGCGCGCCTTCCTCGGCCGTGTGTTCGCCGACCGCAGCGCGTTCGCCTTCGACCCCGCGCGCTTCGACACCGCCTACGCCGAGCTCGAGCTCGCCCTCTACGAGGCAAGCCGGATGACGACGGTGATCGCGCCGCTGCTCGGGGTCTCGCTCGACCCCGCCACCGAGGAGGTGCCGCTCGGCGACGGTCTCTCGCTGCAGTCCGGCGACTCGCTCACCGACGCTCCCTCGGACGCCGTGTGGGGAGAGTCCGACCAGCCCAACGTCCTCCTCGCCCTCACCATCGCGGGTGAGCGCTCGGGGCAGGGACGCTCCCCGATGTCGACCGCGCGGGTCAAGTTCCGGCGCGCCCTCACCGCCCTCAGGCTCTTCGAGCGGGGCGGGTACGCGCTCGGTCCGCTGGCATGGATGCGGGTCGACGCCGGCCTGTGGCGGCCCTTCGCCCTCGGGAGCAGCGGCCGGCCGCGCGGGGTCACCGTCATCCCCGCCGAGGAGGAGGACGAGCTGCGCGCCTTCTGCAGCCTGATCTCGCGGCGCACGCCGTCCGGAGGGGAGCTGGCCTGGGCCCTCTCGCGCTTCGAGATGGGTCGCGAGCGGCTCGCGCCCTTCGAGGCCCTGACCGACTATCTGCTCGCCCTGCGCGCCCTGCTCGAGCCCGAGGGCCCGGCGAGTGGGCGGATCGCGCAGCGGCTGGCCGTGCTGTGCGCGAAGCCCGAGGACCGGGCCGCGCTGGCCGAGCGCACCGCCCACGCGATATCGCTCGAGCGCGCGGTCGTCTCCGGCCTCGCGCCGGCCGAGCCCGGCGCCGACGCGATCGTCGAGGAGCTGTCCGAGAACCTCCGCGCCCTGCTTCGCGACGTGCTCTGCGGTCATCTCGACGCGGATCTGCGCGAGGTCGCCGACTACCTGCTCGCCGAGGCGGCCGCCGCGGTGTAGGGATCGGCGGGCGGGGCGTGCAAGGCTTTGCCCCGATGTTCCACGTCGAGATTCGCCAGTTCCCCAACGTAACGCGGTCCTTCAACCTCTCTGAGGGGGAGCTGAACGCCAAGATCCTCGTCCCCTGGTCCCGGAGAGAGAACTTCGAGCTCGGCGAGCGCGAGTGGGAACCGGCCCGCGCCAAGCTCACCGTGCTCGAAGGTCGTGAGCTCCGCTCCGACGAGATCGGTCTCGGTCGCGGCTGGGCCAACGTGAACCGCTACGCCGAGAACGTGACCGAGCGCGTGCTCGCGCTCGCGCGCGCCCAGGCCAAGCCGGGAGGCGTCGCCTCCGGTGAGGCATCGGCGTTCAAGGACGTGGTCCGCGCCCAGTGCGCCAGCGATCGGCTCGCGGTCCACCAGGTGCTGTGGCTGGCCAACAGCAGGCACCCCGAGTGGCGGGTGAGCGAGCGGCTGGCGCTCGCCGAGAGCGCGGTGTGGGAGCTCCTCCACGAGGGGCGGCTGATCATGCTGCGGCGCGTGAGCGGCGACTCCGGACCCGAGTACCCGCCGGCGGATCGCCCGGAGTGGCAGCCGGCGCTGCTGAGCTGGGCGACGTGGTCTGACTCCGCCGAGCCGCGCTGGTTCGTGGTGGCGCCCGACTGAGCGGGAGCTCGGTTCTACGCCACGACCTCGGCGATCATCCGGTCTCGCTCGGCGTCGGAGGCGAACAGGTAGCGGTGGACCCGGAGCAGCCCCTCGACGTCGTGGACGTCGTCGTCGAAGTGGGGTACGAGCATGAGCGGGCGGCCCTCGCTGCCGGCCGTGAGCCGCGCGATGTTGCGCTCGTCGCGGCGGGCGAGCACGTGGTAGTCGTGGAAGTTGTCGGCGATGCGCTCGGCGAGGACGGCGCCGACGCCCTCCTCGAGCGCCGCGATCACCTCGCCCCGCCCGAAGGACGGCGGGCCCGTCGCGTTCGCGGCAAGGTCGTGGTGCACGCGGTTGACGATCGCTCCCGCGAACGGCAGGCCGGTCTCGAGCAGCGTGCGCCGGAACCAGATCGCCTCGTCGATCGGCTCGCCCTGCGCCGAGGTGACGAGCAGGAAGGCGGTCGTTCTCGCCGTCAGCATCTTCTCGACCTCCCCGGCCCGGAAGCGGAAGTCCTCGGTCATTCCCCCCAGGAGGCGGAAGAAGGTCGAGAGGTCGGCCAGGAGGTCGACGCCGGTGACGCGCTGGAGCCCCGCGGCCAGGGCCCCGCTGCCCCGGCCGAGGATCTTCATGCCCAGGCCGGTGGGCCGCACGAACGCCTTCAGCATGCGACCCTCGAGGAAGGAGGTGAGGCGCCCGGGCGCGTCGAGGAAGTCGAGCGCGTTCCGGGAGGGAGGGGTGTCGAGCACGAGGAGGTCGAAGTCGTACTCGTTGTCGAGCTCGTAGAGCTTGGAGACGGCGGTGAATTCCTGCGAGCCGGCGACCGCCGTCGAGAGCTCGCGGTAAACGCGGTTGGCGAAGATCTCCTCGGCGCTCCGCCGGTCGGGGGCGAGGCGCTCGATCAGCTCGTCGAAGGTCCGCTTGGGATCGAGCATCATCGCCCACAGCTCGCCGCGCACCTCGAGGCCGCCCGCGCGCAGCCGCTCGGGGGCTACCAGGCGCGGCTCGTTCTCGAGCTCCTCGAGGCCGAGGGCGTTGGCCAGGCGCCGCGCCGGATCGATGGTCACCACCGCCACCTTCGCGCCCTGGGCCGCCATCCCCAGGGCGATGGCGGCCGAGGTGGTCGTCTTGCCGACCCCTCCCGATCCGCAGCACACGCAGATCCGCTTGCCTTCGAGAAGGGTCGCGACGCTCACCTAGGTGAGCTCCTCGGCGGCGCAGGCGGCGGGCGCGCGCCGCCTCCGCGGGCGTCCGTTCCGGGTCGCGAGCCCGGCTCCGAGCGCGTCGGCGAGAGGCTCGAGCTCCGCTTGCCCGAGGTGGTCGGCGAACACGAACGGGAGCTCGACGAGACGCTCGCCGAGACCGTCGGACAGACGCGCGAGCTGGCGGCGCTGGTTGGTGGCGCGGTCGCCCTCGGAAAGGGCGGCGCGGATCGCCGCGCGAGCCAGGGGCGAGGCCGCCTCCTCGACCGCCTGGCGGAGCTGCGCCACCTCGTCGGCGTCGAAGCGCGACGGATACACGGCATTGACGATCACGTCGTGGAGGGCCATCCCGTCGCCGACGAGGGCGTCGCGCAGGAGCAGGGTCTCGGTCACCGCCATCTCCTCGGGTCTGGCCACGGCGACCACCGCGGTGAAGGTGGGGTCGGCGATGGTGGTGGCGATCGCCTCGCCCTGATGGGCGATGGGACCGACGCGGGCGATCTCCGCGAAGGTCCGCGGCGTGCGCAGGATGCCGAGCCCGTGCCCGCTGGCGGGCGCGTCGACGACCACGAGATCGTAGGGCGCCGCCCCGCGGGTCCGGCGCTGGAGCTGCGCGAGCTCCCACACCTTGCCGACGGTGAGGAGCTCGCGCATCCCCGGCGTGGCCATGGCGAAAGCCTGGAAGAGCTTGCTCGATCCGAGCATGTGACCCAGCTGGCCGACCTTGACGCGCAGGTACTCGTCCATCGCGTGCTCGGGATCGATCGAGATGGTGAAGAGGCCAGGGGCCAGCTCCTCCTCGACGAAGGTCTCGGCGACGGCGCCGGCCAGAGCGCCGCGAATCCGATTCTGGGCGGCGAGCTCGACGACGATCGTCCGCAGGCCCGAGCGCGCGCCCAGCAGGCCGAGCGCCGTGGCGACGGTCGACTTGCCGACGCCCCCTTTGCCGGTGACGAAGATGAGGCGCTTGTCGAGGAGGCCGGACACGAGGGAGAGGGGGTGATCCTGAGCGCGCTCGCAGAGCCCGCCTCAGGCCCACCCGGGTTGATCCTGTGGGTGGACGACGGCGAGTCCAGGCCGCCGGCCGGTGGCATTTTACCTGCGGCCTGTGAAACGGTGCCGTGCGGCGGGGCGACGGAGTGCACCTGGCGCGGAGGATTTCCGGCCACCCGTGCGAATAGAGGCTCGTATGTGTTCCCCAAGGTATCGGAGCCCGCAGTGACCGGCACGGCGAAGGTGATCGCGTTCGCCAACCAGAAGGGTGGCGTCGCCAAGACGACCACGACCCTCAACCTGGCGGTGGCCTTCGCCGAGGAGGGCCATCGGGTCCTGTGCTGCGACATGGACCCCCAGGGCAACCTGACGATGTCGCAGGGGGTCGACCCCGACTCGATCGAGAAGTCGATGTACGACGTGCTCGTGCACAAGGTCCCGATCCGCGACGTCATCCGCGAGCGGGAGATCGACGTGGCCTGCGCCTCGATCGATCTCGCCGGGGCGGAGATCGCCATGTCGACGATGATCGGTCGCGAGCGCTCGCTCCAGAAGGCGCTCGCCGAGGTCGACGAGGACTACGACTTCGTGTTCATCGACACGCCGCCGAGCCTCGGGCTCCTCACGATCAACGCGCTCACCGCCGCGCACAAGGTGATCGTCCCCGTCCAGTGCGAGTATCTGTCGATGCGCGGCTTGGTCCAGCTCCAGAACACGCTGGCGATGATCCGCGAGAACCTCAACCCGGACGTTGACATCGAGGGGATCCTGCCGACGATGGTTGACTCCCGGACCCTCCACGCCAAGGAGGCGATCGAGCTCCTCGAGGAAAACTTCGGGGATCGAGTCTTCGCTTCACGTATCAGAAAGACCGTGCGGTTCGCCGAGGCGCCTGTGAAGGGTATGTCGGTGCTCAAGTACGATCCCGACGGCATGGCTGCCCACTCCTACCGGCAGCTCGCGAAGGAGGTTCTCTCAAATGGCACCACCCGGTAAGCGTGCGAGCATGCGAGACGGACCACTTGCGGCGCTGTTCCGCAAGACGACCGAGGACACCGAGCCCCCTCGCCCCGGGGAGGAGGCGGGACTGCCGCCCGAGGCGACGAGCGAGCGCGAGGCCGCGCGTCCGGTGGAGGAGACCGAGCCCGAGGTGGACGCGCCCGTCGTCGAGCCCGAGCGCGTCGAGCGCCGCGAGCCCGCGATCGAGATCGCTGCCGAGGCCGAGGAGGACGAGGTTGCGCCTGCGCCCCCGGCCCGCGAGGCCAGGCGGGCGCCGAAGCGCCAGCCCCGCGAGGAAGAGCCGAGCGACGAGCCGACGCGCTCGCCCCAGGAGCGGCTCCGCCAGGTGTTCTCTTCCGACATCCCCATGAACCTGCTCGACCGGATGACGATCGAGCCGGTGGAGCCCGAGCCCGAGCCCGAGCCCGACGTCTTCGCGCGCCCCGAGCGCCCGGGGGAGACCTTCGCGGTCGCCCCCAAGGTGGGCTCGCCGGTGCTCCGCGTGGTCGGTGTCGGCGGGGCCGGAGTCAACGCCGTCAACCGGATGGTCGAGGCGGAGATCGAGGGCGTCGAGTTCCTCGCCATCAACACCGATCTGCAGTCGCTGCAGGTCTCGGCCGCCCACGATACCCTCCACATCGGCGACGGGGTCACCCGTGGCCTCGGGTCCGGCTCGAACCCCGATCTCGGCCGCAAGGCCGCGATCGAGGAGCACGACCGCATCAAGGCGCTCCTCCGGGGCTCGGACATGGTCTTCATCGCCGCGGGCGCCGGAGGTGGCACGGGCACCGGAGCCGCTCCGGTGGTCGCGCACATCTCCCGGGAGCTCGGGGCGCTGACCGTGGGCATCGTCACCCGTCCCTTCCAGTTCGAGGGCACGCGGCGTCGCGAGCAGGCCGAAGCAGGGATCGCCGAGCTGGCCGAAGAGGTCGACACGCTGATCGTGGTCCCCAACAACCGGCTCCTCTCGGTGCTCGACCGCGGCACCTCGATGGTCGAGGCCTTCCGGGTCGCCGACGACGTGCTCCGCCAGGGTGTCCAGGGCATCTCCGACCTCGTCACCCTCCCGGGCCTCATCAACCTCGACTTCGCCGACGTCCGCACGATCATGTCCGATGCCGGAAACGCCCTGCTCGGGATCGGACTCGGCACCGGCGACCGGCGCGCGATCGACGCCGCCGAACAGGCGGTCGCCTCGCCGCTGCTGGAAACGAGCATGGATGGCGCCCGCTCGATCCTGCTCTCGATCACCGGCGGCAAGGACATCTCCCTGTGGGAGGTCAACGAGGCCGCCAAGGCGGTCGCCGAGGCCGCCCACCCCGACGCCAACATCATCTTCGGCGCCATGGTCGACGAGAAGCTCGACGACCAGGTGTGGGTGACGGTCGTGGCCACCGGGTTCGGCGAGCCGCGCCGGAGCAAGCCTCGGGAGGAGCCCTACGGATCGCGCTCGCGGTCTGAGCCGGCGTCCGAGCCCGCGCGGTTCCGGGAGCCGGCTGGGGAGCCGCGGGTCAGCCGGGTGCGGGAGAGCCCCTCGCGTCCAGCGCGGGAGCTTGACGTCCCCGAGTTCATGCCCCGTCGCTGTCGGTCCATTAGGTGCGCCTGCACGGTCTTGCGGCCCGCGCGGGATCCTGCCTCGCCGGATCGGGCCGCGCCCGAGTCATCCGGCCGTCCTCGCGTGCTCGCACCCTGCGTCCGTGCCAGGCTTGCTCCTGGACCGTCAGGGCGTCTGGTCTGGGTCTGGTCTGGCT
>DASZMD010000159.1:0-28601 GCA_035551955.1 Solirubrobacteraceae bacterium | reverse complement strand
GTCGGCGAGAAGGTCCACCTCGACCATCCCATCTTCGCCGAGGACTTCGGCTTCCTGCAGACCGCGGTGGACCCGGGCGTGACCCCCAAGCTCACCATTCCCTCGCCGAGCATGGTCCACTACCGCGGCGGCCGCGCTGCCATCGATCCGAACGCGTATCCCGAAATCGACGAGTTCTGGAGCGACCTGGTCGCCGCCTACGCCGACGAGGTTACGGCCCTCGCCGAGCGCGGGTGCACCTACCTGCAGTTCGACGACACGAGCTTCGCCTACCTCAACGATCCCCGCCAGCGCGAGCAGATGGCGAGCAAGGGCGAGGACGCTGAGCACCTCCACGAGACCTACATCCGCCACCTCAATGAGGTGCTCGCGGGCCGGCCCGAGGGGCTGGCGGTGACCACGCACATGTGCCGCGGGAACTTCCGTTCCTCATGGGCGGCCGAGGGCGGCTACGACTTCGTGGCCGAGGCGCTGTTCGGGGACCTGGACGTCGACGGATTCTTTCTCGAGTACGACGACGCCCGTTCGGGCGGGTTCGAGCCGCTGCGCTTCGTCCCCAAGGACAAGCTCGTCGTCCTCGGCCTCATCACCACCAAGCGCGGCGCGCTCGAGGACTCCGACCTCCTCAAGCGAAGGATCGAGGAGGCCTCGCGCTACATCTCCGTCGACCAGCTCTGCCTGTCTCCCCAGTGCGGCTTCTCCTCGACCTCTGAGGGCAACGTGCTGAGCTACGAGCAGGAGGTGGCCAAGCTCGAGCGCGTGGTGGAGACGGCGCGAGAGGTGTGGGGCTAGAAGTCCTCTGTGGCCGGGAGGCCGACGTAGTTCTCGGCCAGGCTGCGCGCCGCCGCCTCGGACCGGGCGAGGTAGTGCAGGCGCGCGAGCTGAAGCTCGCGCTCGAACGGGCCGCCCCCGAGGTCGTGCAGGAGCTGGGTCATGTAATTGGAGAAGTCCTGAGCGCGCCACACGCGCCGCAGCGCATTCTCCGAGTAGGCATCGAGGCCGGCGCTCGAGCCGCTCGCGTACCACTCGACGAGCGCGGCGCCGAGGAGGCGGACGTCGTTGACCGCGAGGTTGAGGCCCTTGGCCCCCGTGGGCGGGACGATGTGGGCGGCGTCCCCGGCGAGGAAGAGGCGGCCGTGGCGCATGGGCTCGGCCACGAAGCTCCGCATCGGGGTGATGCCCTTCTCGACGATCGGCCCCTCGTTGACGCTCCAGCGGTCGCTGGCCAGGCGGACCTGGAGCTCCTCCCACACGCGCTCGTCGGGCCACGCCTCGAGCTCGGCATCGACGGGGACCTGGAGGTAGAGCCGGCTCAGGTGCGGGGAGCGCATCGAGTAGAGCGAGAATCCGTGCTGGTGCCAGGCATAGATGAGCTGATCGGTGGCGGGGGGCGCCTCGGCGAGGATCCCCAGCCACGCGAACGGGTACACGTACTCGTGCTCGGTGAGGACCCCGGCGGGAATCGAGGGCCGGCACACTCCGTGGAAGCCGTCGCACCCGGCGATGACGTCGCACTCGAGCTCGTGCTCGACGCCCCCGTGGCCGTACCTGACGCGCGGGCGCTCAGAGTCGATACCCCCGAGGGCGACATCTTCGACCTCGAAGGCCAGCTCGCCGCCCTGCTCGAGGCGAGCGGCGATGAGGTCCTTGACCACCTCCTGCTGGCCGTAGATGGTGACGGCACGCCCGGTGAGCTCGGTAATCCTCACCTCGTCGGTCCGCCCCTGGTGGCGCAGGTAGATCCCGTGGTGCTCGAGGCGCTCGAGCGCGAGGCGCTCGCCGACGCCGAGGTCGGTGAGGAGCTCGACGGTGTTGTGTTCGAGGAGCCCGGCGCGTACGCGGTGCTCGACGTACTCGCGGGTGCGGCACTCGAGCACCATCGAGTCGATTCCCGCCCGCGCGAGGAGGAGCGAGAGGGTGAGCCCGGCGGGTCCCGCCCCGACGATCGCGACCTGCGTCCGCATGCCCGCATTCTGATAGAGCTCGGGGGCAGATGAGCGCCGCGTACGTGTATGACGCAGTGCGCACGCCCTTCGGCCGGTACGGCGGCGCGCTGTCGGGGATTCGCCCCGACGATCTCGCCGCGCATGCCCTGCGGGCGCTCCTCGAGCGCTCCCCCGACCTCGATCCGGCTCGGATCGACGACGTGCTCCTCGGCGACGCCAACGCCGCGGGCGAGGACAACCGCAACGTCGCGCGCATGGCCGTCCTCCTCGCCGGCCTCCCCACCACCGTTCCCGGGGCGACGATCAACCGCCTGTGCGGCTCGAGCCTGGAAGCGGCGATCCAGGCCGCGCGCGCGGTCGAGGCGGGCGACGCCTCACTCGTCGTCGCCGGCGGCGTCGAGTCGATGAGCCGCGCCCCCTGGGTCCTGCTCAAGCCCGGCAAGGGGTTCCCCGCCGGTCCCGAGACCCTGTACTCGACGACGCTCGGGTGGCGGATGGTCAATCCGGAGATGCCCGAGCGGTGGACGATCTCGCTCGGCCAGAGCGCGGAGAAGCTCGCGCGCATGTACGACATCTCGCGCGAGGCCCAGGACGCCTTCGCGCTCCGCAGCCACGAGCTTTCCGCCCGCGCCTACGATGACGGCGTCCTCACCGAGGTCATCCCCGTCCCGGGCGTCGAGCTCGAGCGCGATGAGGGCATCCGTGCCGACACCTCGCTGACCAAGCTCGCGCGCCTGAAGCCGGCCTTCGTCGAGGGCGGGACGGTGACGGCCGGGAATTCCTCGCCGCTCAACGACGGCGCCGCCATGGTCCTCCTCGGCGACGAGGCCGCGGGCGTGGCGCTCGGGCGCGACCCGCTCGCCCGCGTCGTCTCCCGCGCCGCCCACGGCGTCGACCCCGACGTGTTCGGGATCGCCCCCGTCGAGGCCGCCCACAAGGCGCTCGCCCGCGCCCGCCTGAGCTGGGATGCCATCGCCGTCCTCGAGCTCAACGAGGCCTTCGCCTCGCAATCGCTCGCGTGCCTGGCGGGCTGGCCCGAGCTCGACCCCGAGAAGGTCAACGTGCGCGGCGGCGCCATCGCCATCGGCCACCCGCTCGGCGCGTCGGGCGCGCGCATCCTCGGCCGCCTCGCCCATGAGCTGAAGGCCCGCGGGGGCGGCTTCGGGATGGCGGCGATCTGCATCGGCGTCGGTCAGGGACTGGCCGTAATCCTCGAGGCATGACGCCTATGGCCGACCGTGACACGCCGGCGAGCTACGCGCGCGAACCGGACGGTGTGCACCCGCCGCTCGACTACCGCGAATACCGCTCGACGCGCCTGCGCCACCCCAAGCACCCGCTCGTCTACCTCCCCCACGCCATCACCGAGATCACCGGCCCGCAGCTCGCCGGCGGCCCCCGCTCGCCCGTGCTCGACCACGACCTCACCCGCCAGCACGCGGGCGAGCCGATCGGGGAGCCGATCACCGTCAGCGGCCGGGTGCTCGACACCGAGGGCACGCCCGTGCGCGGCACCCTGGTCGAGATCTGGCAGGCCAACGCCGCCGGGCGCTACCGGCACCGCAACGACCGCTGGCCGGCGCCCCTTGACCCCAACTTCAGCGGCGCGGGGCGCTGCGTCACCGACGCCGAGGGCCGCTACCGGTTTCGCACCGTCAAGCCCGGGCCCTATCCGTGGAGCAATCACGACAACGCCTGGCGCCCGGCCCACATCCACTTCTCGCTCCTCGGCCGCGCCTTCGCCCAGCGCCTGGTGACCCAGATGTACTTTCCCGGCGACCCCTTGTTCCCCTACGACCCGATCTTCAACGCCGTCCCCGACGAGCGGGCGCGCGAGCGCCTGATCTCGCGCTTCTCACTCGAGCGCTCAGAGCCCGACCGCGCTCTGGCCTACGAGTTCGACGTCCATCTGCGCGGACCGGACGCCACCCCGCTCGAGGAGGCGACGTGATCACGCCCTCGCAGACCGTCGGGCCCTTCTTCGCCATCGGGCTGCCGTGGGACGGCGGCCCCCACGTCGTCCCGCCCGGGACTCCCGGGGCGATCACGATCACCGGCATGGTCTACGACGGAGCCGGCGAGCCGGTGCCCGACCACCTGATCGAGACCTGGCAGGCGGACCCCGAGGGGCGCTTCGCCGACCTCCACGGGCACGGCGGCCCCTCGCGCCTGGAGGGCTTCCGCGGCTTCGGCCGCTGCGGCTACGACGCGGGCGACGGGAGCTACGAGCTCGTCACCGTCAAGCCCGGGGCGGTGGCCGGACAGGCGCCGCACATCGACGTGTCGGTGTTCGCGCGGGGAATGCTCGGACGCTGCGTCACCCGCGTCTACTTCGCCGACGAGGAGGCGGCCAACGCCGCCGACCCGGTCCTCGCCTCTGTCCCGGCGGAGCGGCGCGAGACGCTGATCGCGAAGCCGACCGACGCCGGGGGCTTCCGCTTCGACATCCGGCTCCAGGGGCCGGGCGAGACGGTCTTCTTTGCCCTCTGAGGGACTGTTCTCCGCTACCTACGCCCGCGGGGGCGCGGCGGCGCAGAGCGGCGACGCCGCGTGGCTGCAGGCGCTGCTCGACGTCGAGGCGGCGCTCGCGCGCGCGTGCGCGAGCGAGGAACTGATCCCGGCGCACGCCGCCGAGGCGATCGCGGCGGCGTGCCGCCCTGAGCGCTTCGACGCGGCGGCGATCGGGCGCGAGGGCGGCGAGCACGCCTCCGTCGTCGTCCCCCTGGTGCGCGCTTTGCGCGAGGCGGTGGGCGACAAGCTCGCCGGGTACGTTCACCTCGGCGCCACCAGCCAGGACATCCTCGATACGGCGCAGATGCTCGTGGCCCGGCGCGCACTCGCGCCCGTGCTCGGCGACGCCGAGTCGGCGGCGGACGCGGCCGCCCGTCTCGCCGACGCCCACCGCGATACGGCGATGACGGCCCGGACCCTTCTCCAGGCCGCGCTCCCCACCTCGTTCGGGCTCCGGGCCGCGGGCTGGCTCACCGGCATCGACGAGGCACGCCGGCGGCTCGAAGCCGCGCGCGTCCGCGAGCTCGCCGTGCAGATGGGCGGCCCGGTGGGAAACCGCGATCCCGCGATCGCCGCCCGCGTCGCCGCCGAGCTCGGGCTCGCCGAGCCGACCCTCCCCTGGCACGCGAACCGGGGGCGGGTGGCGAGCCTCGCCGCCGCCCTCGGCATCCTCGCCGGGGCGCTGGCGAAAATCGCGCGTGACGTCACCCTCCTCGCCGCCGACGAGGTCGGCGAGGTGCGCGAGGGCGGCCCGGCGGGACGCGGCGCCTCGAGCGCCATGGCCCACAAGCGAAACCCGGTGGCGGCGGTCTCCGTCCTGGCGTGCGCACGCCGCGTGCCCGGCCTGGTGACGACGCTGGTCGCGGGCATGGAGCAGGAGCACGAGCGCGCCGCCGGGGCGTGGCAGGCGGAGTGGGGCACGGTGTCCGAGCTCCTGACCCTGACCGGGTCGGCGGCGGCGTGGGCCCGCGATCTGCTCGAGCACCTCGAGGTCAACCCCGACCGGATGCGCGCGCGAGTCGCCGCGCCCGAGGCCGACCTCGGCGCCGCCTCGGAGCTCATCGACCGGGCGCTCGCGGCCCACCGGTCGTGACCGCGACGCCCCTCGTCCTCGCGGGCTCACTTGGAAGCACCCAGGCGATGTGGGATCGGCAGGTCCCGGCGCTGGCCGCGCGCCGGCGCCTCGTCCGCTTCGACCATCGGGGCCATGGCCACTCGCCGGCGCCTCCCGGCCCGTATTCGATCGACGACCTGGGCGGCGACGTCCTCGCCCTCCTCGACCGGCTCGAGATCCCGCGGGCGTCCTACTGCGGCCTGTCGCTCGGCGGCATGATCGGAATCTGGCTCGCCGCCCACGCCCCCGAGCGGATCGAGCGCCTCGTCCTCATCTGCACCGCCGCCCACGCCCCGCCGGGCTCCGATTACGCCGAGCGGGGCGAGCGAGTTCGCGCGGCGGGGACTCCCGAGGTCGTCGCCGACGCCGTCCTCGCCCGCTGGTTCACCCCCGCCTTCGCGCGCGGGCACCCCGACGTGGTGGCGCGCCACCGGGCGATGATCGCCGCCGTGCCGGCCGAGGGATACGCCGGCTGCTGCGAGGCCATCGCCGCCCTCGACCTGCGCGACGACCTGCCGCAGATCCGCGCCCGCACGCTCGTCATCGCCGCCGCCAACGACCTCGCCCTCCCCCCCGAGTACGGGCGCGCCATCGCCGAGGCGATACCCGACGCCCGCCTCGAGGTCCTCGACCCCGCCGCCCACCTCGCGAGCGTCGAGCGCGCCGCCACCGTCACCGAACTGATCGCCGACCACCTGGAGGAACCATGACCGACCCGACCTACGAGGCCGGCCTGGCGGTGCGCCGCGAGGTGCTCGGCGACGCCTACGTCGACCGTGCTCTCGAAGCCACCACCGAGTTCACCGCCCCCTTCCAGGAGTTCATCACCCGCTACGCCTGGGGCGCATTGTGGGCCCGGGAAGGACTCGACCGCCGGACGCGCAGCTGCGTGACCCTGGCCGTGCTCGCCGCCCTCGGGCACGAGCAGGAGCTCGCCACCCACGTCCGCGGCGCCCTCCGCAACGGCCTCAGCCGCGAGGAGATCGCCGAGGTGCTCCTCCACACCGCCATCTACGCCGGGGTGCCGGCAGCCAACACCGCCTTCGCGGTGGCGCAGCGGGTGCTGGCCGAGGAAGGTTCCAGCGCGTAGGGGCGGTTCCTACAGGAGCTCGCGCGTCACCTCGCTGCGCCGCGGGCGAAGCTTGAGCGCCGCCCCGCTGCACGCGCCGGTGACGATCACCACCCCGGCGAGCTCGCGCGGGCTCAGGCCCTGACCGAGGGTCACGAGGCCGACGATGACGGCGGCGGCGGGCTCGAGGCTCGCGAACACGCCGAAGACGTCCTTGGGCAGCCGCTTGAGGGCCAGGGTCTCGAGGCTGTAGGCGACCGCGCAGGTGAGCACGGCGACGATGAGGCCGTCCACGAGCACGGAAGGGCGCAGGAGGGCCGAGCCGGAGCTGGCGATGCCGGCTGGCAGGCAGATGATGGCGGCGACGATGAGCGCCATCGCCAGACCCTCCACGCCCGGGAACGTCACCCCGGCCCGGGCGGCGAGGAGGATGTAGACGGCCCACAGCACCGCGCACGCGGCGGCATAGAGGAGCCCGATCACTCCCACCGATTGGCCGGAGCCGTATTGGCTGGCGAGGAGCGCGCCGCCGATGGCTGCCAGGGCCGGCCACAGCCCGCGACGCGGCCCACTGGAGGTGGCCACGGCCACGGCGAGGGGGCCGAGGACGCCGATGGTCACGACGATGCCCATGGGGATTCGTGCGATCGCCTGGTAGAAGGCGATCGACTGGATCCCGATCGTCGCCCCGAAGCCGAGCACAAGCACGAGCTGGGAGCGCGAGAGCCGGCGGATCCGCGGGCGGGCGATGACCACGAGCAACAGGGACCCGAAGACGTTGCGCAGCGCCGTCACCCCCAGGGGGCTGATGTGGGTGGTGAGCTGACTGGCCACCGCGTTGGCGAGCTGAAACACGGTGATCGACGCGAGCTCCATCCCCAGGCCGACGCGTGTGCGGCTCGCGCCCCGCACTCCGGCGGGCACTCAGTGAGCTCGAGTCATGGGGTCTCCGCGAGGACACGCAGGGTCCCCGCGAGCACGTGGACGCCGCGGTCGATGTCGTCGGGCTTGGTGTACTCGTGCGGCGAGTGGCTGATCCCCCCCACGCTGGGGACGAAGATCATCCCCACCGGAACCTTGGCGCTCATGAGCATGGCGTCGTGGTAGGCGCCGCTGGTGATCTCGACGTGCTCGACCGCCAGCTCGCGGCAGGCGGCGCGGGCCGCGTCGACGATCACCGGGCTGCACTGCACCGGGGTGTCGCGGGCGATGGTGGCAACCTCGAGCTCGAGGCCGCGACGCTCGGTGATCTCGGCCAGCGCGGCGAGGAAGGCGTCGGCCACGGCGTCGCGGGCGGCGAGGTCGCGGTCGCGGATGTCGACCTTGAGCTCGGCCTCGCCGGGGATCACGTTGATCGCCCCGGGCGAGGCGCTGATGGCGCCGACGGTGGCCACCGTCGTCCCGCTCGGCGACTCGCGGCCCAGGCGCTCGAGCTCGACCGCGGCCTCGACGGCGCCCGCCAGCGCGTCGCGGCGCGCGTGCATGGGCGTGGCCCCGGCGTGGGCGGCGGCGCCGCGGATGGTCACGAGCATGTCGTGGGGGGCGGCAATGTGGGTGACGACGCCGATCGGCACCCCGAGCTCCTCGAGCACGCTCCCCTGCTCGATGTGGAGCTCGACGAAGGCCATCACCCCCGAGGGGTCGAGGGAGGCCTCGCCCACCCGGTCGGGGTCGAGGCCGACGCCGCGCAGGGCCTCGGCGATGCTCACCCCGGAGCGATCCCTCATCGCGTCGAGGTCCTCGCGCGAGAGCTGGCCGACGAGGGCGCGGCTGCCGATGCACCCCGACCCGAAGCGGGGCTCCTCGCCCGCGAAGACGACGACCTCGATCGAGCGCCGCGGCCGCCCCTCGGCGCCGGAGGAGAGCTGCCTGACCGCCTCGATCGCCCCCAGCACCCCGAGCACCCCGTCGTAGGCCCCGGCGTTGAGGGTGGTGTCGATGTGGGAGCCGGTCATGACCGCGGGCGCGGTGGGATCGGAGCCCTCGAGGCGGCCGAAGAGGTTGCCGAAGGGATCGAGGCGCACGCTCAGCCCGATCTCGCGCATCAGGTCCGCGACGTAGTCGTTGGCCGTCATGTAATCGGCGGTGAACACCTCGCGGGTGATCCCCCCGGCGGCCGGGTCGGAGTTGATGTGGGCGAGCTGCTCGATCTGCCCGTTGACGCCGAGGGCCACGCCACTCACACCGCCACCCCGCTTCCCGGCTGGGCGAGAACCTCACCGTCGGCATAGACGAGCTCGCCGCGGCGGATCGTGGCCACCACGCGACCGGTGACCTCGACGCCGGCCTGGGGGGTCCACGGGTGGCGATAGAAGAGCTCGCCGGGGTCGATCGTCCATCGCTTGCTCAGGTCGACGATGGCCAGGTCGGCGTCCGAGCGGCCGGGGAGCAGCGCGCCCTTGCGCGGGTAGAGGCCGTAGAGCCGAGCCGCGCACGAGGACGAGAGAGTGACGAAGCGCTCGAGCGAGAGGCCGCGGCGGTGGACCCCTTCGGAGAGGAGGAGCGGGTAGCACGTCTGCGTCGCCCCGGCGCCGTCCGACGCCTCCCAGATCGTCTCCACCTCCTTGGCCTCAGGCGGCCCGCCCGAGTGATCGGAGATTACGTAGGACAGGGTCCCGTCGATCAGCGCCTCCCACAGCCGCTCGACGTCGGCGCGGGGCCGGAGCGGCGGCGCGAAGCGCGCCCACGTCCCGTGCCTGAGGTAGTCGTCGGAGTCCATGGTCAGGAGGCTGATCTGGCCCTCGCCGACCACGTGGTCGGCGGCGGCGATCTCGGGCAGCGCCCCCACCGCGCCCACGTGCATGACGTGGAGCCGGCACCCCGCCTCGCGGGCCACGAGGATCGCCCGGTTGATCGCCTCGTACTCGCAGAACTCGTCCTGGGCCCACATGTGGGCCTCGGGGTCGTTGCGCCCGGCGGCGCGCATCTCGGCCGTGCGCGCCTTCATGATCTCGTCCGACTCGGCGTGGACGCCGAAGGGGACCCCCAGGCGCGCCGCCTCCTGCATCCCCACCAGGAGCTCGGCGGTGTCGCAGTGCGGGAAGCCGGCGCTCTCGCGCATGAAGGCCTTGAAGGCGCGGGCGCCGAGGTCGCGCATGGGCTCGAGCTCCTCGACATTGCCAGGGATGCAGCCCGCCCACAGGGCGAAATCGGTGATCGTCTTGGCGCCGACGACGGCGAGGCGGTTCGCGAACGCCTCGGCGGTGGCGGTGACCGGGTCGTTGAGGGGCATGTCCATCACCGTGGTGATCCCGCCCGCCACCGCGGCGCGCCCCGCGTGGGTGAAGTCCTCCCAGTGGCTGAGGTTCTCGTCGCAGAAGTGGACGTGGGCGTCGAAGAAGCCGGGAAAGACGTGGAGCCCGGAGGCGTCGTAGAGGAGCTCGCCCTCGAGCGCGCTCCCCACCGCGGCGATCCGATCCCCGTCGATGCCGATGTCCGCCGGGGCCGCCCCGGCCTCGGTCACGAGCGTGCCGCCCGCCACCACCTTCATGGCGTCCCCGCCCAGGCGGAGGCCGTGCCGGTGGCCGTGGCCGTCGCCAGCTTCGGCGTGTGCGCCACCAGCGTGCGCGTGTAGTCCTCGGTCGGCGCGTCGAGGAGGGCGCCGGTGGCCCCCGTCTCGACCAGGCGCCCCTCGCTCATGACGATGACGCGGTCGGCGACCGAGCGGACGAGACCCATGTTGTGGGTGACGAACAGGAGGCTGAGGCCCTCGCCCGACCTGAGGTCGGCGAGGAGCTCGACGATCGCCGCCTGGACGGAGACGTCGAGCGCGGAGGTGATCTCGTCGCACAGGAGGATCTCCGGCTCGCACACCAGGGCGCGGGCGATGGCCACGCGCTGGCGCTCCCCGCCCGAGAGCTGGTCGGGATACAGGCCCGACACCCGCCTCGGCAGCGCCACCCGCTCGAGCGCCTCGCGCACCTTCACTTCGGCCGCGCGCCGCGAGAGCCCGAAGAAGTGCTGGAGCGGGGTTCCGATCGCCGCTCCCACCGAGCGGCGCGGGTTGAGCGAGTTGTAGGGGCTCTGGAAGATGTACTGGAGCGTGCGCTTGGCCCGCTCGGGGTAGGCGCGGGTGGCCACGGGGAGCGGTTCTCCGTCGAGGCGGACCTCGCCGGTGCGCCCGGGCACGAGGCCGACGATCGAGCGCGCCAGCGTCGTCTTCCCGGAGCCGGATTCGCCGACCAGGGCCAGGCACTCGCCCTGGAGGAGGGCGAAGGAGACGTGGTGGAGGACCTGATGGGCGCCGTACCAGGCGCCGAGGTCGGAGACCTCGAGGACCTTGGTGCGGATGTCGGCCTCAACGGGCTCGGGCGCCTGCTCGGTGCGGCTCCGCGATTGCGCCGACTCCCCGGCCCGTAGGCACGCCGCTACCTGACCGCCGGGGACGGCGACGAGCTCGGGCACGCCCTCTCGGCACGCGGGGAGCGCCAGCGCGCAGCGGGGAGCGAAGGCGCAGCCGGCGGGTCGCTGGTTGGGCTCCGGGGCGAGGCCGGGGATGACCTCGAGGACATGGCGGCACGCGATGTCGGGGACCGCGCCGAGGAGGCCGCGCGTGTAGGGATGGGCCGGGGCGCGGAACACCGGCCCGGCCTGGCCGTACTCGGCCACCCGGCCCGCGTAGAGGACCATGATGCGCTGGGCGATGTTGGCCACCACGGCCAGGTCGTGGGTGACGTAGAGGACGGCCAGGCCGCGGCCGGCCACGAGCTCGCCGAGGGTCTGGAGGATGTGGGCCTGGGTGGAGACGTCGAGGCCGGTGGTGGGCTCGTCGAGCACGAGCACCTTGGGCTCGCAGATGGCGGCGATGGCGATGCACACGCGCTGCTGCTGCCCGCCCGAGAGCTGATGGGGAAAGCGGCCGAGGAACTCGCGGTCGCTGGGGAGCTTGACCTCGCCGACGACGGCGCGCACCCGCTCCTCGCGGTCCCGCCCCGACTCGCCGAGACCGTGGGCGACGAGCGCCTCGGCGATCTGGGCCCCGATCCGCCGCGCCGGGTTGAGCGCCGCGGCGGGATCCTGGGGGACGTAGGCGACGAGACGGCCGCGCGCCGCCCTGAGACTGCGCGGGGTCCCGGGGACGAGGGTGGTGTCGCCGATGCGCACCGTTCCCGAGGCCAGCTCGGCGCCACGGCGGGTGTCGCCGAGGAGGGCGACGGCGATCGTCGTCTTCCCCGAGCCCGACTCGCCCACGAGGGCGAGCGTCTCGCCGCTCTCGATCCCGAAGCTCACCGAGCTGACGATGTCGGCGCCCGAGCTGCTCAGGCGGATGGTGAGGTCCTCGACCTCGACGAGGCTCACGGCGCCTCTCCGGTCGAGTCGATCCCCGTCACCGTGCGCGACAGGCCCTCGGTCATCAGGTTGGTCCCGATGGTGAAGAGGGCGATGCACATGATCGGCGCCATCACCGACCATACGTTCTGGGTCAGGCCGGAGCGGTTCTCGTTGATCATCAGCCCCCAGTCGGCATGCGGGGCCTGGATCCCGAAGCCGAGGAAGCTGAGGGCGGCGATCACCCCGATCGACCAGGTGAGGCGAAGCCCGGTCTCGACCAGCAGCGGGGTGACGAGGTTGGGGAGGATCTCCTGGACGAAGATGCGCCGCCGGCTGATCCCGAGCAGCTCGGCGGACTCGACGTACTCGCGCTTGATGAGCTCGAGGGTGACGCTGCGGGTCAGGCGCGCGACCCGCGGGCTGTGCGAAAGGCCGACCACCACGACGATGAGCCACAGCTTCGGTCCGAGGATCGATACGAAGACGAGCACGAGGACGATCTGCGGGAAGGAGAGGACGACGTCGCTCACGCCCATGAGGGCGTCGTCGACGAACGACCGCGAGTAGCCCGCGATGAGGCCGACGATGACGCCGAGGAGGACCCCGAAGGCCGTCGCCGCGAAGGACAGGGCGACCACCGAGGCCCCGCCGTTGAGGACGCGCGAGAGCACGTCATCGCCCAGGTAGTCGGTGCCCAGCGGCGCTTGGGCCGACGGCGTCGAGAAGGGGGCGGCGACGAAGGCGCTCGGCGAGTGGGGGGCGAAGAGGGGGCCGAGGACGGCGAGGGCGATCATGAACAGGGTCAGCGCCAGTCCGATCTGCATGTGCCGCTGGTGCAGGCTGCGGAGCAGGAGCTGCACCCACACGGGCCGGCTCGCGTCCTGCGTCGGGCGCCCGAGCTCGGAGAGGGCGACGCCGGCCTCCATCACCCACCCGTCCGCAAGCGGGGGGTGACGAAGACCACGAGCAGGTCGGCGATCAGGTTCACCACCACATAGAAGGAGGCGAGGATCAGGCTGCTCGCCTGGACCACGGGGATGTCGCGCACGCCGATGGCCTGGGTCAGCGCCGTGCCGATCCCCGGGAAGCCGAACACGTACTCGATGACGACGATCCCCCCGGCCAGGTAACCGAGGTTCTGCGCCATCCCCTGGATCGCGGGCACGAGCGCGTTGGGGAGGGCGTGGCGCACGAGGATCCGCCGCTCGCTGAGCCCCTTGTAGCGGGCCATGCGCACGTACTGGGACTCCATCGCGTCGATCATCGACCCGCGCACGAGGCGGGTGAGGTAGGGCACGGTGGCGAGGACCAGGGTGGCCACCGGGAGGACGTAGACCTGGGGATCGCTGAACGCCCCCGCGCCCGGCGGGAAGAGCGAGACCGCCGGGAGGATCTTGAACACGGTGGTCCCGAAGAGCATGACCAGCCACAGGGCGATGACGAACTCGGGGACGGCGGTGAAGAAGAAGCTGAAGGCGTTGATGGCGTGGTCGACGGCGCGGTCGCGGCGGGCCGCCGCCAGCACCCCGAGCGCGAACGCGACGATGAGCGAGATCGTCGCCGAGAGGAAGAGGAGGATGGCCGACTTGAGAATGGCGGGATCGAGCAGGGTGGTCACCGGCTCGCGGTTGGCCAGCGAGCTACCGAAGTTCCCGGTGACCGCGTGCCCCGCCCAGCTCAGGTACTGGCTCACCACCGGACGGTCGAGCCCGAGCTGATGGGTGAGGGTGGCGACCTCGGCGGGGGTGCCGTTGTGGCCGAGGATCTCCTTGGCCGCGTTCCCGGGCAGCGCCTGGGTGGCGGCGAAGATGACGATCGA
This sequence comes from Solirubrobacteraceae bacterium, assembly GCA_035551955.1. Classification (GTDB taxonomy): domain Bacteria; phylum Actinomycetota; class Thermoleophilia; order Solirubrobacterales; family Solirubrobacteraceae; genus Palsa-465. Next base: position 14,871 of record DASZMD010000159.1, on the reverse strand, counting down.
GAGGGCGACGAGGGTGGCGAGGCCCACCAGGACTCGGCGCAGGACCCACAGGTTCCGCCGCTGGCGCGGGACGACGGGCGCGCTGGCGAGCTCGAGCTGCGCGAGATCCTGCGCGCTGACGCTCACGCGCGCGGCCGCTCAGACGAAGTAGACGTCCTGGAACCTCCAGGAGCCGAACGAGCGACCGCTGGGGTCGAGCTTCCATCCCTGGGTCTTGGACGAGGCGCCGTCATCGGTGTTGAGGAAGCTCCACACGATGTAGCTCCCGCGGTCGTACTGGATGCGCTGCATCTCGGTGGTGATCTCCCGACGCAGCGTCGGGTTGAGGGTCTTGAGCGCCTCGTAGTAGAGCTTGGCGAACTGGGGCTCGGTGTCGCCGAAATGCGTGTCGGGGAAGCACGCCTTGGGCCCGTCGGCGATGCTCGCCATGTTCAGGTACGGGCTCGCGGCCCAGGCGTCGTTGGCCAGCGGCCACTTGAGGTCGTTGGGGCCGACGTAGACTGAGATCGGCACCTGGTCCACCTTTACCTTGACCCCGGCGGCGTTGCACTGCTGCCCGAACGCTACCGAGTAGGCCAGGGCCCCGGGGCCGAAGTTGGTGGCGGTGAGGGTGAAGGCGTAATCCTGGAGACCGGCCTGCTTGAGCAGACTCTTGGCCTGGGCCACGTCCTGATGACGCTGGGGAATGGTGCGGTCGTAGTCGGGGTCGTAGAGGCCGTAGAGGTCGTTGCCGAGCTGCCCGTAGCCCGAGTATCCCTGCTCGATCATCTGCGGGCGGTTGGCGAGCAGGCGGAAGGCCTGGCGGGCGCGGGCGTCGCTGAACGGCTTGGTGGCGCAGTTCATGAGAATCGGGTACCAGGCGCCGGCCTGGGTGTTGAGGACCTGGAGGTTGCTGTTGCCCTTGACGGTGGCGATGTTGTTGAAGGGGATCGAGGAGATGGCGTCGACCTGACCGCCGACCAGTGCGTTGGTGCGCGCGGTGTCGTCGGTGAGATCGGTGAGGATGAGCTTGTCCACGTGGGGCCGCCCGTCCCAGTACTCGTCGTTGGCGGTGTACACCGAGCTCCCACCCGGGGTGAAGCTCTCGTACTTGAACGGCCCGGTGCCGATCGGCTTCTTGGGATCGAAGCCCACGGGCACCATCAGGGGCTGGAGGTTGGGATCGGCGAACAGGTAGGGGAGGAAGCCGCACGGCGTGAGCAGCTTCATCCGGAAGGTGAGCGAGTCGAGCTTGGTGAGACCGGCCGGGTCGACGACCTTGCCGAGCAGGGCCGACATCGTCGCCGCCGTCTTCGGGCTGAGGATGCGCTGGATGGTGAAGATCGCGTCGGCGGCGCCGAACGGCTTGCCGTCGTGGGTCTTGACGCCGGGGCGCATGCGCACCGTCCACGTGTCGGGCGCGTCGGCGGTGATCGACTCGGCGAGCTTGTACTCGAGGCTGTTACCGCCGTTGAGGAACACGAGTGGATCGAACAGCGTGTAAGTGCGCGCGAAGTCGGGGGTGAGCGAGGCCTTGTGCGGGTCGATGACGTCGGTCGAGGAGCCCGAGGGCAGGCCGATGGTGAGGGTTCCGCCACGCTTGGGGGTGGCCGTCGAGGCGGGCGTGCTGCTGCTCCCGCAGGCGGCGAGGAGCACGCCGGCGCTGCTCACGCTGAGGCCCACTCCGGCGCCCCGGCGCAGGACCTCCCGGCGCGTGATGCCGTCCTCGGCGGGGCCGCCACCGGGGGGCCCGCCGCCCCGCTCGCTCGCGCTTACGTAGCCTGCGCCATCGGTCATTTACAGCGCTCCTCGCTCGCCAGTGGTCGGACCAGCGGCCGCCAGCATACAGAATGATTGGACCACCATGCGAAAGTTCATACGAAGAAGGCGTCCTTGAACTTCCACGACCCGAACGAGCGCCCGGTCTTGTCGAGCACCCACCCCTTGACCTTGTCGCTCGAGGCGTCGACGGTGTTGAGGAAGCCCCACACGATGTAGCCGCCGCGCTCGTACTGGATGCGCTGCATCTCGAGCACGATCTCCCGGCGCCGGCTCGGGTTCACGGTCCGGAACGCCTCGTAGTAGAGCTTGGCGTACTGGGGATCGGAGGCCCCGAAGTGGGTGTCCGGGAAGCAGGCATTGGGTCCGTCCGCGACATTCGCCTGCGTCAGGTAGTGATCCCCCAGCCACTGGTCGTCGGCCAGCGGCCAGTGCAGGTTGCCGGGCCCGAGGTACACGGACACGGGCACGGGCACGACGCGGACCTTGACGCCGGCGGCGAGCGCCTGCTGCCCGAAGGCGACCGAGGACTGGATCGACCCGGGGCCCAGGTTGGCGGCGGTGAAGGTGAAGGCGTAGTTCTGGAGGCCGGCCTGCTTGAGCAGGCTCTTGGCCTGGGCGACGTCCTGGTGGCGCTGGGGAAGGGAGTGGTTGTAGTCGGGGTCGTAGAGCGCGTAGAGGTCGTTGCCGAGCTGACCGTGGCCGAGGTAGGCCTGCTCGACGAGCTGCGGGCGGTTGGCGAGGAGACGGAAGGCCTGGCGCGCGCGCACGTCGCGGAACGGCTTCGCGGCGCAGTTCATGAGGATCGGGTACCAGCCGTCCGACGGGGTCTCGAGCAGGGTCAGGCCGCCCGCGCCCTTGACGGTGGCGATACTGGGAAAGGGCACCGAGGCGATCGCGTCGACCTGGCCGCCGAGGAGCGCGTTGATGCGGGCCGTCTCGTCGGTGAGGTCGGACAGGGTGAGCTGGTCGACGTGGGGCCGCCCGCCCCAGTAGTTGTCGTTGGCGGTGAACACCGAGCTGACCCCCGGGGTGAAGCTCTGGAACTTGAACGCCCCCGTCCCCACGGGATGCTTGGGGTCGAACCCCGCCGGGGTGATCAGCGGCTGGAGGTTCACGGTGGCGACGATGTCGCGGAGGATCGCGCAGGGCGAGATGAGCTTGACCCGCGCCGTGCGGGCGTCGACCTTGGTCATCCCCTTGGGGTCGATGACCTTGCTGAGGAGCGGGGTCTGGGTCGAGCCCGTCTTCGGGTCGAGGATGCGCTGGAGGGTGAAGATGACGTCGTCAGCGCCCAGCGTCTTGCCGTTGTGGAACTCGATCCCCGGCTTGACCCGGATCGTCCACTCGTCGGCCGAGGGCGAGCTGGGGACGAACTCCTCGGCGAGGACGTTCTCGACGACGTTGTCGGGGCCGAGGAAGACGAGCGGGTCGTAGAGGTTGAAGCACCGCGCCGCGTCGGGCGGGAGGTTCTGCTTGGCCGGGTCGACGGTGTCGAGGGTCGAGCCCGCGGCCACGGCCACCCGCAGGCTCCCGCCCCGCCGGGGCGCCGCCGTCGTCGCGGCGGGCTGGCTGCCGCCGCACGCCGCCAGCAGGCTCCCGGCCGTGGTCAGGGCCAGGCCGGCGCCCGCACCTTGGCGCAGGATGTCGCGTCGTGTCAGACCAGCATGGGTCGCTTGCACATCAGCCCTCCCGGAATTCAGAGGGGCTAATGTACGGGGCCAGTGGTCGGACCAGCGATGGCCCAATGTACAAAATGATCGGACCACCAGAACGCCAAATGCTCACCTGCAGCGATCCTGTGTTATGCATCGGCCGGGCTCGTGACTGACGCCGAACCGATCCTGGCCGCGACGACACGGTTTCGCCGTGTACCGGTGTACGCGAGCGTCCAGGCGAAACTGCGCGCCTTCGTCCGTCAGGAGAATCTCGGCCCCGGCGACCGGCTCCCCCCCGAGCGCCAGCTCGCCAGTCAGCTGGCGGTGAGCCGGACCTCCCTGCGCCAGGCCCTGACCGCCCTCCGCGTCGAGGGCCTCGTCGACATCCGCCACGGCCACGGCATCTTCCTGCTCCGCGCCGCCGACGACACCATCCCCCCCATCGCCGCCGATCTCGCCACCGCCCATCCCGAGCTTCCCGCCCTCGGCGAGGTCCGCAACGCGCTGGAGGCGCTCGCTGCCTGGGGAGCTGCCCTGCGGCGCGGCGACGATGACCTCGCCGCTATGGTCGCCGCCGTGCGCGAGATGGAGCAGGAGGTCGCCGACGGGACGACGGGCCTGCGGGGCGACCGCGCCTTCCACCGCGCCGTCCTCGCCGCCGCCTGCAACGAGGTCCTGACCATGCTCCTCGACGCCATCGAGGAGGGGTCCGAGCGGATCGCACGCGCCTCGCTCTCGCGTCCCGGTCAGCCCGAGCGCTCGGTCGCCGCCCACCGCCTGATCCTCGACGCCATCCTGGTGCGCGAAGCCGATCTCGCCCGCCGCCTGATGTCCGACCACCTCGAGCTCACGGGCGCCATCTCGCCCCCGCCGTAGCCGCCGGCTCAGCTCACGGCGATCGGTTCGGGCGCCGGGAACGGGCGACCCGTGAAGTACGATCGGCAGCCATGCCGGCCGCCCAGCAGCAGCGTCGCGAGCCCGTCTACGCCGCTGTGCAGGCGAAGCTGCGCGAGTTCGTGCGTGGCTCGCAGCTCGTGCCCGGGGACCGCCTGCCCACCGAGCGCGAGCTCGCCAGGACCTTGGGGGTGAGCCGCACGTCGCTGCGCCAGGCCCTCACCGCGCTCCGGGTCGAGGGCCTCGTCGACATCCGGCACGGCGACGGCATCTACCTGCTGCGCTCGGCCGACGACGTCGTCGCCCCCATCCCCGTCGAGCTCGGCGGCTCCCATCCCACCCTCGCCGCCCTCGGCGAGGTGCACAATGCGCTCGAGGCGCTGGCGGCGGAGAGCGCTGCCGTGCGCCGGACCGACGAGGACCTCGCCGCCATGGTGTCGGCGCTGCGGCTCATGGAGCAGGAGATCGCCGCCGGAGAGCCGGGTCTGCAGGGCGACCGCGGCTTCCACGCCGCCGTGCTCGCGGGCGCCCACAACGAGGTTCTCTCGAAGCTCCTCGCCGCCATCTCCGAAGGCTCGGAGCGCCTCGCCCGCGCCGCCCTCTCGCGGCCCGGGCAGCCCGAGCGCTCGCTCGCCGACCACCGGCTCGTCCTCGACGCGGTCGTCGTGCGCGAGTCCGACCGCGCCTGGCGTCTGATGTACGACCACCTGGAGGCGACGGGCGGGACCGCGCCCGCCTGAACCTTACGCCGGTGTGCCGCGGGTGTCGCGGTGGATCGTCTCGTAGTGCTCGCGCTCGGCGTCGGCGCTGGGGAAGTTGTAGCTGCGCTTGCCGGTCGCCTCGGCGAGGAAGAAGGCGAGCAGGCTCAGGGGCAGGGCGGCGAGGAGCGGGGAGAGCTCCTCGGGCGTCCCGGGCGCGAGCGGGAGCCAGCTCACCTCGGGGTACGGGGGCTCCTGGTCGCTGACCCACGCCACCTCGGCGCCGACGTAGACGAGCTCTGAAAGGATCTCGAGCGCCCGGTCGCTCGAGGCCCCGGAGGGCGCGACGAGGACGACGGGGCAGCCCTTGGCGGTGACGAAGTACTCCTCGTGGGCGAACTCCTCGGTGTTGGTCGAGACGCCCGGCACCTGGGGTCCCTCCATCATCTTCGCGGCCCCGAAGCGCGCGCTGGCCTCGTTGGGCCCGGCGCCGAGGAAGGTGACCCATGGGTGCCCGCGGAGCTTCTCGGCGAAGGCGCGGCTCGGCTCGAGGGCGGCGGCGATCGTCTCGCGCGCGCCGGCCGCGGCGGACGTGAGGGCTCCGGCGACGTCGTGGGAGCGCCCGCGCCACTCGCCCCAGCTCGCGGCCAGGAGCATGAGGGCGGTCTGGGTGGCCGTGTAGGTGCTCGTGCCCGGCGTGCCCCCGAGGCTGGGGGCGTCGACGAGGAGATGCGTGTCGGTCTCCGCCGCCAGGCGCCCGTCGGGGTTGCCGGTGAGGGCGATGACCCGGTGACCGTGCGCCCGCGCCTGCGCCGCCGCCTCGATCGTCCGCCCCGCCTCCCCCGAGTAGGACACGCACACCACCGCGCTCCGCGGGGGCAGGTAGCGCACCCGGTAGCGCGCGAGCTCGAGGGCGTGCACGGCCTCGGTGGGCACGCCCGCGTAGCGCCCGAAGGCCAGGCAGGCTCCGATCCCGGCGAACAGCGAGTCGCCGCATCCGGCGAGAAAGAGGTTGTCGATGCCGTCGGCCTCGAGCGAGTCGGCGAGCTCGGCGAGCGGGGCGGCGAGCGCGTCCGAGGAGTTCTCGATCACCGCGGGCACGGTGTCGATCTCCGCGCGCATGAGGTCGATGGCGCGGCGGTCGGGGCTCTCCTGCTTGGCGGTGGGGCTCTCGCGCTTGGCGGTGGCGGGCGGAGGCGAGCGCTCCAGCCGGGCGCGGGCCATGTCCGGCGTGACCCGGGCCAGCGAGAGCGAGCCGAAGTCGGTGACCGCGAAGGCCGCCGACACCGCCCCGCGCCGGGCCGCCTCCACCGGGGCGAGGCCCTCCGCGAGCCCGGCCAGGAACCCACCGCAGAAGGCGTCGCCCGCCCCCGTGGCGTCGACGGTGGTGACCGGGGAGATACCGACGTGGTGGACGCTGCCGTCGCCCGCCTCGCGCACCAGGCACCCGTCGGTGCCGAGCTTGACGACGATCACCGGGGTGGGGAGGCCGGCGAGCTCGGCGAGCGCGCGATCCGGGTCGTCATAGCCGACGAGGGCGGCGAGCTCCTCGCGGCTGGGCAGGAAGGCATCGACCCTGCTCGCCAGGGTCAAGAGGCGCTCGCGATAGTCGCTCACGTAATCGCCGTGCGTGTCGAGGGCGATGACCGAGGTGGGCGCATCGCGCCGCAGCCGCTCGACGAGTGCCTCCGCCGCATCGATGCGCATCCCCGCCACGTGCACGTGCGGGGGACGCTCGCCGCCGAGCCACGCCGCGGGGATGTCCTCGGGGCGCGCCGCCACCTCGAGCCCCCGTTCGGGCGGCGTCCGGTACGCCCCGTGACGGCGGCCGTCGAACTCGTAGATGAGCCAGTTGCGCAGCGTCGGGCCGGGGATGTCGAGGACGCCGTCGAGCGCCAGCCCGAGCGCACGCAGCTCGTCGAGGTGCCCGGGCGGGAAGTCCTGGCCGCGGCGTGCCACCAGGCCGACGTCCGGGCGCCACAGCCGTGCCCCCAGCGCCGCGTAGATCGAGGCGCCCCCGCTCACGCCCATGTGCGTGGTGCCGTCGGGGAGCACGACGTCGTCGAGCGTCAGGTTGCCGACGACGATCACGCCCGGCGGCCCGCTCGGCACGCCGCCCCGGCGGTTCATCGGCTCAGCGTAGGTGACGGTTGCCCCCAACGCTGCCTTAGAAGCCGTCGCGCATGACGTCCTTGTAGAGCAGGTACTCGGCGCCATCGGGCCCGGCGAGAAAGCCCTGCGGGCAGTAGGGCGCCATGTAGATGAAGTCCTCGTGCTCGACCGGCAGCTGCGCGTCGTCGAGCAGATAGGTACCCCCGCCGGCCGTCATGTAGAGCCCGTGCTCCTCCTCGTGCATCTCGACGACCCCGAGCTCGCCGTTGCCTTCAAAGCGCATGATGCTGATGGTGAAGTCGCGGCGCGGGTCGTGGGCGGGCAGCAGCTCACGGCGCCACAGGCCGTAGGGATGCTCGTCCTCGGTGAACTTGGCCGAGTCGTCGAAGACGGCGGGGGGCCGGCCGAAGCCGGGCAGTGGCTCGTAGCGGCGCTTGATCCAGATCACCCGGCACAGCGCGTCGAAGTTGTTGTCGAGGACGAGCGCCTGGGTGTCGGGCAGGTAGATGAAGCTCCCCGGGGTCATGGTCCGGGGGAGGCCATCGACCAGCGTCCTCACCGTCCCGTCGAGGACGAAGACGAAGTGCTCGAAGTCACCGCCCACGGGCCATTTGGTCCCGCCCCCCGGCCCGAGCTCGACCAGGTACTCGGCGAAGCGCGAGGGCGCGTGGCGCGGCGTCACGAACTTGCACACCGTCGTCTCGGCGCCGACCTCGGCGAGCCGGCTCGGTGCGCGGGCCGCGGGGGTGATCAGGTAGAAGTTATGCCCGGTCGCGCCCCGCGTGACGTTCCACTCGTAGCTCGCATCGGTCGCTGGCTGGTTCGAGCTCACGCGCGGCGCATCCTACCAAAAATCCGGGCCGTGGTCCCACCAATTTTCGTGGTCCCACCACTTGTCTCGCGCCGCGGTCAGATGCCGCGGGGGTGCCAGACGGTCTTGTGCTCGACGAAGCCGGCCACGCAGGCCAGGCTCTGCTCGGTCGCGCCCTGGCGGACGACGCGGGTGACACCGCCGGCGGCGAGGCGCTCGAGCTCGGCGAGGCGCTCGAGATCGGCGGCGGTGTCGAGATCGAGGGCGTCGATGTCGAGGTGGGCGGCGAGGACCTTGGCCGTCTCCTGCGTTGGCCCGGTGAGAAGGTTGGCGGCCCCGGCGGGGAGGTCGGAGGTCGCGAGGCCCTCGGCAAGGACCATGGCCGCGGGGGCGGAGGCCTCGCCGGCCAGGACCACGGCCGCGTTGCCGCCCGCCAGCACCGCCGCCAGGCGCGAGAGGGGCCCTTCGAGCGGAGGCTCGGTGGGGGCGAGGATGCCGACGACGCCCATGGGCTCGGCGGTCGTGTAGTTGAGGAAGGGGCCGGCGACGGCGTTGCTCGATCCGAGCACCTGGGTGAGCTTGTCGGGCCAGCCCGCATACCAAACCACCCGATCGATGCAGCGATCGACCTCCTCGGGGCCCGTGCACCCCGCCTCGAGCTGATCGCGGCGGGCGTCGAGCATCTCGGCCAGCCGGTAGAGCACCTGCCCGCGGTTGTAGGGGGTGAGCGCGCTCCAGCGCACGTAGCCGCCGCGCGCGGCGCGGACGGCGTCGCGCACGTCCTTGCGCGAGGCGCGCGGGAAGCGCTCCCCGGCCACGGTGAAGGTGTGACCCGATTCCGAGCGCACGAAGCTCCCGTCGATGAAGAGCTTGTTGGTCTTGGTGACGGTCAAGCGGCTCACGTCAGCTGCAGGTAGGGCTCGAGCCCGTGGCGGCCGCCCTCGCGGCCGAAGCCGGACTCGCGGTAGCCGCCGAAGGGGGAGGAGGGGTCGAACTTGTTGAAGGTGTTGATCCAGATCACCCCGGCCCGGAGGGCCTGCGCCACGGCCAGGGCCCGCGAGCCCTTCTCGGTCCACACCCCGGCGGAGAGGCCGTAGCGGGTGTTGTTGGCCATCGCGATCGCCTCCTCGGCGGTCCGGAAGCTGAGCACGGCCAGCACCGGGCCGAAGATCTCCTCGCGGGCGATCCGATGTGACTGGGTGACACCGGTGAACATCGTCGGGGGGTGGAAGTAACCGTGGGCGGGAAGCGGGCAGTCGGGCTGGAAGATCTCGGCGCCGTCCTCGATCCCGTAGCGGACATAGGTGCTGATGCGATTGAGCTGGGCGCGCGAGTTGATGGCGCCGACGTCGGTGTTCTTGTCGAGCGGGTCGCCCACCCGCAGGCGACGCATCCGGTCGGTGAGCTTGGCGATCAGCCGCTCCTGGACCGACTCCTGGACGAGCAGCCGCGAGCCGGCGCAGCACACGTGGCCCTGGTTGAAGTAGATCCCGTTGACGATCCCCTCGATGGCCTGATCGAGGGCGGCGTCGTCGAAGACGATGTTCGCCGCCTTGCCCCCGAGCTCGAGGGTGAGGTGCGTTCCCCGCCCCGCCACGGCGCGGGCGATCTCGCGGCCCACCTCCGTCGAGCCCGTGAAGGCGATCTTCTCGACGCCGGGGTGGCGGACGAGCGCGGCGCCGGTGTCGCCCCCGCCGGTGATGATGTTGACGACGCCGGCCGGCAACCCGGCCTCGCGGACGACGTCGCAGAAGAGCAGGGCGGTGAGCGGCGTCGTCTCCGCCGGCTTGAGGACCACCGTGTTGCCCGCCGCGAGCGCCGGAGCGATCTTCCACGCCAGCATCAGGAGCGGGAAGTTCCAGGGGATGATCTGAGCGGCGACTCCGTGGGGCGTGCGCGTCCCGTGGGGAAAGGCGTATTCCAGCTTGTCCGCCCACCCCGCGTAGTAGAAGAAGTGGGCGGCGGCCAGGGGTATGTCGACGTCACGTGACTCGCGGATCGGCTTGCCGCCGTCGAGCGACTCGAGCACGGCGAACTCCCGCGCCCGCGTCTGGAGGATGCGAGCGATGCGGTAGAGGTAATGCGCCCGGCCGGTGTGGTCGCTCGCCCACCCGCGCTCGAAGGCAGTGCGCGCCGCGGCGACGGCGCGGTCGATGTCGGCGGCTCCCGCGGCGGCGACGACGGCCAGCTCCTGCTCGGAGGACGGGTCGACGGTGGGGAAGTACTCGCCGGCCTCGGGCGCGCTCCACTCGCCGTCGATCCACAGCTCGTAGCGGGGACTGATGGTGACCGCGTCGCGCGACTCGGGCGCGGCCGCGTAGTCCCAGGTCCTGGCGACGACTTCAGTCAACGGGGAATCCCTCCGGGCTCTGGTAGACGCCCGAGTCGCGGCGGCGCACCTGCATGAGCAGGTCGTTGAGGAGCGACGAGGCTCCGATCCGGAACAGGTCCGGCGTCAGCCACGAGGGATCGAGGGTCTCGACGACGAGGACGAGCAGGGCGATCGCCTGCTTGGCCGAGCGCACGCCTCCGGCCGCCTTGACCCCGATCCGCTGCCCGGTCTCGTCGCGGACGTCGCGGACCGCCTCGAGCATGGTCAGGACCACCGGTGGGGTGGCGGCGCGGGGAAGCTTGCCCGTCGAGGTCTTGATGAAGTCGGCCCCGCCCGCGATCGCCATGAGCGAGGCGCGGCGGATCATCTCGTAGCCGCCGAGCTCGCCGGTCTCGAGGATGACCTTCAGGTGGCGCCCGTCGCACGCGGCCTTGATCTGCTGGATCTCGTCGATGACCTCGGTGTAGCGCCCGGCGAGGAGGGCGCCCCGGTTGAGCACCATGTCGATCTCATCCGCGCCGGCGGCGACCGCGTACTCGACCTCGCGCAGCTTGGTCTCGAGCGGGACCTGTCCGGCCGGAAAGCCGGTGGCCACCGAGGCAACCTTGACCGAGCTCCCGCGCAGGGCCGCCGCCACCTCGGCCACCAGGCTCGGGTACACGCACACCGCGGCGACGCTGGGAACGGAGGGATCGCCCGGGTCGGGGCGCACGGCCCGCGCGCTGACGATGCGTACCTTCCCCGGCGTGTCCGACCCCTCGAGGGTGGTGAGGTCGAGCAGCGAGATCGCCGTCCGCAGGGCGTGGTCCTTGGCCACCGTCTTGACCGAGCGCGAGGCGAGCACCGCCGCTCGCTGCTCGAGGCCGACGGGATCGACGGACTGGCTCGCCAGGTGGCGGTAGGCACGATGGGCCTCGGTCAGCGTCCACGCCGCCGCGGTGCCTTCGCGCGGCGCGAGCTCGGCGCCCGACCCGGCGATCCCGTTCACGGCCGTCATCGCGGTGCCGTGAGGCCGGGGCCGCCGGCGGCGCGGGGGTCGAGATAGTCAGGCTCGGTGATTCCGGCGGCGCGCATGGCCAGGCCGGTCATGGTCTCGAGGATGCAGCGATGGGCGAGCATGGCGGTGATGTTGTTGCCCACGTCGTAGGGCGGGCTGAGCTCGACGATGTCCATGCCGACGATGCCCACTTCGTGCCCGAGGCGGCGCACGGCGGTCATGAGCTGATGGCTGGTGAGGCCCCCCGGCTCCGGCGAGCCGGTCCCGGGAGCGTAGGCCGGATCGGCAGCATCGAGATCGAGGGTAATGAACACGTGCTCCGGACCGTCGCGGAGCTCGGTGAGGACATCCTCGAAGACGGCCTCGAAGCCCCGGCGCAGGACCTCGGCCATGTAGTGGGTCTTGATCCCCACCTCCTCCATCCACGCGGTCACCGAGGGATCGGGCCACCCGCCGCGGATTCCGATCTGGATCAGGTCCTGGCCGCGGATCGCCCCGCTCTCGACGAGCTCCCACATCTGGGTGCCGTGGTTACCGATCTGGCCTGCGGCGACCGACGCGGTGTCGGTGTGGGCGTCGAACTGGACGACGCCGACCTTCCCGGCCCCGTACTTGTCGGCGAAGGCGGAGACGATTGGACCGGTGACGCCGTGGTCGCCCCCGATCAGGATGGGGATCGTGCCCGCGTCGAGCATCTCGGCGACGAAGCGCCGGATGTTCACCCACGTGAGCTCGGTGTTGGCGGGGACGACCTCGGCGTCCCCATAGTCGGCCATGGTGAAGTAGGCGAACGGGTCGACGCGGACGAGCTGAGAGGGGCGGCTGTGGGGTGGCGACCAGGCGTTGTCGCAGCGGCGGATCGCCTGGGGCCCGAGATGGGTGCCCGCGCGGCTCGTGACCGTGCCGTCCCAGGGCACGCCGCCGATGGCGATGTCGATCCCCCCGGCCCGGAGGTCCTCGGGGGACAGGCAGAGCGGCAGCTTGAGGAAGGTCTGGATGCCGACGTAGGAGGGCTCCCAGTCGTAGCGGGTGACCTTGCGTGGCCCGGGGGTGGTCATCGACCGGGCAGCGTAGGCGAGCACGGATGCGTGGTCAAACCAATTACCGAGTTGCCCGGTGCGTGTTAGCGTGTCGTGAAGGGGACGCAAGCCGGTGCGCGGACGGGGAAGCCTCTCGGGGACAAGATCCCTACTGAGGAGGCAGCATGGGCAAGATCATGTCCGTGGCGCTGGCCCTAACGGTCGGCGTCCTCATCGCCGTGAGCTCCGCACTCGCCGCGAGCAGTTCCACGTCCCCGACCTACACCGTCCACATGACGGGTGCACAGGAGAAGCCCAAGGGCAGCCCGAAGGGCAAGGGGACCTTCAAGTACCAGCTCGTGACCTCGAGCGGCAAGCTCTGTTACAGCCTCAAGTGGTCCGGCATCGCCACCCCCTACGCGTCCCATATCCATAAGGGCGTCCGGGGCGTCGAGGGCCCGGTCGTCATCCCGCTGTCGGCGAGCAGCCCGGTGGCCAAGAGCGGCTGCGTCAAGGCCAAGAAGTCGCTGCTGCTGGCGATCAAGAAGAAGCCCTCGGACTACTACGTAAACGTCCACAACAAGCAGTACCCGGGCGGCGCCATTCGCGGCCAGCTCTGAGATGTGTCCCGGGCGCTGCCTCCGCGTCATTCCGGAGGCGCGTCCGGGCCAATAACGCGCGGCCGCGGGGCCGCCCTACACCAACAGCTGCATCGCCGCCAGCATGTAAACCATCCCCAGCGTCATCGCCGACATCGACACGCGGAGGTCGCGGTAGCAGATGAGGGGCGCGGCGACGGTGGCGACGGCGGACCCGTCGGACATGACCGAGAAGCCGCCGGGGAGGCTGAAGCGATCGATGCTGCGCATGCGGTCGGTGGCCCAGAGCAGTGACTGGATGGTGAAGTAGGCGACGAGGAGCCAGGTGAGGGGGGCGCGGAAGCCGTTGGGCGACCACATGTAGATCATGGCCGCGAGGTCGGTGGCCATGACGATCCACAGGGCGTTGAGGGCGCGGCGCTCGACGGCCTCGGTGAGCATCCAGGCGACGACGACGAGGGTGGCGCCGCCGAACACGATCTGCCAGAAGCTGGTGGGGATGTTGAGGTGGTCGATCGAGGCGGGAGCGGACATGAAGGCCATCCCAATGGCCATGACGACGTGGCCGGAGTGCCAGAGACGGCGCGGCCCGCCGGTCTCGAACAGGTGGCGCAGATGGATGAGGAAGACGCCGAGGAAGACGACGGTCCAGATGAGCGCGAGCCAGGTGGGGAGGATGTTGGTGCCATGGCCGCCTGACCCCCCCATCGACATTCCCCCGGCCGTCATCGCGCCGTGATCCATGTGCATGTTCATGCCTCCTCCCATGGTCAGGAACTTACCAATCCGGGTCGGCGCGCTCGGCTGGCGCCCTTGGCGGACCGCGTAAAGCCTAGGCTGGTACGCGCCGACGCCCGGCCTCGGATCACCTGGGCGCGTGATCCGGACGGGTCCGGGCCGCGTAGTGCCTTCACATGCGCGCCGAGCATGGCACCTCCGCCGGTGATGCCGTCGAGCTCTCGCTTGCCGTCGGCGGGATGACTTGTGGTGCCTGCGCGGCCCGGGTCGAACGTAACCTCAACGGACTCGAGGGCGTCGTCGCGCGGGTCAACTACGCCACCGAGCACGCGACCGCCGCGATCGCCCCCGACGTCCCGGTCGAGCGGCTGATCGACGAGATCACCTCCGCCGGGTTCACGGCTGAGCTCGTGGGCGAGGATCCCCGTGGGGCGTCGGCGGGCGCCGACGAGCTCGCCCGCCGGATGCGCTCGATGTGCCGACGGCTCCTGCTCGCCGCGGCGGTGTTCATGCCCCTGTGCGACTACTCGATCGGCTTCGCCAGCCAGCCGGGGCAACGATTCCCGGGCTGGCAGTGGTTCCTCGTCGCCCTGGCCGCCCCGGTGGTGACGTGGGCGGCGTGGCCCTTCTACCAGTCGGCGATCCGCAACGCCCGCCACCGCGCGACGACGATGGACACGCTGGTGTCGCTGGGCATCCTCGCCGCCACCGGCTGGTCGCTGTACGCGATGTTCTTCCTCGACGCCGGGCTCGCCCGGGGCCCGAGCGGCGGGATCTACCTCGACGTGCCCGCCGGAGTGATCATGTTCCTCCTCGCCGGTCGCTACTTCGAGCTGTGGTCACGCCGGCGCAGCGGTGACGCCCTGCGGGGGCTGGCCGCGGTGGGGGCGCGCGATGTCGCCGTCCTCCACGCCGACGGCCGCGAAGAGCGCCGCCCGGTCGCCGAGCTCGCCGTCGGGGAGCGCTTCGTGGTCCGGCCCGGAGAGACCGTGGCCACCGACGGCGAGGTTCTGACCGGGCAATCCTCGATCGACCAGAGCGTGATGACGGGCGAGTCGCGGCCCGTGGACGCCGAGCCCGGCGATGTCGTCCTCGGGGGCACGGTGGCGCTCACGGGCCGGCTGATCGTCCGCGCCACGCGCGTCGGACGCGAGACCCAGCTCGGCCAGATGACCCGGCTCGTCGAGCACGCCCAAGGCGAGAAGGCCGCCGTTCAGCGCCTGGCCGACCGCATCTCGGGCGTGTTCGTGCCCGC
>DASZMD010000158.1:0-19235 GCA_035551955.1 Solirubrobacteraceae bacterium | reverse complement strand
ATCACCGCCATCGCCATAAGCGACGAACCCGGCACCGCTCCCGTAGAGTCGCACCGATGCCGCTGTTGCCCCTCATCCGCCCGTGAAGGTCACCGTCACCGGCGCCACCGGACTCCTCGGTTCGCGCCTGGTAAGAGCGCTCAAAGACCGCGGCGACGAGGTCACCGTGCTCTCTCGCCACCCCGAGCGGGCCACGGAGCGACTGGGAGTGGCCGCCGTGGAGTGGTGGCCGCGGGACGGACCGCCGCCCCACGAGGCGCTGGCCGGGCGCGACGGGGTGATTCACCTGGCGGGCGAGCCGGTGGCGCAGCGGTGGAGCGATGAGACGCGCGAGCGGATCCGCTCGAGCCGGATGCTCGGCACCACGAACCTGGCGATCGGCATCGAGGGCGCCGACCCGCGGCCGCGGGCGCTCGTGAGCGCGTCGGCCTCGGGGTACTACGGCGACCGCGGGGACGAGGAGCTCGACGAGCGGGCCGCTCCCGGAGAGGACTTCCTGGCCCAGGTATGCATCGCGTGGGAGACCGCCGCCGACGCGGTAGCGAGGCTCGGGGTGCGGGTTACCAAGCTCCGTACCGGGATCGTGCTCGACGCGAATGGGGGCGCGCTGGCGAAGATGCTCCCGCCCTTTCGCCTCGGCGTGGGCGGACCGGTGGCCGGCGGGCGGCAGTACATGTCGTGGATCCACGTCGATGACATGGTCGGGCTCTACCTCGCCGCTCTCGGCGGCGAGGACTGGAGCGGCGCGGTCAACGCCTGCGCCCCCGGCGCGGTGACCAACGCCGAGTTCTCCCATGCGCTCGGGCGGGCGCTGCACCGCCCCGCCGCGCTTCCCGTGCCCGGGCTCGCTCTGCGCGCCATGTATGGCGAGATGGCCGAGATCGTCACCGGGGGCCAGCGCATGGTGCCTGCGCGCGCGCAGGCACTCGGCTACCGGTGGAAGCACACCGATCTCGACGAGGCGCTGCGCTCCGCGCTCGCCGACTGAAGGGCGCCGCCTACTCGCGCCGAACGCCGCCGCCGCGCCGGCGCCGAGGGAGCGGGCCCTCGACCTTCCAGCGTGACCCGGGACGCCCCGGCAGGAGGAGCACGATCAGCAGCCCCGCGGCAGAGAGCAGGAGGCCGAAGGTGAGGCCGACCTTCTCGCCGTAGCCCTTGCGGTCCGACAGCCATGAGGCGATGGCGGCCGAGAGCAGCCACGCGAAGAGCAGATACAGGCCGGTTGCCCCGATCTGGCCGTTGACGGCGAGGACGATCATGTCCCGAGGTAGGCCCTCTGGACCTCGGGGTCGTCGCGGAGCTCCCGGGAGGCGTTGGCGAGGACGACGCGGCCGGTCTCGAGGACGTATCCGCGCTTGGCGACGTCGAGTGCGTAGTTGGCGTTCTGCTCGACGAGGAGGATCGCCACTCCCGAGCGGTTGATCTCGGCGATGGTGCCGTAGATGCGCTGGGTGAGGATCGGCGAGATGCCCATCGAGGGCTCGTCGAGCATGAGCAGGCGCGGCCTGGCCATCAGCGCGCGGCCGATCGCCAGCATCTGCTGCTCGCCTCCGGACATCGTCCCCGCCTTCTGGTTCTCGCGCTCCTGGAGCCGGGGGAACAGGGTGTACACGCGCTCGAGGTCCTCGGCCACCTCCGGCCCGCGGCGCAGATGGGCGCCCAGGTCGAGGTTCTCGCGCACGGTCATGCGGGGGAAGCAATGGCGGCCCTCGGGGGAGAGCGCGATCCCCGTCCCCACGATCTGGTGCGCCGGGGTACGCGTGATCTCATGGCCGTCGAAGGTGATGGTGCCCGAGCTCGCCGGGTTCAGGCCCGAGATCGAGCGCAACGTGGTCGACTTGCCGGCTCCGTTGGAGCCGATGAGGGTCACCACCTCGCCCTCCTCGACGGTGATCGACACGCCCTTGAGCGCCTCGATGGCGCCGTAGTGGACGTGGATGTCGGAGACCTCGAGCAGCGCCATCAGTCCTGCTTTCCCAGATACGCCTCGATCACGCGCGGATCGTTGCGGACCTCGGTCGGCGAGCCCTCGGCGATGCGCTCGCCGTGATCGAGCACGGTGACACGCTCGGACACGTTCATCACGACCTTCATGTCGTGCTCGATGAGGAGGATGGTGAGCTTCAGGTCCTGGCGCAGGGTGCGCATGAAGTCGGTCAGGCCCTCCGATTCGTGGGGGTTCATCCCCGCCGTGGGCTCGTCGAGGAGGAGCAGGGTCGGTTCGCACGCGAGCGCGCGCGCGATCTCCACCCGCCGCTGGTCGCCATAGGAGAGGCGGGCGGCGATCTGATCGAAGACGCTCGAGCGGATGCCGACGTAGTCGAGGAGCTCGGCCGAGCGCTCGCGGGCCTCGCGCTCCTCCTTGCGGGCCCACGGCGGGCGCACGATCGAGCCGATCAGGCCCGTCTTGAGCCGCGCGTGCCGGCCGATGAGCACATTCTCGAGCGCGGTCATGGCCCCGAACAGGCGGATGTTCTGGAAGGTGCGGGCGACGCCGAGGCTGGTGATGATGTCAGGCCGCGCGCGCGTGACGTCGCGGTCGCCGAGGAGGATATGGCCGCTCGTCGCCTTGTAGAGGCCGGTGAGCATGTTGAAGAGCGTCGTCTTGCCGGCACCGTTGGGGCCGATCAGGGAGACGATCGCGTGTTCGGGAATTTCGAAGGAGATGTCGTTGACCGCGACGAGGCCCCCGAACTCCTTGGTCACGTGGTCGGTGCGCATCACCGCCGGGCCGGTGGGGAGCGCAACGGCAGCCTCCCCGGCACTCATTCGGGCACCTCGGCGATCTGAGCGTCCTCGGCGGCGATCGCCGCGGTGAGCTCGAGGCGGCGCCGGCGCTCGGGGAACAGCCCCTGGGGACGGAGGATCATCACGAGCACGAGGAGGAAGCCGAAGATCCCGAACGACAGCTGGGTGAGGCTGAAGTTCAGGCCGAAGGTCTGGGGCAGGGTGTTGAGGACGTCGGGGATGAGGTAGTAGTTGATGTAGGAGAGCAGCAGCGCGCCGAGCACCGCTCCCCAGATCGACCCGAGACCGCCGACGATGACCATGGCGAGGACGAAGATCGAGAACGAGAAGGCGAACTGGCCGGCGTTGACGGTGGTGTCGAAGGCGCCCAGGAAGGCTCCCGACATCCCGCCGAAGGTGGCGCCGATCGCGTAGGCCATGAGCTTGGTCCGCACGAGCGGGATGCCCATGGAGACGGCGGCGACCTCGTCCTCGCGCAGGGCGACCCACGCCCGGCCGAGGCGCGAGTCGCGCAGGCGCAGGTTGACGAAGAGGACGAGGAGCATGATCGCGAAGATGAGCCAGTACCAGGGCCGCAGCTGGAGCAGGTTGAAGGAGCCGATGCCGGGGAAGTAGGGCAGGTCGAGGGCCGAGATCCCGAGGTTGCCGGCGGTCAGGGTCTCGCCGGTGCCGATGTGGATGCTCGTGCCGTTGACGGCGACGACGCCGATGATCTCCCCGAAGGCGAGGGTGACAATCGCGATGTAGTCGCTGCGCAGGCGGAGCGTGGGCAGGCCGATGAGCATCCCCGCGAGCGCGGTGATGGCCACGGCGCAGACGAGGATGAGCACGAAGTTGAAGTGGACGCCCGCCTGGTGGGCGGCCACCCCGGAGACGAGAACGTGGACGTGGGAATTGAAGAAGAAGTCCGACCCGAACCAGCCCATGCAGTACGCCCCGAGCGCGTAGAAGGCCACGTAGCCGAGGTCGAGGAGCCCGGCGAAGCCGACGACGACGTTCAAGCCGAGGGCCATCACCACGTAGGCGAGGGCGACGATCGTCGCGCCCATGAAGCTGCTCGTCTGGCCGAAGAAGAAGGGCAGGATGATCCCGATCACGATCAGGATCAGCGCCAGCGCGCGTGACCACCACGGCACCCGGCGCGTGAACGCATCGACCCGTCTGTTCAGCGCCTGACGCCACTCGGTGAGCTGGGCGACGAGCTCGCTCATCCCGCCTCCCGCGTCTCCTCGCCCAGCAGTCCGCGCGGCCGCAGGACCATGACGAGGATCAGGTAGCCGAACACCACCGCCTCTGTCCACTGCGGGCCGAGCCGCGAGTCCGAGAGCTCCTGGATGCAGCCGATGATCAGCCCGCCGAGAACGGCGCCGCGAACGTTGCCGATCCCCCCCATGACCGCCGCCGTGAAGGCGATGAGCCCGGCTTCGAAGCCCTGGAAGTACCACACCGTCGTCTCGTAGAGCGCGTACACGAGCCCGGCTGCCCCCGCGAGCATGCCCCCGAGCAGGAAGGTCAGCGAGATCGTGTTGTTGACGTTGATTCCCATCAGGCGCGCCGCCTCCGGGTCCTGCGCGGTCGCGCGCATCGCGCGTCCGGGCCGAGTGTTGCCGATGAACCAGGTGAGCGCGAGCACGAGCGGGATCATGACCCCGAGCGCGAGCACGTCGGCGCGGTGGATGACCACGCCCGAGATGTGCAGCACGGTGTTGTTCTCGCGGATCAGGTCGTTGACGCCCTGCGGCGAGCCGCCGAGCCACAGGAGCCCCACGTTCTGGAGGATGAACGAGAACCCGACGGCGGTGATCAGGGGCGCGAGCTTGGGGGCGTTGCGCAGCGGGCGATAGCCGACGCGCTCGATGAGCACGTTGAGCGAGCCGCACACGACCATGCACACGAGCAGGGTGAGCACGAGGCCGGCGACGAGCCCGACGGGCCCGGTGGCCAGTCCGAGCCCGAGCGTGCCCCATAGCCCGGCGGCGGTGAACGAGCCGATCATGAACACGTCGCCGTGGGCGAAGTTGATGAGCTCGATGATCCCGTAGACGAGCGTGTAGCCCATCGCGATCAGCGCCCAGATGGCCCCGTTCGAGAGGCCCTGGAACATGTTGAAGCCGAGCTGGGTGAGGTCGCGGCGGACCACCGGGTGGCCGCCGACGAAGCCGGCCTGGTATCCGTGGCTCAGGTCGTGGATGCCGTAGAACACCGGCAGGGCGATGAGCGCGACGTACAGGCCCCAGCGGCCGAGGTAGCGGCGCAGGACCGCCAGCGCGCGGGCCACCGGCGCAGGAATCCTCGAGGCGAGAAAAGTGAGATCCACGGGTCCGTGCGGATGCGGAGGAGGCACGCCGCGCGCCCCCTCCGCCTTCCTTTCTGTCCGTCTATTACGACGCGATTAGTGGACGACCTTCGTCGGCGTGATCGTCTTGTCGAACACGGGATCGCCGTTGGAGCCGACCTTGTAGAGGCCGTAGGACTTCAGCGTGGTATCGCCGTTGGCGTCGAACCCGTAGGTCCCGAGCACGGAGTGGCGGGCCGTGATCGCGAACAGCGCCTTGAGGACGGCGGACTTGCTGCCGCCATTCGGCCCCAGGCTCGCGATCGTGTCGAGCCCGAGCTTCATCACCTCGTACCCGTAGATCGCGTACGGATCCGGGTTGGCGTTGTGGTATGCCGCCTGGTACGCGGTGAGGAAGGCCTTACCGCCCGGATAGGCAGCGAGGTCCTGCGTGGCCACCGTGCACTGGAGCAGCGGATCGATCGCGGCCGGAACCCCGCCCGCCTTGGCGGAGGTATATGAGCTCGTGCACACGCCGTCGCCGCCGAAGACCTTGGCGGTGGGAATCGCGTTGTGCACGTCCTTGGTGATCTGCACGGCGCCGTTGGAGACGATCCCGGCGAAGAAGAAGCAGTCGGCTCCCTCGCCCTTGATCGTCGCCGCGTAGGAACGGAAGTTCGGCTGCGTGGGATCGATCCCCGTGTCGCTGACGATGGTGTCGCCGTAGGAGGCCTTCTCGAGGCCGAGCAGGGTCGCCAGACCCTGGCCATAGGCCTCCTTGTCGTTGGCCACAGCGATCTTCGTGCACCCGGCCTGCTTCATGGCGATGAGATCGGCCGCCGCCTGGATCGAGTCGATGGGCACGATTCGCAGGTAGGTCCGGGTACCCGAGGGGTAGTACTTGCCCGGCTCTCCGGGCGCGCTCCCCGGCAGGTTGGTGGTCAGCCCGACATAGGTGTTGGCGGGGCTCACCTGCGGGATCCCGGCCTCGTTGAGGATGGGAATCGAGACCTCGCTGGCTCCCGAGTTGAACTCGCCGATGTAGTAGACGGCCCTCGGGTCGTTCGCTGCCTTACGGGCGTCGGCGCCGGTCTGCGTGGGATCCCACTTACCGGCGGCCGCGGTCGAGTCGTCGAGCGAGGAGTAGTTCACCGTCCATGGTCCGGCCTTGCCACCGGCCTGCGAGAGCGCGAGCTTGATCCCGTTGACCATCGGGAGCGTCTGCGCGTTCGACGAGCCCTGCAGGGGCAGGCTCGAGTATATGTCGACCGTCTTCGAGCTCGATGACGGCGTTCCGCTCGTGCTGCTCTTGCTGCTCGTCGTGTTGCTGCTACTGCCACAACCGGCAAGCGCGACCAGCGCACCCACCATAAGCAGCCCGGCTTTCCTTTTTGCGACCAACTCGACCACCCCTATTCATTTAGCGGATAGGTGCTCAACAGAACCTCACCCCGTTACAAGCGGGTCACAGCTTAATCAGGGCGCAGACGGCAAATCAGCGCCCCGGGGCGCCTAACCCGAAATTAACCCTGGAAAGTGCGGAGGAAAACGAGGCGGCCGCGGACCAGCCGGTAGGCGCCGTAGTCGCGCAGCGTCGTATCACCGTCACGGTTGATGCTGTAGGTGCCGAGGACGCTGCGGCGATTGCGGGTGGCGAAGATCGCCGTCCGCACCTTGGCCCGCTCGGCGACGCGCCGGCCATGGGCGGTCGCCCGGTCGATGGCCCGGAGCATCAGGGTCATCGCCGCGTAGCCGTAGATCGCGTAGGGCGGGGCCGGCCCGTAGCGCCGCTGGTAGGCATCGAAGAAGGCGCGGCTCGCCGTCGGA
The DNA here is from genome assembly GCA_035551955.1 of Solirubrobacteraceae bacterium. Taxonomy (GTDB): domain Bacteria; phylum Actinomycetota; class Thermoleophilia; order Solirubrobacterales; family Solirubrobacteraceae; genus Palsa-465. Next base: position 12,385 of record DASZMD010000158.1, on the reverse strand, counting down.
TACGCGCTCTGGGCGAGCGGCGCCATCGTCAGGTAGACGCGGTGGTCCAGGCTCAGGGGAATGCCGCCCTTGGCCGCATCGAGGTAGGCGGCGTCGGCGACGCCATCGGAGGCGAAGATCTTCGCGTTGGGGAGCGCCGACCCGACGGCACCCGTCACCGTGGCCGCGTTGCTCTCGGCGATGGCCGAGAGGAACACGCAGTCGGCCCCGGCGGCGGCCACTGCCGCGGCGAGTGAGGTGAACGAGGTCGCGCTCGGGTCGTAGTCCCGCGCGTCGGCGATCGTCAGCCCGGCCGCCTGGGCGTCGTGCCCGAAGACGCTGGCCAGATCCGCGCCGTACACCGAGCCGTCGTCGAGGACATAGGTCTTGGTGCAGCCGAGGCTGAGCTGGAGGTCGACCTGGGCCACGGCCTCCACGCCGTCGTCGGGGATCACGCGCGCGAACGTCCGCGTCCCGGTCGGGTAGTACTTATCGGGCTCGCCGGGGAAGCCACCGGCGGTCACCGCGGTCAGTCCCGCGGACCCGTCGGCCGGGCTGACCTGGGGGATTCCCGCACGGTTGAGGACGGGGATCGAGACGGCGCTCGCGTCGGGATTGAACTCGCCGAGATAGCCGATCGTCGTCCTGTCAGCCGCCGCCTGCTGGGCGTTGGTGGCCACCAACCCGGGTACCCACGTCCCCGCCCTGGCCGTCGAGTCGTCGAGCACCACGTAGGCGATCCTGTACCTCCCCACCGCTGCATGCACCTGGGCCAGGGCGAGCTCGGCGCCGCGCATCACGGCGAGCGCCTCGGAGCTCCATTGGCCCTGCTCGGGCAGGCTCGCGTAGATGGTCAGGGTGCGGCCCGGGATGCGGCCGATCGCCTTGGGCCCGTCGCCGCACCCGGCGAGCGAGGCGAGGACGGCGAGCGCGGCGAGCGTGCTCAGCACCGCGCGAGCGCGCACGTCCCCCTCCTCTGGGCATCTGAGCACCGGCGCATCGTATGGACAGGCCCGAGCCACTCATGCACGAGCCTGCGACGATCAACAGACGCTAACGCGAGGCTCACCGAGCGCGAACGCCCGTGGCTCAGGGCTTGACGATCAGTCCCTTGTAGGCGACGAGCTTGCCGCCCTTGACCCGGCTGAAGATGTACGGCGCCAGCGAGGTATCCCCATGCTTGTCGATCGAGAAGGTTCCCAGCGCCGAGCTGATGTTCTTGGCGCCGAGGAAGCTGTTGATGTCGGCCTGGCGGACGTTGAGCTTCGCGCCCGCTTGGGTGAGGGCGCGCAGGACGGTCTGCATCGCCGCGTAGCCAAAAATCGCCTGCGTCCATGGGACGTGGCCGTAGGCGGTCTTGAAGGCGGTGATGAACTGCTTGCCCGCGGGCGGGAGCTCGGCGGCGGTGAGCCCGGGCTCGCTCAGGTAGGTGGCGTTCTGGGCCGCGGGGCTGAGCTGGGAGGTGAAGGAGCTGGTGTAGACGCCACCGGGGCCGAAGAGCTTGAGCTTCGGGTTGGCGGCCGCCGCGCCGTCGAACAGCGCCACCGCGTTGGGGTTGGCGACGCCACCGTAGAACAGCGCGTCGTCCCCCGACTGGGCCAGGCCGGCGCCGGTGCGAGCGGGGACACCGGCGGTGATGCCGTAGGCGTGGGCGTACTGCTGGACGGCGAGCGCGATCGCGTCGCCGTACGGCTCGCCGTCCTCGACGATGAACAGCTTCTTCACCCCCAGGCTCTGCATGACCTGGAGCTGGGCCTTGGCCTGGTAGGTGTCATTGGGCACGACCCGGCCGAACGTGCGGCCGTTTGAGCTGAGCGCCTCGTAGTAGACGTCCGGCGAGTTGGGGACTGCCCTGGTGGCCAGGGTCAGTCCGATCGCCGTGTCGTAGGGGCTGACCTGGAGCAGGTCGTCGGCATTGGTGATGGGGATCGATTGGGCGGAGGCATTGGGGTCGATCTCGCCGATGTAGGCGACGGCGTTGGCCTGCTGGATCACCGCCCGCGCGTTGGCGGCGATGAGCTTCGGGCTCCATCCTGCGCTGGTGGCATCGTTGAGGGGAACGAGGTCGATCTTGTAAGCCCCGACCTTGCCTCCCGCCTGCTGGAGCGCGAGCTGCTCGGCGGCGAGCACGTCGTGGCCCTCCGAGCTCTCGGGTCCGTTCTGGGGCACGCTCGCGTAGATGGTGAGGGTCGTGCCGGTGATCGTCGTCGTGGTGGCCGTCGTCGCCCCGCAGCCCGCGAGCGCGGCAATCAGCGCTACCCAGCCACCCCCGGCCAGTACCCGGTTACGCAGTCGCATGTCGGCGCTTGGCCCGCGCTACTCGCCGCGGCCGGTCAGAATGTTCAGCATACGCTGGATCCCGACGGCGATCCCGATGAGGAGCAGGGATCCCGAGATAGCGACGACGGCCTTGATCCCGAAGGCCCACATGACGATCCACATGATGAGCGCGGCGATCGACGTGAAGACGATGACCATGTCGCCGCGATCCTAACGAAGCGCGCGCCCGAGGGCGACCACCAGCGCGTGCACCGCGGCCGCGGGATCGGCCGCCTCGCCGGCGGCGCGCACGAGCCTCGAGCCGACGATCACGCCGTCGGCGCCGGCGTCGGCGGCGGCGGCGGCCTGCTCCGGAGTGGCGATCCCGAATCCCACCGCCACGGGTACCGAGGTGAAGCCCTTGGCGCGCGCCAGCACCCCGCTCAGCCCCTGCTCGAGTCCCGCCCGCTCCCCCGTCGTCCCGGCCACGGAGACCGTGTAGAGGAAACCGCGGGCGCGCGCACCGATCCGGGCGAGGCGCGCCTCGGGAGTCGTGGGAGCGACGAGGGGGACGAGCGCGACCCCACGGTGCTCGCACGCGGCGAGGACCTCGGGCGCCTCCTCGTGCGGCAGGTCGGGGACGATCAGCCCGCTCGCGCCGCTGGCCGCGAGGGCGTCCGCGAAGCGGTCGACCCCGCGCGCGTAGATCGGGTTGGCGTAGCACATGACCACGACCGGGAGGCGGTCGGCGATCGCCCCCACGAGCTCGAGCACGTCGTGCAGGCGCACGCCTGCGCCCAGCGCTCTCGTGCCCGCGGCGTGGATCACGGGCCCGTCGGCGAGCGGGTCGGAGAAGGGGACGCCGAGTTCGACGAGATCGGCGCCCGCGTCGGCGTAGGCGATGGCGATCTCCCGCGCGCGCTCGAGGTCGGGGAACCCGCCCATCATGTAGGGCATGAGTGCGGCGCGGCGTCCGTCGGCGCGCGCGGCCTCGAAGGCTTCGGCGATGCGGTCGATTCCCGAGCGTCCAGGCCGCTCGGTGCGCGCTGGGTCTCCGGCGGCGAGCGTCACGCGGCCGGCCGCGCCAGGTTGGCGATCGCCTCGGCGAGATCCTTGTCACCGCGCCCGGACAGGCAGACCACGTCGAGCTCGCTGGGCCCGTGCGCGAGCGTCCACGCGAGCGCATGCGAGGACTCGAGCGCGGGGATGATCCCCTCGAGCCGGGCGGTGCGCGCAAACGCCGCCAGCGCCTCGTCGTCGGTGACCGCGACGTAGCGGGCCCGTCCGGAGTCGCGCAGCCATGCGTGCTCGGGTCCGCTCCCCGGATAGTCGAGCCCGGCGGAGATCGAGTGCGCCTCGAGGATCTGCCCGTCCTCGTCCTGCATGAGCGCCGAGAAGGCGCCATGGAGGACGCCGGGGAGGCCCGCCGCGGTCAGGGGCGCGCCGTGACGGCCGCTCTCGAGCCCCTCGCCGGCCGCCTCGACGCCGACGAGCTCGACCTCGGCGTCGTCGACGAAGGGAACGAACATCCCGATCGAGTTCGAGCCGCCGCCGACGCACGCGATGACGCGCTGGGGCAGCCGCCCGCAGGACTCGAGCACCTGGGCCCGCGCCTCGTCTCCGATCACTCGCTGGAGGTCGCGGACGAGCGCCGGGTAGGGCGCGGGGCCGACGCACGAGCCGATGATGTAGTGGGTGGTGGCGACGTTGGTCACCCAGTCGCGGATCGCCGCCGAGACCGCCTCCTTGAGCGTACGGGCCCCCGCCTCGACGGGCTCGACGCGGGCGCCCAGGAGCTCCATGCGCTCGACGTTGGGCTTCTGGCGGCGCATGTCCTCGGTGCCCATGTAGACCACGCATTCGAGCCCGAGGAGCGCGCACGCGGTGGCGCTGGCGACGCCGTGCTGCCCCGCGCCCGTCTCGGCGATGATGCGCTGCTTGCCCATCCGCACGGCGAGCAGGGCCTGGCCGAGGGCGTTGTTGATCTTGTGGGCGCCGGTGTGGTTGAGGTCCTCGCGCTTGAGGAAGATGGGGTGACCGGCGGTCTCGCTCAGTCGGCGAGCGTGGTAGAGCGGGCTCGGGCGCCCGACATAGTGATGGAGGAGCGAGTCGAGCTCCGAGCGGTAGCCGGGGTCGCCCCGCGCCGCCAGCCACGCCTGCTCGAGCTCCTCGAGGGCGGGCATCAGGGTCTCGGGGACGTACTGGCCGCCGTAGGGACCGAAGCGGTGCTCGACGGCGGTCATGCGGCCCGCCCCGGGGCCGGCAGTTCGGCGCCGGCCGACTCCACGACCGCGGCGACAAACGCCTCCACCTTGGCCGGATCCTTGCGACCGGGCCCGGACTCGACCCCGCTCGCGACGTCGACGGCGAACGGTCGCACGGCGGCGATGGCGGCGGCGACGTTGTCGGGATCGAGGCCGCCGCTGAGGATCACCGGGACGGGCCCGCGGTGCCTGCGGGCGAGCTCCCAGTCGAAAGCCTCGCCGGTGCCGCCGCGCTGTCCGGACACGTGGCTGTCGAGGAGGTGGTAGTCGACGTGGAAGGCGGCGAGCGCCTGGATGTCCGCGCCGCTGTGGACGCGAGCGGCCTTGATCACCTTGGCGCCGGTTCGCCTCGCCACCTCGGCGCAGAACGAGGGGCCCTCATCGCCGTGGAGCTGGACCATGCTCAGGCCTACTGCCTCCGCGGTCGCGGCGACGTGCTCGAGGGTCGGGTTGACGAACACGCCGACGACCTCCGCCCGCCTTTTGACCGCCGCGGCGATCTCCGCGGCCGTGCCCGGATCACAGCGCCGAGCCGAGCCGGGCCAGAAGTTCAGCCCGATCGCCCACACGCCGAGCGCGACGGCATGCTCGGCATCCTCGGCTCGGGTGATGCCACAGAGCTTGATCCTCGGGAGGGCGGGAGCGGCCATTGGTCACATCGTACGATCCCGCGACCCCACCCCGTCAGACCTACTTCGGGTGCGGTCCGCTCCCGAGCCTCACGGCGATCGTCTTGACCGTCCGCCCGCGCAGCACGGTGAGGCTGACCACCTGACCCGGGCGCTCGGACGCCAGCGCCTGGGTGAGGTCGTCGACCGAGTCGGCGGTGGCGCCGTTGACCCGCTCGATCACGTCGCCTCCCAGGTACACGGACTGGCCGTGGACGACGCGCTTGACGCTGCCGGGGCGCAGGCCCACCTTTGCCGCCGGTCCGGCCGGATCGACCGATTCGACGAGCACGCCATGGTGGGCCGCGATGCCCAGTGCCGAGAGCGAGCTGTTGATCGTCACACCGTTGACGCCGAGGTAGGCCGCCCTCGGTGCCGCGCCGACCCGGGAGAGGAGCGCGGTCGCCGTGTTGATGGGAACGGCGAAGCCGATCGGCGTGCCGTCGGAGTCGCCGTCGACCTGGATCTGCGAGTTGATCCCGATCACCCGTCCCGCGCCGTCGATCAGAGGCCCGCCGGAGACGCCTGCGTTGACGGGGACGTCGGTCTGAATCACGTGGCCGATGGAAAAACCGCTCGCGACGGGGATCTGGCGCTGGAGGGCAGAGACGATCCCGGTGCTCAGGGTGCGGTCGAGGCCGAACGGGTTGCCGATCGCCAGCGTCGGGTCGCCGACGCGCGCGGTGGCGGAATTGCCGAGCTCGAGGGGCCGGAGGTGAAGCCCGCGCGGGTCGATCCTGATGACCGCGAGGTCCTCGGTGGGCTGCTCGCCCATCACGCGCGCCGCCACCGTCTCGCCGGGCTGCAACTGCACGGTGATCCCGCCGATGCCCGCCGCGGCGATCAGGTGGTAGTTGGTGAGGATGTCCCCGCGCCGGTCGACGACGAACCCCGAGCCGGTCACCCCGTTCGCCTGCTCCTGGGTCGTGAGCACGAACGGGGCGGGGACGCTCGAGACGACGTTGGCGCGCACGAACACGACGGCGCGTGAGGCGCGCGCGTAGATCTCGTACGGCGTCAGCCCGGTGGCGACGTCAGAGGCCGGCTGGGCGGAGAGCGGCGCCTCCTGGACCACCGTCCTGATCACCCTTCGACCGGTGACGCCGAGCACGAGGAACGCGCCCGCGACCGTGAGGCCGCCGACGGTCGCGGACACGAGCGGTGAGCGCAAAAGTGACTTCATGCGGCTCACGGATTGTTGGAGGCAGCGCTGAACTGCACTTAAAGCGGTGATACGGATCCGCTCGGCGCCCGTCCCCCCGGGGGCGGGGGCTGATCGGCGAGTGGGCGGCCACCGGCGAGTTCGCGGCACGCGGTCTCGATCTCCGGTGAGCGCATGAGCGCCTCACCCACGAGCACGGCATCGACCCCGCTGCGCTCCAGCTCATCGAGCTCGGCCCGGGTCCGGAAGCCCGACTCGGCGACCACGGTGGCGCCCGCGGGGACACCGGGCAGGAGCTCGAAGGTGCGGCCGGTGTCGACGGCGAGGGTGGTGAGATCGCGGTTGTTGATGCCGATGATCTCCGCGCCGATGGCGAGGGCGCGCTCGAGCTCGGCGGCGTCATGGACCTCGACGAGCGCCGCCAGGTCCACCGCACGCGATCGGTCGTGCAGCGCCGAGAGCTCGCGGTCGGTGAGCGCAGCCACGATCAGGAGGATCGCGTCCGCTCCGGCGGCGAGCGCCTCGGTGACCTGGTAGGGATCGACGACGAAGTCCTTGCGCAGGAGCGGCAAGGCGCTCGCGTCACGCGCGGACTGGAGATCGGCGAGCGAGCCGCCGAAGCTCGGCCCCTCGGTGAGGATCGACAGGGCCGCCGCGCCACCCCGCTCGTAGGCGCCGACCACCTCCTCGAGCGCGATGCCCTCGCGGATCGCCCCCGCCGAGGGCGAGCGGCGCTTGTGCTCGGCGATGACCGACAGCCCGGGGCGGGCGAGCGCCGCCGCGAAGGGGCGCCGCTCGTCGCTGCGCTGCGCAGCGCGAGCCTCGAGCTGGGCGACCGGCGTCCGCCGGCGCCGGCGCTCGAGCTCCTCGCGGGTCTGAGCCACGATCCCCTCGAGCGCGTTCATGCCGGCGCGAGCTCCCGGGTGCGGGCGACGAAGCGATCGAGTGCCGCAGCCGCGGCGCCCGAGTCGATCGCCTCCTCGGCTGCGCGCACACCGTCCACAAGGGTTTCGGCGACGCCCCCGGCGTAGATGGCGGCCCCCGCGTTGAGGACGGCGATGTCGCGCCGCGCGCCCCCCTCGCCGGCCAGGATGCGCCGGGCGGTGTCGGCATTGGCCTGCGGAGTGCCACCGCTCACCGCCTCGAGGGGCGCCCGCTCGAGCCCCAGGTCCTCGGGAGACACCGTGTAGCGACGGGTCTCGGGGCCCGTGACCTCGACGACGGAGGTGGGCGCCGAAATCGAGAGCTCGTCGAGGCCGTCCTCGCTCGAGACCACGAGCGCACGCTCGGCCCCGAGCCGCGCCAGCGCGCCGGCGAGGACATCGAGGTAGGCGGGGTCCGAGACGCCGATGAGCTGCCGGGTGGCGCCGGCCGGGTTGGTGAGGGGGCCGAGAAAATTGAAGATCGTGCGCACCGCGAGCTGGCGGCGCACCGGCACCACGTAGCGCGTGGCCTGGTGGTGCGTGGGCGCGAACATGAAGCCGAAGCCAACCTCCTCGATGCACCGGGCGACGGCCTCGGGCCTGAGGTCGATCCGTGCCCCGAGCGCCTCGAGCACATCCGCCGAGCCCGACAGGCCGGTGGCGGAGCGGTTGCCGTGCTTGGCCACCGTGCACCCCGCACCCGCGGCGATGAGCGCCGCCGTGGTCGAGACGTTGAAGGTCTGTAGGCCGCCGCCCGTCCCGGCGGTGTCGAGCAGGTCGTCGCGCGCGACGGTGACGTGAGCGGCGAAACCGCGCATGGCGCGCGCGAGACCCGCCAGCTCGTCGACGGTCTCGCCCTTGGTGCGCAGCGCGATCAGGAAGCCCGCGATCTGCACCTCGCTGGCCTCGCCGGCCATGATCTCCGAGAGCACGGCCGCGGCATCCTCGAGGCTCAGGTCCCGGCCCGAGGCGAGCGCGTCGATCGCGCCGGTCAGGAGCTGACGGGTCATCCCCGGCGCGCGCGCGCGCCCTCCGCGGCGAGGAAGTTGCCCAGGAGCTCGCGCCCCTGCTCGGTGAGCACCGACTCGGGGTGGAATTGGACGCCCTCGGCGGGCAGCTCCCGGTGGCGCACCGCCATCACCACCTCGCCCCCCACGGCGCTGCGTTCGAGCACGTCCGGGAGCTCGGGGGCCGCCACCAGCGAGTGATAACGACCCACGGTCAGCGGCGTCCGCAGGCCGCGGAAGATCGTCCGCCCATCGTGCTCGATGTCCGAGGTCTTGCCGTGGATGGGCTCGTGCTGGATCACCCTGCCCCCCCAGGCCTGCACGAGCGCCTGGTGCCCGAGGCACACCCCGAGCGTCGGGATCCCCGCCTGCGGGAACCGCCGCACCGCCTCCAACGAGATCCCCGCCTCGTTCGGAGTGCACGGCCCCGGCGAGACGATCGCCCGGTCATAGCCACGCACGAGAAGATCCTCCACCGAGGCCTGATCGTTGCGCACGACCTCCACCTCGGCCCCGAGCTCACCGAGGTACTGGACGAGGTTGTAGGTGAAGCTGTCGTAGTTGTCGACGACGAGGACGCGCAAGGTGGGGGGAACGGTAACGGGCGGCTGATGGGGGTGTCCGGCGCCGCGCGCCGGGGGCCGCGCCCTCAGGGCCAGTCCGCCTGCCCCACGGCCACCGCGATCGCCTGCATCACCGCTTTTGACTTCGCCACCGACTCGCGGTACTCGTAGTCGGGCTTGGCGTCGGCCACGGTGCCGCCGCCGGCCTGGACGTGGGCGACGCCGTCCTTGACCACCACGGTGCGGATGTGGATGCAGGTGTCGAGGTCTCCGGTGTAGCTGACGTAGCCGATGGCGCCGCCGTAGCCGCCGCGCTTGACCGGCTCGAGCTCGTCGATGATCTGCATCGCCCGTACCTTGGGCGCGCCCGAGAGCGTGCCCGCCGGAAGCACCGAGCGCAGCGCGTCGAGCGCGCCCACCCCCTCGCGTAGTCGCCCGACGACGCTCGAGACGATATGCATGACATGGCTGTAGTTCTCCACCGCCATGAAGCTGTCGACGTGGACGCTGCCGTACTCGCAGACGCGGCCGAGGTCGTTGCGTCCCAGGTCCACGAGCATCACGTGCTCGGCGCGTTCCTTGGCGTCGGCCAGGAGCTCCTCGGCCATCTGGCGGTCCTCTTCCGCGCTCGCGCCCCGCGGGCGGGTGCCCGCGATCGGCCGGGTCGACACATCGCGGCCGGTCACGGTGATGAGCGGCTCGGGGCTCGCCCCCGCGACCTCGAAGTCGCCGAAGTCGAGGAAGTACATGTACGGGCTCGGGTTGACGACGCGGAGCCCGCGGTAGATCGAGAACGCCTCGACGGGGACGGGGGCCGACCACCGCTGCGAGGGCACCACCTGATAGGCGTCGCCCGCGTAGATGTACTCGATGATCCGGGCCACCATCGCCTCGAACTGGGCCTGGGGCATGTTGGGGACGAGCTGGGGGACGGACCTGCGCGTCCCCGGCCGGCGCGCCGGGCGCGGCACGGGGCCCGACAGCCGCCAACGGACCTCGGCGATGGCCTCGACCGCGGCCGCGTAGGAGGCCTCGAGGTCGTCCTCGGGATACACGTTGGCGAGCACGGTGATGACGTGCTTGAGATGGTCGAACACCACCAGGGTGTCGGTGAGCATGAGCGCGAGGTCGGGTACCCCGACGGGGTCGGGATTGGGCTCGCCCAGGGGCTCGACGGTACGCACGAGGTCGTAGGCGAAGACCCCGACCGCGCCGCCGGTGAAGGGCGGCAGGTCGCCCTCGAGCGGGGCGGGGTGGTAGCGGCCGAGCTCCTCGGCCGCCAGCGCGTATGGGTCGCCGGGGTCCCCGAGCGACCACCGCAGCACCTTGCGGGGCCGGAAGCCGATGAACGAGAAGCGCCCCACCCGACCCTGGTCGGCGGACTCGAGCAGGAAGGCGGGGCCATCCTCGCGCAGCTTCAGGAAGGCGGAGACCGGGGTCTCGCAGTCGTCGACGAAGGTCTCGCGGACGGAGATCAGATTGTGGTGGCGCGCGAGATCGCGGACCTCGTCGAGCGAGGGTGTGGCCGCGGACGCGGCCTCACTGCCGGCTACGGCCATCGAGCACCCGCTCCGGGTCGGCAAGCGTCAGCTCGCGGCTGCGCAGGAGCACGGCAAGGTGGTAGAGGACGTCCGCCGCCTCCTCGGCGACGCGCTCGTCGGACTCCTCCCGGGCGGCTCGCGCGACCTCCTCGGCCTCCTCCTGGACCTTGTCGCCGATCCGCCCGGGCTCGGCGAGGAGGGTGGCCGTGTAGGAACCGTCGGGCCGGGACGCCGCCCGTGCCGCGATCGTGCGCTCGAGCGTCGGGAGTACCTCGTAGGGGGCAGCGGGTGTGCTCTCGCCGCGGTGAAAGCACGTCCGCTCGCCCGTATGACATGCCGGACCCGCGGGGTCGACGAGGGCGAGCAGGCTGTCCCCGTCGCAGTCGTAGCGGATCGCCTTGACCGCCATCGTGTTCCCGGAGGTTGCGCCCTTGTGCCACAGCTCCTGGCGCGAGCGACTGAAGAAGTGCATCTCGCCCGTCTCGCGGGTCCGGCGCAGCGCCTCGGCGTTCATGTAGGCGAGGGTCAGGACCTCGCCCGTGCGCCAATCCTGCATCACGCACGGAACGAGGCCGCTCTCGTCAAAGGCGATCTCGGCGTCGTCCATGGGGGCGCAATTCTAGGCGGCCCCGCGCCGCGCGCCCGCCCGACCGAACCGGTCGCGCTGCGCGAGGGGTTCCTACGGGCGCCTTATGCCGAGCCCGGATGCTTGCCTCATGATCCATGACCATCAACCACACCTGCTGACGCGCCGCCGGAGCCTGGCCCTGCTTGGCTCGAGCGGGGCGGGGCTGCTCATCGCCGGCACCGCCGGCCGCTTCGGGAGCGCGCTTGCCGGCACCGAGGGCCACGACTACGTCGCCGGTGCCGCCAAGGCCTGCGTGCTCACCGCCGAGCAGGAGGAAGGCCCGTTCTACGTCGCTCTCGACAACGTCCGCCAGGACATCGTTCTCGGGCAGACGGGCCTGGCGCTCGAGCTCACCATCACCATCGTCAACACCCACACGTGCAAGCCGATCAAGCATGCCGCGGTCGACATCTGGCACTGCAACGCCGTCGGCGTGTACTCCGACATCAGCTCCGAGCAGACGCTGGGCGAGACTTACCTGCGCGGCGTTCAGTTCACCGACAAGCACGGCCAGGCGACCTTCAGGACGCTCTTTCCCGGCCACTACGCGGGCCGCACGACCCATATCCACGCCCGCATCCACGTCAACGCCGGCGACTCCCAGGGCAAGCTCGTCGGCGGCCACATCGCCCACACCGGCCAGATGTTCCCCTCCGACGCCGTCAACGCCGAGGTCTACAACCTCTCGCCCTACCGCACCGAGACCGCCGCCGTCGTCACCCACGCCGCCGATCACGTATGGACTCAGCAGCACGGCAGCGAAGCCCTGCTCAAGATCGCCAAGGTCGGGAACCGCCTGACCAAGGGCCTCACCGCCGGCGTGACGCTCGCAGTCAACCCCAGCGCCACCCCGGCGCTGATCGGAGCTACGAGCGCAGGCCTCTAGTGGATACGCCTACGCCCGCGCGACCCGGTCGCCCAGAGCCGCGGCCCGAGCGGGCGACCACCCCACGAGCAGCATCTCCGTCTCCGCGCCGGTAAGGGGCGGTGAGAAGAGAAAGCCCTGGCCGTACTCGCAGCCGAGCGTCCGCAGCCGCTGCAGCTGCGTGGAATCCTCGATCCCCTCGGCGATCACATGGAGGCCGAGGCTGTGGGCGAGCGCGACCGTCGAGCGCACGATCACGTCGCTGCCCCCATCCCGGCCGCCGATCGAGGCGACGAAGCTGCGGTCGATCTTGAGCGCGTCGACGGGGAAGCGATGGAGCGCCGCGAGCGACGAATAGCCGGTGCCGAAGTCGTCGAGATGGAGGCCGGCACCGGTCGCGCACACCTCGGAGACGATGTGCTGCATCCGCTCGGGCTCCTGCATCAGCGTGCTCTCGGTGATCTCGAGCCGCAAGGCGTCACCCTCGAGGCCGGCGGCGGCGATCGCGGCCCGCACGCTCCCGGGA
>DASZMD010000157.1:0-9885 GCA_035551955.1 Solirubrobacteraceae bacterium | reverse complement strand
ATGATGGGTGGGTACGGCTACGCGAACGAGTACGACATGCAGCACCACGTCCGCGTCGCCCTCCCGGCCACCATCTACGGCGGCACGAGCGAGATCCAGCGCGACATCATCGCGAAGACGTACGGGCTGTGAGGGGGGCGGGCCGGGTGGCGCGATCTTGACCCACCGCCGCTCCCTGTGATGAATTTTTATTGCATGTCGATCATTTTTCATCACACCCCCGGATTTGCCCCCCGAACCGGCGCGCTGGCCACCCCCTCAGAACTCGTCGGGCTCCACGTGCGGCCCCTTCACGTCGCGCGGCGTCGGGGCGCGGAAGTCGGGGTCGATGTGCTCGGTGTGGCACTCGCCGTCGAGCTCGTGCACGTGGATGAGGGGCTCACCGAACTGCCGAGCCCAATTGCGTGCCTCGTAGCGCGCGTCGGTCTGGGTGGCGGTCTCGGCCAGGGGCGCGTCGTCGCCCTCGTAGCGCACGATCCAGTGCTGGGGGGACAAGGGGAGGACCTCCAGGTGGTGGCCTGTCACGAACCCGTCAATAGGCCGCCCGGCCGAGCAGAACAACCGGCCGCGCTACAGTCCGCGCCCCGATGGACGCAAACCAATGGCTCGCCGCCTACGCCGAGCAGCTCGGCATCTCTCCGCCCACCTCGGCGGAGCTCGAGACCCTGCTCGACCTCGCGGGTGTCGCGGCGCATGCATCCGAGCGCAGGGCCGCCCCCGTCGCGTGCTGGCTCGCCGCGCGCGCCGGCATCGCACCGACCACGGCGCTCGAGTGCGCGCGGAAGCTCGAAGGGGGAGCGCCGTGAGCAGCGAGCACGACATCGTCCTCTTCGGCGCCACCGGGTTCACCGGCGGGCTCACCGCTGAGTACCTGGCGGCCAACGCCCCCCCGGGCACGCGGATCGCCCTCGCAGGCCGAAACCCCGACAAGCTCGAGGCGGTCAGAAGCACGATCGCGCGAGACTTCCCCCTCCTCCACGCCGACGTGGAGGATCCGGCCTCGATCCGCGCCGTGGCCGAGTCGGCGCGCGTGGTCATCAGCACCGTCGGGCCCTACATCCTCTACGGCGAGCCGCTCGTCGCCGCTTGCGCCGCGGCGGGGACCGATTACGTCGACCTCACGGGCGAGCCCGAGTTCGTCGACCTGATGTGGCTGCGCCACCACGACGAGGCGCAGCGCACCGGCGCGAGGCTCATCCACTGCTGTGGATTCGACTCCATCCCCCACGATCTGGGGACGTTCTTCACCGTCCAGCACCTGCCCGAGGACGCGCCGCTGCGCGTGAACGGATTCGTCCGGGCCCACGCGTCCTTCTCCGCCGGCACCTACCAATCGGCGATCAACGGCTTCGCCCGCGCCCGTCACGCGGCCCGCCACGCCCTCGAGCGCCGCCGCCGCGAGCCGCGCCCCACCGACCGGCGCATCAAGGGCATACGGGGCAGGCCCCACCGCAGCGCCGAGGCGGGAGGCTGGGTCATGCCCCTGCCCACCATCGACCCGCAGGTCGTCCTGCGCTCGGCGCGGGCGCTCCCCCGCTACGGCCCCGATTTCGGCTACGGGCACTGGCTCGTCCAGAAGCGGCTGACCACTCTGGCCGGGCTTGCGGGCGGGGCGGCCGGAGCGATGGCGCTGGCCCAGCTCCCGCCCGCCCGGCGGCTCCTGCTCTCGCTCAAGCGCAGCGGTGAGGGCCCGTCGCCCGAGGAGCGCGAGCACTCGTGGTTCCGCGTCCGCTACATCGGTGAGGGCGGCGGCCAGCGCGTCCTCACCGAGGTCAGCGGAGGCGACCCCGGGTACACCGAGACGGCGAAGATGCTCTCCGAGTCGGCCCTGTGCCTGGCCCATGACGAGCTCCCCGAGCTGAGCGGTCAGCTGACGACGGCCCAGGCGATGGGACAGCCCCTGCTCGAGCGCCTCCAGCGCGCGGGCATCGTCTTCCGCGAGATCACGTGACCATCACTCCCGAGCAGTCGATCGACGCCGCCAACGAGGTGTTCGGCCGCCATCCCGGCCACCGCGCCCTGCACGCGAAGGGAACGCTGCTCACCGGGACCTTCACCGCGACCCCGGAGGCGGCGACGCTCACCCGCGCCGCCCACATGCAGGGCGAGCCCGTCAGGGTCACGGCGCGGGTGTCCAACGCCGGCGGCGATCCCCGCACGCCCGACTACGCCCCGGACGTCCGCGGCCTCGCGGTCAAGTGCTACCTGCCCGACGGATCGCGCACCGACATCGTCGCCCAGTCGGCGCCCCGCTTCCCGGTGCGCACGCCGGAGGCGTTCGTCGAGCTCATGCGCGCGAGCGCGCTGAGCGCATCGATGCCCATCAAGCTCGCGCGCTTCCTGACCCGCAACCCGGTGGCCATCGGCGGACTTCCGGCCAACACCCGGGCGCTCCTGCCGCCTGCCAGCTACGCCACCATCTCCTACTACGCCATTCATGCCTACCGCTGGGTCAACCGTGCAGGCACCTCGCGCTACGTCCGCTATACCCTCGTCCCGGGCGCGACCGAGCCGCCGCTCGCCCCGTGGCAGGCGCGCCGGCGCGGGCGCGACTACCTGAAGACCGAGATCCGCGACCGTCTCACGCGCGGCCCCGTGCGCTTCAGGCTCGAGCTCCAGCTCGCCGATCCGGGCGACGATGTCGACGATCCCACCTCGGTCTGGCCCAAGCAGCGCGAGACCGTGATCGCCGGGACCTTCGAGCTCACCGGGCTCGAAACCGAGCGCGAGCAGGCGGGCGACGTGCTCGTCTTCGACCCGGTCCGGGTGACCGACGGGATCGAGCTCTCCGACGATCCCATCCTCCGCTTCCGCGAGCACGCATACTCTGCCTCTGTGGCCCGGCGGACCGCGACCTAGGAGGCTGGCAATGGCAAACGGGTGGACGGCGCAGGACATCCCCGACCAGACGGGGCGCCTGGCGGTGGTGACGGGCGCCAACAGCGGACTCGGTCTCGTCACCGCGCGTGAGCTCGCCCGCGCCGGCGCCGAGGTCATCATTGCCTGCCGCGACACCGGCAAGGGCGAGCGGGCGCTCGCGACGATCCGCGCCGCGGTGCCGGGCGCGCACGCGGAGGTTCAGCAGCTCGACCTCGCCGACCTGTCGTCGGTCAAGGCGTTCGCCGCTCGTCTCGGAGAAACCCACGAGCGCATCGATCTCCTGATCAACAATGCCGGCGTAATGGCGCTCCCGCGCCGCACCACCGTCGACGGCTTCGAGTCGCAGCTGGCGACCAATCACCTCGGCCACTTCGCGCTCACCGGTCTGCTCCTCGGGCCCCTGCTCGCGGCGCCCCACCCCCGGGTGGTGACGCTGAGCAGCATGGTGCACCGCATCGGGCGGATCAACTTCGCCGACCTCCAGGGCGAGCGGCGCTACCACCGCTGGATCGCCTACGGGCAGTCGAAGCTCGCCAACCTCCTCTTCGCCTTCGAGCTCCAGCGCCGGGCCGGCGGGGCCGGGACGAACCTCCAGAGCTTGGCTGCCCATCCCGGGTACGCGGCCACCAACCTCCAGTCCGCCGGTCCGGAGGTCGCCGCCGAGCGGTGGGGGATGGCGCTGGCCAACCGGGTGATCGCTCAGAGCGCCGACATGGGAGCGCTGCCCACGCTCTACGCCGCCACCGTTCCCGACCTTCCCGGCGGCACCTTCGTCGGGCCCGGCGGCCCCGGGGAGATGCGCGGCGCCCCGCGCCCCGTCACGGCCAAAGCCCGGGCCTACGACACCGAGGCCGCCCGCCGCCTGTGGGACGTCTCGGAGGAGCTCACCGGCGTGCGCTACGAGTTCGGCGCCACGGCGGCCGCCGCCTGACATGAGCCTGTTGCGCGACGAGGGCCCCGCCGCGCTCGAGTGGGCCGCGAGCTACCTCGAGCGCGTCGGCGATCTCCCCGTCCTCGCGCAGGTCGAGCCGGGCGAGATCCGCGCCGCGCTCCCGCCCGCGCCGCCGGACGAGCCAGAGCCATTCTCGGCCGTGCTCACCGACCTTGAGGAGATTCTCCTCCCCGGCGTCACCCACTGGCAGCATCCCCGCTTCTTCGGCTACTTCGCCACGAGCTCGTCCGAGCCGGCGATCCTCGCCGAGCTCATCGCGGCCACGCTCAACTCGGTGGCCATCCTGTGGCGGACGGCGCCGGCCGCGACCGAGCTCGAGGGCCTCGTGCTCGACTGGACGGCGCAGCTCCTCGGCCTCCCCGAAGGCTGGCACGGCCACATCGAGGACACCGCCTCGACCTCGACCCTGGCGGCGATCATCGCCGCGCGCGAGGCCACCGGGCGCGAGCTCGTGGTGTGCTCCGAGCAGGCCCACGCCTCGGTCGAGAAGGCGGCGCGGATGCTCGGCATGCGACTGCGCAAGGTTCCCTGCGACGACGAGTTCCGGATGCGGCCCGACGCGCTCGGCGATGTGAAGCAAGCGGCCGCCGTGGTGGCGACCGTCGGCACCACGGCGAGCACGTCAGTCGACCCGGTGCCCGCCATCGCCGACGCGTGCGCACGGGCGGGCGCCTGGCTCCACGTGGACGCCGCCTACGCGGGTACGGCGATGGTCTGCCCCGAGCACCGGTGGGCGTTCGCCGGGGTCGACCGTGCCGACTCGGTGGTCGTCAACGCCCATAAATGGATGCTCACGCCGATGGACTGCTCGCTGCTGTGGACGAGGCGACCGGCCGACTTCCGGGCCGCCTTTAGCGTCGTCCCCGAGTATCTGCGCACCCCCGACGCCGAGGACGCGCTGAGCCTGAGCGAGTACGGCCCCGCGCTCGGGCGCCGCTTTCGTGCCCTGAAATTGTGGGCGGTGCTGCGCTGTCACGGCCGCAGCGGGCTACAGGCCCATGTCCGCTCGGGGGTGGAGCTGGCGTCGCGCCTCGAGCAATGGGTCGCGGCCGAGCCGGGGTGGGAGCTGTGCGCACCACGCCCGTTCTCGGTGGTGTGCTTCCGGCTCGAGGGTCCCGACGAGCGCAACCGCGCGGTGCTGGAGAAGGTCAACGCCTCCGGGGAGATGTTCATCTCCCACGCGGTCCTCGGCGGCCGCTACGTGCTCAGGCTCGCGGTCGGCCAGATGAGCACGACCGAGGCCAGCGTCGAGCTGGCATGGGACACGCTGCGCGACGCGGCGGCATCGGTGGCCTGATGGGCTTCCGCGCTGCGCTGGCGGCGCTCGTCCTGACCGCTGTGGTGGCCGGCTGTGGTGGCGCCGGTTCCTCGAGTGCCGAGCGCTCGAAGCTGGCCAACGAGATCTCGTCCCAGCTACGGACGGGCAGCGCTCCGCCGGACCTGAGCAGCTGCGTCCGCCAGCAGAGCCTGGGCCTGCCGACGCCCCAGCTCCGCGCTGTGGCCGAGGCCGGATCGCACCCTCCGCCGGCGACCAAGCAGCTCGCGTTCGGTCTCATCGCGACGTGCATCAAGCAGGGCCACGGCATCGCGTTGATCCACGGGCTCATCACCAAGGGAATCCTCTCGGGCCTCGATCCCTCGCAACCGGCGGTGTTCAGGAACTGCATCGTCGCCAAGGCCAACGCGACGACACCAGCCCAGCTCGCCCAGCTGATATCCGCCTACGCGACTCAGAATCTGGCCGTCGCGCAATCCCGGGCCCGACAGACCGGGGTCGCGCTCGCGGCGCAATGCCTTGCCGTTCCGGGCGTCCTCCGCGCCCTGCGGCCCGTGTTCCTCGCCCCGGTCCGGCGCGACCTCAGGACGACCTCGGCGGCATTCCGGAGCTGCGTGCTCGCCAAGGCCGAGCGCATCGGCGCCGCGCAGCTCGAGCGCTTCGTGCTCAATCCCGCGACCGCCACCGCGCGCGGCGAGGCATTCGGGGCGCGCATGGCCAGGGAGTGCATCGCCTCCGGAGCCAAGCCGTAGGCCGGACGTCACCGTGTCGGGCGACGCGACCATCGGGCGCGTGACCGTTGAACGCGACCTAACACCCTTTACTTGAGCTCGCTCGAGCTCTTGCCCAGGAGCAGGCGGGCGACGACGAGAAGCTGGATCTGCTGGGTGCCCTCGAAGATGTCGAGGATCTTGGCGTCACGGGCCCACTTCTCGAGCAGCTCGCCCTCGCCGTAGCCGACGCTGCCGCACAGCGCCACGCAGCGCAGGGCGATGTCCGTGCCCACGCGCCCCGCCTTGGCCTTGGCCATCGACGCCTGGAGCGAGTTGGGCTTGCCGTTGTCGGCCATCCACGCGGCCTGGAGGGTGAGCAGGCGGGCGGCCTCGTAATCGGCCTCCATGGTGATGAACTCCGCTGCGGCGGCGCTCTGACTGAGGGCAGGCGCGTCGTAGTCGATTGACACCCCGGCTTCCGTGAGCCGATCCCGCGTCTCCTCCAGGCACGCCCGGGCCACGCCCAGGGCCATCGCCGCCACCAGCGGCCGCGTGTTATCGAAGGTCTGCATGACGCCCGCGAAGCCCTGCTTGGGCTCGATC
Organism: Solirubrobacteraceae bacterium; assembly: GCA_035551955.1. Classification (GTDB taxonomy): domain Bacteria; phylum Actinomycetota; class Thermoleophilia; order Solirubrobacterales; family Solirubrobacteraceae; genus Palsa-465. The sequence goes on along the minus strand of DASZMD010000157.1, from coordinate 3,461 downwards.
TCCGGGCTCCCCAACAGGTTCTCGCGCGGCACCCGGCAATCGGAGAGGACGAAGTTCGCGGTGTCCGAGGCGCGAATGCCGAGCTTGTGCTCGAGGCGGTCGAGCTTCAGGCCGGGGTTGTTGCGTTCGACGACGAACGACTTGATCGCCGCGCGGCCCTGCGACCGGTCCAGCGAGGCCCAGACGACGATGAGATCGGCGCGGTCGCCCGACGTGACGAAGATCTTCTCCCCGTCGAGGACGTACTCATCGCCCTCGAGCTTGGCGGTGGTGCGGATGGCGGCGGAATCGGATCCGGCCTCGGGCTCGGTGATGGCCATCGCGGCCCACTTGCCCGCGAAGCGCTTCATCTGCTCCTCGTTGGCCACGGCGGCGATGGCGGCGTTGCCGAGGCCCTGGCCGGGCATGGTCAGGAGCAGGCCGACGTCCCCCCAGCACACCTCGGCGATGCTGAGGACGTTGGCGAGGTTCGAGCCGTTTCGGGTCCCGGAACGGCCGGGCGAGGACGAGGGCGCCGTCCCGTTCCCCGAACGCGTGGCGCCCGTCGCGCCCGCGCCGCCCAGCGCGCCGCTCTCGTTCATGCCCTTGATCAGGGCGGCGAGCATGTCGAGCTCCTTGGGATAGGTGTGCTCGGCGCGGTCGTACTTGCGCGAATTGGGGCGCATGACCTCGACCGCCATCTGGTGCGCCTGGCTGACGAGGACGGCGAACTTCTTCGGGACCTCGAGGTTGATCATACGAGCAGGGCCCCCTCCATCACGCCCGCCGCCCGCAGGTCGCGGTACCAGCGCTCGACCGGGTGCTCCTTGACGTAGCCGTGGCCGCCGAGGAGCTGGACGCCTTCGGAGCCGATGGCCATTGCGTGCTCGCTCGCCAGCCTGCGCGCGAGCGCCGCCTCGCGGGCGAAGCGCTTGCCCTGGTCGGCGCGGCTGGCGGCCCGGTAGGTGGTCAGGCGCAGCCCGTCGAGCTCGATGGCGATGTTGGAGACGGCGAAGGCCACGGCCTGGCGGTTGGCGATCGGCTCGCCGAAGGCGGTGCGGTCCTTGACGTAGGGAATCACGTAATCGAGGACGGCCTGACCCGTTCCCACCGCCAGAGCGCTCCAGGCGATACGGCCGAGCTGGATGCACTCGGCGTACACCTCAGGACGGCCAGCGGCGATGAGCGCACTGGGGGGCAGCTCGACGTCCGAGAACACGAGGCGGCCCGTCGCCGCGGCGCGGATGCCCATGGCCGGCTCGGGCTCGACCGAGATGCTCCCGGCGCTGCGCTCGACGATGAACAGCGCCGGACCGCTCCCCTCGAGCTCGGCCGCGACGATGAAGAGCTCGCCGTCGACGGCGCGGGGGACGAGCGACTTGACCCCGCTGAGGACGTATCTGCCGCCGCCCGAGCGCCGCGCCCGGGTCTCGAGCCTGAAGGGATCGAAGAGAGCGCGGGGCTCGAGCACGGCGAGTGAGGCCGCGGGGATCTGCTCGCCCACGAACTCGGGCAGGTAGGTGGCCTGCTGGTCCTCGTCACCCCACAGGCTGAGCGCGGTGCTCACGGCGGCGGGGGCGAGGCAGGCGACGGCGAGGCCCATGTCGCCCTGGGCGAGCGCCTCGCTCATGAGCACGGCGGTGACGGAGGAACGCTCGCTCACCGCGCCTCCGAGCTCCTCGGGGACGCCGATCATGGTGAGGCCCAGATCATCGCTCTGGGTGAGGAGCTCGGGAGGGGCCTGGCACGCGGCGTCGGCCTCGAGCGCAGCGGGTCGCAGGCGCGCGAGCGCGAAGTCACGCACCGACTCCGAGAGCATGCGCTGCTCGTCGGTGGGGGTGAGGTCGAAGAGGCCGGTCGGCGGGATAGTCGGCTGCCGGACCGGCTTGGCGAGCTTCTGGGCGGCGGCGAACGTGCGTCCCGCGCTGGCCGCCGTACGCACGGTGGTCTTAGACGCCCCGTAGAGAAAGCGCTCGGCCGGGTCGCGGAGCCCGAGCCGGTCGACGACCGATGAGCCCGCGAAGCGGTTCAGGGCGCGCAGGCCGATGGCCATGCTGCGGTCGCTCAGGGTCTGCGGTGGGCGGGACATGTCATTAGTCGGTGTGACGTTGTTTGATGTAATGCTGAACGGCCGCGTATTTTTAGCACGGACGCGGCTCTTATGTAGTCCTTATAGCCGGGGCGTCATGCTGAGCGGATGCGCGTGCTCATCGCCGAGGACGAACGACGGCTCGCCGATGCCATCGCGCGGGGGCTCCGCCGTGAGGGGATGGCCGTCGACGTGGCGCCCGACGGATCGGAGGCGCTGAGCAAGGCCCGGATCGTCCGCTACGACGTCGTCGTCCTTGATCGCGACCTGCCGGGCGTGCACGGTGACGTGGTGTGCAAGACGGTCCGCGGCGAGCGTCCCGAGACCGGGATCCTCATGCTGACCGCGGCGGGGGCGCTCGATGATCTGGTCGAGGGCCTGTCGCTCGGCGCCGACGACTACCTGCCCAAGCCATTCCGCTTCGCCGAGCTGGTGGCCCGCATCCACGCCCTCGCGCGTCGCGCCGGCCCGAGCCGGCCGCCCGTGCTCCGGCACGCGGACATCGAGCTCGATCCCGCTCGCCGCGCCGTCAGCCGCCAGAGCCGGCCCGTCGAGCTCGCGCGCAAGGAGTTCGCCGTGCTCGAGGCGCTGATGGCGGCCGACGGCGCCACCGTCTCAGCCGAGGAGCTGCTCGAGCGGGTCTGGGACGAGCACATCGATCCGTTCACCAACGTCGTGCGGATGACGATCATGACCCTGCGGCGCAAACTCGGCGAGCCCGCCGTGCTCGAGACGGTGATCGGGGTCGGCTACCGGATGGCGTGATGCGCGCGCGAGCCCAGGCGCTGTTGCACCGGATCCGCACGGCCACCCCGGCCCGGACGGTCCGCTTCCGCCTGACGGCCACCTACGGAGTCGTCTTCCTCCTCACCGGGGCGGTGCTCCTGACCATCGGCTACGCACTCGTCCGCCACAACATCAACGGGCCCCAGGACTTCGGCAAGGCCTACCGGCATCTGGTGCCGGGCCTCTCCCCACCGCCGCCCGGACTGATCCGGCCCGACTCGACGCTGCGTAGGCTCTTCCGGGCCGAGCACGCCCAGTTCGTCAGTAACGCGCTCCATCGCCTCGTGCTCGAGTACGTGCTCGCCCTGGCCGCCATGACCTTGCTCTCGGTCGGCGCCGGCTGGTGGCTGGCGGGTCGGGCGTTGCGTCCCCTGCGCGACATCACCGCGACGGCGCGCCGTGTCTCCGGACACAATCTCGGCGAGCGCATCGACCTCCACGGCCCCGCCGACGAACTCAAGGAGCTCGCGGACACCTTCGACGGGATGCTCGCGCGGCTCGACTCGGCCTTCGCCAGCCAGCGCCACTTCGTCGCCAACGCCTCGCACGAGCTGCGCACGCCACTGGCGATCATGCGCACCGAGGTCGACGTCACCCTCGCCGACCC
>DASZMD010000156.1:0-45767 GCA_035551955.1 Solirubrobacteraceae bacterium | reverse complement strand
GGAAAGGCTAACCGCTCGATGTCGCCACCACCACGCTCTGCGCCGCCTGGGAGGCGAGCAGCGCCGCGATCTCGTGGCCGGGCATGGGCGGGAAGAACAGGAAGCCCTGGGCCAGGGGCAGGCGCATGCCGGTGAACTCGTTGGCCTGACCCTGCTGCTCGATTCCTTCCGCCACCACGTCGAGGAGGAGGCTGTCGCCGAGGCTGACGATGCCGTGCACGAGCTTGGCCTTCGCCGGGTCGCGGTCGATGCCTTCGACGAACGACTTGTCGATCTTGAGGATGTCGATGGGGAAGTGGCGCAGATGGGAGAGCGAGGAGTAGCCGGTGCCGAAGTCGTCGACGGCGACGCGGAGCCCGAGCGCCTTGAGGCCCTCGAGCCGCGCCACCACCTCGTCACGGTCGCCGAGGAGCAGCCCCTCGGTGATCTCGATGGCGAGCAGCTCGGGGGTCAGCCCGGTCGTGCGCAGCACCTCGTCGACGGCTCCGATGAAGTCGGGCTCGTGGAGCTGGCGGGTGGAGACGTTGACGCTGAGCTGGAGCGGCTGGTCGGGGAAGCCGACCTCCCAGCGCCGCGCCTGGGCGCAGGCGGTCTCCAGCACCCACCGTCCGAGGGGAACGATCAGCCCCGTCTCCTCGGCGAGGCCGATGAAGTGGTCGGGAGCGAGGCGCGAGCGGTCCGGGTGCTGCCAGCGCACGAGGGCCTCGACGCCGACGATGCGGCCCGAATGGAGCTCGACGATCGGCTGGTAGTCGAGCTCAAACTGGCGCTCGTCGAGGGCGGTCCGCAGCTCCCCGGTGAGCTCGAGGCGCTCGAGGACCCGGCGGTGCATGCTCGGCTCGAAGGTGCGGATCGCCGCCTTGCCATCGGATTTGGCCGCGTACATGGCCATGTCGGCGTTGCGCAGGAGCTCCTCGACGGTCGTGCCCGCCCCCCACAGCGCGAGTCCCATTGAGGCGCTGATCCGCAGCTCGCGGCCGTCGATCACGAAGGGAGCGGCGAGCGCCTCGAGGATGCGGCGCGCCGCCACCCGAGCTTCGCTCTCGCCGGCTTCGATCAGGACCGCGAACTCATCGCCGCCCAGTCTCGCGGGCGTGTCCGAGATGCGCAGGATGTCGCGGATCCGGTTGGCCGTCGCCCGCAGGAGCTCGTCGCCGCGCGCGTGCCCGAGGCTGTCGTTGATCGTCTTGAAGTCGTCGAGGTCGAAGAAGAGGACCGAGAAGGGACGCCGGCGGCGCTCGGCCATGGCGACGGCGTGCGAGAGGCGATCCTCGAACAGGGCGCGGTTGGCGAGCCCGGTGAGCGAGTCGTGGAAAGCCTGGTGGCGCAGCTCGTCCTCGAGCGTCTTGCGCTCGGTGACGTCGCGCATGCTGAGCACGAGTCCGGCCACGGCGGGATCGTCGACGCGGTTGTCGACCGCCGTCTCGACCGTCCGCCACCCGCCCGTGGCGTGGCCGAAGCGGGCGCTCACGGTGTGGGTTCCGTCCCGTCCCAAGCTTGCCTTCAGGAAGCGCTCGACGAGCCGGACGTCGTCGGGATGGACGATGCTCGTGAGCGGCTGTCCGATGATCACGTCGGCCTCGTAGCCGAGCACGCGTTCGATCGAGGCGGCCTGCCACTGCACGATGAGGTCGGCGCCGATGACCGACACGACGTCGGTGGAATTCTCGACGAGGGCGCGCAGACGCGCCTCGCTGCGGCTCTCGATCGCGCGGCGCTCGGCGTCGACCATCGCCTTGCGGCGCAGGCGCTGGAAGCGCCCGACGATGACCAGCAGGGCCAAGAGCCCGAGCACGAGCGAGACGACGAAGGCCAGGCGGGCGTTGGCCGACGCTTGGTCGGCGACGACGCGCTCGTAGTTGGCCGAGCCCTGGGCGGCGTCGTCGAGGCGGCTGAGCGCCGGCCCGAAGCGGGCATTCTCGTTGTGGAGGGCGGTGGAGAGCGCGATCCCGCTGCCGTTGGCCAGCAACCGCGTGCCGATCATGAACAGCGCCTCGGTGTCGTGCTCGAGCGTCGCCGACTGCGGGCCGCGCTCTAGCGAGTGCAGGCTCGCGAGCGCCCCCGTGAGCTCGCGCCACACGCGAAGGCCGCTGTCGATGAGCGGCCCGGTCAGGGGGACACGGGCGGTGTGCGCGGCCAGGGCATCCACCAGCGCCTGGTCCCTGATCGCGTTGAGCTGCTGGCTCGAGGCCCGGATCGTCTCGATCAGGACCTGGGCACGCCGGTGACGGTCGGCGTTCTCGCGCGCCAGCTCGGTGATCGTCACCATCGCCACGGCCACGGTGAGTCCGGTGACCACCAGTGCGAGCTGACGCCAGGACGTCCGCGGCCAGCTCCGGGCGCCCAGCATCCATCCGCGACGCGCCGCGGATCCGATTCGATTGAAACTCGCCGGGCGGCGGCGCTTCATGAAAGCCTTATCGGCCTCCCGCGCGCCGAACACGAGTCCCGTCAGCTGCGGTAGCGCTCCTCTTCCTCGACCGTGCGCTCCGCGGTGGGAACGACTTCCAGGCGGGCATCGGGGATCGCCTCGCCGCTCTCCACCGACAGGCCGTACGTCCCCTCCGCCAGCCGCGCCTCAGCGCGCTCGACCGCCTCGAGCTTGCGCTGGAGATCCTCGGCGCGTCCGGCGTCGAACTCGTCCTGGTAGAGATCCTCCGAGTCCCGCTCCCCGGGCTCGACCCGGTCATCGGACTCCTCGGGGCCGCTCCGGCGGAGGTCCGCGAGCGCCTGCTCGACACGCTCATGCTCGGTGGCCAAAAGCTCTCGGGCGCGCTCGGGCTCCATGGCGCCAAGCATATGGGAAGGGGCTAAGGCGAGGGTGGATGCCACGGGGGCCTTGGTGCCGCCCGGCGCTTGGGCGGCACGAACCGGTCGGTCGTCCGGAGCGTCAGGGCGGCCCACACCGCTCCGGCGATGTGCACGATGGTGGCGATCCCGGTGACCACGAGGACGCGCGCAGTGGTTCATCGTGGGCCTGAGGGCCGCCAGGCCGTGTCCTCGACGAGCACCGTCCGCGCCCACTCCGGCGGCGCGGAGCTCGGCGGTCCGCGGCCGTCGCCGAGGAGGCCGACGACGACGCGCATGCCCGCGGGCGGCCGCGCTGGCCATGGCGTGAAGCCGTCGGTGAGGACGATCACCACCGAGGGCCTCGGCCGCAGCTCGGCGGCGGCGTCGATCCCCGCCCCCATGTCGGACCCGCCCCCGCCGGAGAGCTCGACCTGGGCGGCGCGCGAGACGCGGCGCGCGGCATGGACATCGGTGTCGACGGCGAGGACCCTGACCTGGGTCTGGCGCAGGCCGGCGCGCGCGAGCACGGCCTCGACCTCGGCGAGGGCCCGGGCGAGCAGCCGGTCGTGCATCGAGCCCGACGTGTCGCACACGATCGCCACCTCGGGGACGGGCCGGTGCAGGGTCGGGAGCACGACGTCGCGGCTCAGGTGGGCGCGGCGCGAGGGGCGCCGGTAGCTGTAGTCCACCCGGCCGGCGACGGTCGCTACCGCGCTGCGGACCTCGGCGGCGAGGACCTGGCGCCAGTCGATCCGCGAGGGGAGGATGGTCTCCGCCCACCGCAGCCATCCGCCCGCCACGCTGCCCGGCTCCTGGGCGGCGGCGCGCTGGATCTCGGCGGCGACTCCGAGCCGGAGGAGCTCGGCCTGCTGGGCGTCGATCCCCTGGCCCGACTCGCCGGGGCGCCGGCGGCCGTCGGCCCCCGACCCGCAGTCCCACCGTCGCGGTCCCGCACCGGTGTGTTCGTAGTAGCTCTCGGCCAGGCCGCCCGGCTCGCACCCGAGGGTGAAGGGCAGGTCGGGGGCGAGATCGGGTAGGCAGCCGTCGGCGGCCAGGTCGTCGTTGATCTCGGCGTCGGTGGAGCGGTTCCAGCGCACGCGGGAGCTGTCTTCGGCGACTCCGAGACGCTCGGCCCTGCCCGCGTGGTCCCTGATCAGGTGGCCGCTGAGATGGACGAGCAGGCGCCCGAGTTGCTCGACGCTCAGCTTCTCCACCACCGCGGGGTCGGCGCGGACCTGCCAGGACTGGTCGACCCCGATCGTTCCCGAGCCTGGATCGGAGTGGACCCCGCAGGCGAACAGCGCGCTGGCGAGATAGGGCATCCGGGTGGTGGCCCAGAGGCGAGCGGCGGCGAGCTTATGGGCGTTCAAGGCGGGGGCGCCCGTGAGCGCCTGAACAGTCACGTGATGAGCCCGGCGTCGCGGAGTAGGGGCGCGAAGGCCTTCACCTCGTCGGGAATCGCCGCACCGTCGGGGCGGCACGCCGCCAGCGTCCGGGCGGCGGCGGCGGCGACGTCGGGGGCGGAGCTGGCCGCGCGCCCGAAGGCGCGCCAGCCGCGCTCCCAGCGCCCATTCGTCGGGTCGGCGGCGACCGCGGCCGCGACCGAGGACAGCGCCGCGTAGGCGCGGTCGCCGCGCTGGGGGAGGACGAAGGCGTCGGGGTTGGCGAGCACCGCCTCGGGGTCGGGCAGGTCCGCCTCGGCGAGCCAGGTGAGGAACTCGACGCCGGGTCCGGTGCCGACGCACCCGCGCACGAGCAGCGAGGTGGCGAGCTCCCCGGCCCCGGCCGCCTCCGCCGCGGCGCACAGGCGCGCCGCCATGTCCCAGCTGCGCGGGCTCGGCCACGCGCGTCCCGCTCCCGCCGCATCCTCGGGGACGGCGAGCGCGAGCATCGGGCGGACGGTGACGAAGCCGGCGATCCACGTGCGCACGACGGCGATGCGACGCTCCCAGCCTTCGGCGAGCCTCGGGGGCTGGGGCGTCGCCCACCCCCCGGAGAAACCGGCGGCCACGGTACGCGCGTCGACCGGCCAGTCGAGATGGCAGAAGCGGTTGGCGAGCGGCGGGGTGAGCTCCCACCCATCGGCGGCCTGCTCGGGAGGGTTGGCGGCCGCGACGACCGAGACGGCGTCGGGGAGGGCGAGGTCGCCCACCGTCCGCTCGAGCACGACGCGGAGGAGGGCGGCCTGGACGGCCGGGGGAGCGGTCGAGACCTCGTCGAAGAAGGCGAGCCCGCGGCCGGCCTCGGCGAGCGCGACCGCCCACGACGGTGGCGCGAAGCTCACCTGCGCCCGGGCCCCGTTCGCCCCGCCGGTGACGATCGGCAGCCCGGCGAAGTCCGAGGGCTCGCGGATCGAGGCGATGACCGTCTCGCACGGCCATCCCGCCGCCGCGGCCATCGCGTTGATCACCGACGTCTTGCCCGTGCCCGGCGCGCCCCACAGGAGCACGGGCACCCCCGCGGCAATCGCCACTCCGAGCGCTTCGACCGCCGCGGCCTGATCTTCCACCCCACTAGTTTGGCCGATGTTGGATCCTCCGTGGCGGACGGCGGTTAACCTCACACCGTGCCGGACTTCGATGCAGAGCTCTATCTCCGGCTCATCGGGGAGCAGATGCTCAGCGAACGCGGTGACCAGAAGCCCGGTCCCCGGCGCCCGATCATCGCCGAGGCGGCCGCCGCCCTGGTGGCCGTCGGGGTCATCGACACGCACGATGCCGAGGGGGTGCTCGACGATTACAGCCTGGCGGCCACGCTGCGCAACTACCCGCACTTCCACCGCCGGACGACGATGCGCGCCCCGCGGGCGCCGGACCGCGGCGAGACGAAGCCGCTCGGCCCCCGTCGCGTCGTCCCCTGCCGGAGCGTGATCGCCCAGGCGCAGGCGACCATCCACGTCCGCTACGTCAGCCTCTCCGAGGAGGCGACCTCGGTGGCCGTGACCTTGCGTCCCGCTCCCTCGGTGGCGTGGGCGGGCAGCCCGGCGGGCGCCACCCTGACCGACGACCGGGGGACGACGGTCGCCGCCCCGTTCAGCGGCGGCGGCTCGCGCGATGGGTTGCACGGCCGGCTGACCACAGAGCGGCCGCTCGCGGCCGACACGCGCTGGATCGAGCTCGACGGTACCCGCCTCGAGCTCACCGGCGAGAGCGCGCGCTTCGACGCCGCGCTCGAGCGCCTGCCCGCTCAGGACCCGGCCCACCGGTACCTGTGGCAGCGCATAGCCGAGCCCGAGGGCCTCCATGAGAGCGGGATCGAGCCGGCGGTCGACGCCCTCATCGCCGCCGGGACCCTGTCCGCCGATGACCCCCTCCTCGACGATGTGCGGACCGTCCTCGACGCGTGGGAAGCACCGGGGACGCACCCGGCCACCGTGCTCAGGCCCGTGCCCGAGCCGTGGCATTCGCTGCTCTCCCGTCAGGGGCGCCGCGACGGGCCTGAGGGATCGATCGTGCTCGGCGCCGTCACTCCGCCCTTCGACGGCTTCAGCGTCGCCGTGCTCGACCTCGAGTCCGACGCCAAGGGCTTCAGGATCGACGTCGAGGTCGCGCCCGGAGTCGGGCACCGGATGCCCTTCGAGTGGAGCGTGCAACCGCGCCAGCTCGCCTGGTGGGCCAAGGACGATCGCGGTAACCATTACCTCGGGCGCCGCGGCAACTGGAACTACACCGACGACTACGGCAACGGCCCGATCGGCTTCCGCCCCGCCATCGATCCCCGGGCCGCCACCCTCGAGCTCATGCCCACCGCCCAGACCACGCGCGCGGTCATCTCCTTCGCCCTCCCCTGGGTGCGAGGATGAACCCGTGGTGGCTCGGCCTGGCTCCGGCCCAGGCTCCCATCGCCTGTGGCGAGCACACCCACCGCCTGCGCTGGGAACGGGGCGTGCTGCGCGCCCTCGACCACGAGGATCCCGAGGCCGAGCGCACGCTCGCCGCCCTCGGCGGTCACCGCTGCCCGTGCGTGGAGGTGCTCGACGCGTGGTCGGGCCACGCGGGCGACCCGCGCGTGCTCGTGCTCGCGAGCCGCGGTCCCGCCGACCCGCTCGCCGCGCGCCCGGACTGGACCGCCCAGCTCGGCACGCTCCCGCCCGCCGCCGGGACCGCGGTGGCGTTGTCGCCGCCCCCGGTGCCGCGACGGCAGCTGCTCCGGCCCCCGTCCCGCCGGCGCTCGGTCGCCTCCGCCGTGCCCGGATGGCCGGCGCCTGCCGCTCTCGCTCCTCCTCCCGCGATCGGCCGCATTCCCCTGGGCTCCCCCTCCGAGAGCGAGGTCATCGCCCTGCTCGGCCTCGGGGGCGCGGTGCCAGACCGGCTCGTGGCCACCGTCGCCGCGGCCTGGGCGCGGCGACTCGAGGAGGGCGAGGCGGCGGTGAACGGAGCCCGCGCGACCCTCCAGGCGAGCATGCACGGTCGCCTCTCCGCCGTCTTCCGTGCCTGGCTCGCCCGGCCCGACCTCGAGATCGAGCTCGAGCTCATCGGCGTCGGCGAAAGCCCCGGCATCAGCGAGCATGCCGGCATGGTCCGCGCTCAGTTGCCCTTCGCGTGGCTCGCCGAGGTCTGGTCACGAGGGCTGGCCACCGTCATGGGGCGCTTCTGCCTGGCGGCGGCGACCGAGGACGGCAGGTCGTGGAGGCTCACCACCGTGGCTCCCGATCTCGGCCCGCCCGACCCGGTCACGGTCGAGCTCCCCGAGGCCTAGTATCACCGCCCGTGGATCTCTGCCTGATGATCGAGGGCCAGGAGGGCGTCACGTGGCCGCAGTGGCTGGCGCTCGCGCGGGCGTGCGAGGAGCATGCGATCCCCGCCCTGTTCCGCTCAGATCACTATCTCAACCTCGACGGCCACCACCCCGAGCGCGGCGCCCTTGACGCGTGGGCGACGATCAACGCGCTGGCCGCCGTCACCGCGACGGTGCGCCTGGGCACGCTTGTCTCCCCGGCCACCTTTCGCCACCCCTCCCTCCTGGCCAAGCTCGTGGTCACCGCCGATCACGTCTCGGGCGGGCGCATCGACCTCGGCCTCGGGGCGGGGTGGCACGAGCGCGAGCACGAGGCCTACGGCTTCCCGTTTCCCGAGACGCGCGTGCGCATGGACATGCTCGAGGAGCAGATCCAGGTCATCCTCGGCCACTGGGGCGAGGGACCCTTCTCCTTCTCCGGTGAGCACTACACGGTGCGAGAACTCGAGGCCGAGCCTAAGCCCGTCCAGCGCCCACGGCCGCCGCTGATCATGGGCGGCAGTGGCGGGCGGCGCAGCGCCGCCCTCGCCGCCCGCTACGCCGACGAATACAACACCCCCTTCGCCACCGTCGAAGCGATCCGCGAGCGCCGCGCCCAGGTCGAGCAGGCGTGCGCCCGCGCGGGACGCGACCCGCTCCCCTTCTCGGTGATGACCGGCGTCGTGCTGGGAAGCGACGCGGCAGACCTGGACGCGCGCCGCCGGCGCCTGAGCGAGGTGCGGGGTGAGGATCCCGACGCGTTCGCCGCCCATCCCCCCGCGGGCTGGGTGGTCGGGACGGTGGAGGACGCCGCCGAGCAGCTCGGCGCGCTGCGCGAGGCGGGAGTGAGCCGGGTCATGTGTCAACAGCTGCTGCACGACGATCTCGAAGCGGTTGCCCTGTTGGGCGAACTCGGTGGTAGGCTCCGATGACGATGGTCACCCCACGACCTTAGGTCCCAGCGCCGCCCGTCCGCGGCGCCCGTAGCACCGTCCGAGCCGGCGCCCGCCGGTTCGCCATCTTCGTCGAGGGGTTGTTGTGAAGTTGTACCTGCGCGTTCTGCGCCACAGAGACTTCCGCTTGCTGTTCCTGGGCCAATCCGCCAGCGTGGTCGGCGACCGCTTGGTCGTGGTCGCGATCGCGCTCTACGTCACCCAGAGCACCGGCTCGCCGACCGATCTCGGTTTCGTGCTCGCCGGTCAGACGCTGCCGCTGGTGGCGCTGGTCCTCATCGGAGGGGTGTGGGCCGACCGCTTCCCTCGCCAGCGGATCATGATCACCACCGACGTGGCGCGGGCCGGCCTGCACGCGCTGCTCGCCGCCCTGATCCTCACCGGCACGGTGCGGATCTGGGAGATCGTGGTCATCGAGGCCGCCTTCGGGGCTGCCCAGGCGTTCTTTCAGCCCGCATATTCAGGTCTGATCCCCCAGACCGTCCCCGAGGGCCTGATCCAGGACGCCAAGGCCCTCACCGAGACGACGGCCAACCTCGCCTTCCTGCTCGGACCCGCGCTCGCCACCGTGCTCGTGCTCACGGTGGGCGCGGGTGAGGCGTTCGTCTTCGACGCCGCCACCTTCGTGCTCAGCGCCTGGCTGCTCGCGGGCCTACGAACGCGGCCGCGCGGTGAGACCCCCGCGCAGGGTTCGATGCTCACCGAGCTCCGCGCCGGATGGGCGGAGGTCCGCTCGCGCAGCTGGGTGTGGGCCACCATCGCCGCCTTCACCGGCGCTCTGCTGTGCATGTACGCGCCGTGGTACGCCCTTGCCCCCGTCCTCGCGCGTCACCTCTACGGCAGCGTGGGGGTGTTCGGCGTGCTCGAGAGCGCCGCCGGGGCGGGCGCGGTGTGTGGCGCCCTGGCGGGCATCAAGTGGCGGCCTGCGCACCCCCTGCGCACCGGCCTGCTGATGATCATGGCGTGGCCGGCCCAGAACGTCGTCTTTGCCCTCGGCGGTCCCGCGGCGCTCGTGCTCGCGCTCTCCTTCGCGACCGGGTTCGGGTTCTCGCTGCTGATGATCTGGTGGGAGAGCGCCCTGGCGCGCCACATCCCACCGCACGCGCTCTCGCGCGTCAGCTCTTATGACTGGATGGGGTCATTCGCGCTCGTCCCCGTCGGATACCTGGTGGCGGGACCGCTCGCGGCCGCACTCGGCGCGCGCGCCGTGCTCCTGGGCGGCGGCGTGATCGGAGCGGCGCTGCTCGCGCTGGCGCTGCTCCCGCGCACGACGCGCGAGCTCGGCGAGGCCCCCGAGGCCGCCCCGGCGCGGGTGCTGACTCCCGTGCCGTGACGCCGGCGCGACAATGTACGCGTCGATCGACCACAGGAGGCGCGAATGAGCAGTTCGGCGGGTACCGGAACGCGGGAGGGCCCCTGGATCCCGGACACCCGGTCCGGCGCCTCGGAGCACCGGATGCACCGCGACGAGCTCGAGCGCGCTTCGCGCAGCAATCGCATGCGGGCGATCTAGCCATGGACATCGACCAGTTCAAGCAGGCCCAGCGCTTCGTGTGGGGCCTCGGCGACTATCCGAGCTTCGCCCGCCTGCTCGACGGAGCGGCCAAGCTGACCGTCGAGCGCGCGGGTGTGAGCGAGGGCGAGCGCGTCCTCGACGTCGCCACCGGCACCGGGAATGCCGCCCTGTGGGCGGCCCGCGCCGGCGCCCACGTCACCGGCCTCGATCTCAGCCCCCAGCTGCTCGGGCTGGCCCGCGCCCGCGCCGAGACGGAGGGCGTGGAGATCGACTGGGTGGAGGGCGATGCGGAGTCGCTCCCCTTCGCCGACGGCGAGTTCGATCGCGTGCTCTCGGTCTTCGGGGCCATCTTCGCCCCGCGGCACGTGCCCACCGGCGCCGAGCTGCTGCGCGTCACGCGGCCGGGAGGAACGGTGGCCCTCACCTCGTGGGTGCCCGAGGGCGTGATGGGCCAGATGATCGCCATGCCCTTCATCCCCCCGCCCCCCGACGCCCAGTCGCCCGTCCTATGGGGAGACGAGGCGCACGCGCGGGAGATGCTGGCCGCAGCCGCGCAGGTCAGCGTCGAGCCCGGGACGGTGAGCGTCGTCGACGAGTCGGTGGAGCACTACGTGGCGAACCTCGCCGAGAACCTCGGGCCGCTCGTGGCCGCGCGCGCCGCCCTGGAGCCGAGCGGCCGCTGGCCCGAGGCCCGCGCCCAGCTCCACGAGCTCTACGCCGAGGCCAACGGCGCGGACGACGGATCGATGGCGATCGACATCCCCTACCTGCTCATCCTCGCCCAGGCGTAGGTCGGCGCTCGGCGACGAGGCCGGCGACCCCCCGCAGCCGCCCCGAGCGCTCGATCACGCCTTCGCGGTACTGCCGTATGCGGAGGTCCGGGAAGGCGTGGAGCAGCTCGTTGTCGCCGAGCACGAAGCGGGGATCGAAGCTGTTCCCGAGCTCCTCCACATGCTCGCGGCTCACCGTTTCCACGATCAGGATGCCGCCCGGCGTGAGGGCGCCGGCCAGCGCTCCGAACAGGTCCCGCTGCAGGTAGTTGAACTGGACGACGACGTCGTAGCGCGCCACCGGGAGCGGCTCCGCCTCGAGGTCCATGCGGCGGGCATCGACATCGAGCCCGAGCTCGGCGGCGGCGTCGCGCAGCGCCGCGACCGCCACGTCGGAGACGTCAACGGCGTCGACGGCGAAGCCGAGCTCGGCCAGGTACCGGGCGTTGCGCCCGTCCCCACACGCCACGTCGAGCGCGAGCCCGCGGCGGCCGGCCAGGAGCTCACGGTTCTCCTCCAGCCACGGCGCCGGCCGGTCGGGGAAGGGCGTCAGCCCCCGCTCCGCGTAGCGGAGGTTCCACCGCTCGCGGGCGCCAGGCGTCTCGCTCACGGCGCGGGCGCCAGTTCGATCGCCGCCGCCACTCCCTCGGCGATGCGCTGAGGACGCGCCCCGAGCCCGATCACCGCCCCGATCTCCCCGCGCGGGTCGACCTCGACCACCTTCGCCCCCGCCTCGACCGGTACGCCATCGTGGGTCAGGCCGCGCAGGATCCCGTCGAGCGGCGCCTGCAGCGGCTCGGATTCGATCGTGGCGAGGACCTCGCCGCGCTCCACTTGCTGGCCGATCGCCGCCTCGGTCCGGAACATCCCCGCCAGCGGCGCGTAGATGAACCGGTCGCGGGCGTGACCGGCGAAGCTTCTCGGCTCGCCCGCCAGCGACTGGGTGCCCCCGCTGGTGATGACTTTCCCGAGCTCGTCTCCCCACCGCGTCTCGATCGCCAGATGCGACGTCTCGCCGGCGACGAAGTTGGGGCCGAGGCCGATGGTGAGAGGGGCGAGCTCGAGCTGGCTCTCGGGATGGGCGCGTTTGCGCATCCGCGCGTCGACGAGGACGTCGGGGCGGACGGCGGCCAGGACGGCATCGATGTCCATGACCGTCACCGGAATCAGCGCCCGCTCGGCCAGGGCGTGCGGGAACAGCGCAAGGTCCTCGACCCGCGCTGCCCGCACCCCCTCGAGCTCACATGCTCCGTCGAAGATCGCGTCCGTGAAGGCCATCCCCCGGCGCGGGGCCGCGGGCAGCTGGACGTCGTGGATGAGCACCGGGTACCCGGCGAGAAACAGGCGGTGGGCGACGGCCGACCCGACGTCGCCGCTCCCGCGCACGAGCACGAGCAACGCTGGCGTGTTCATCGCCGCCGAGTTCTACCGGCGGCGTTCACAGCTGTCTACTCGACCCCCTGCGCGGCCTCGGTGCTCGCCGGCGCCAGGTGCGGCTCGATCCACGCCCGGAGCCGTTCGAAGGGAACCGCCCCCACCTGCCGATCCACCTCGGCCCCGTCCCGGATGAGCACGAGCAGGGGAATGCCCTGCACCGCGTAGCGCGCCGCGATCTCCTGCGCCTCGTCGACGTCGAGCTTGACGACTTTCAGGCGTCCCGCGTTATCGCGTCCGAGCCGCTCGACCAGCGGCGAGACCATCCGGCACGGTCCGCACCACGGCGCCCAGAAGTCGACGAGCACGGGCAGCGAAGACGTGATCTCGGCATCGAAGGTGGCGGCGCTCGCCTCGACGATCCACGGCAGCAGGTGGTGGCAGACGCTGCAGCGCGGGACCCCGGTGGGGGTGGGCCGCACCCGGTTCTTGGTGCCGCAGTTGGGACATTGGATGATCGTTCCCTCTGCCATGCCAGGAGCCTACCGGCGCCGGAGCGGCGGCCGCCCGCGCCCCCGCCGGACGCGGGCGGCCGGCGCGCTCACGACTGGGCCGCGCCCTCCATCGCGGGCTGGACGCTTTCCGTCGGCTCGGAGCTCTGTCCCTCGATCGTGGGCTGGCTGCTGCCGTCCGACGCCGCCTTGATCTCGATCCGCCGCGCCCGCTGCGTCGCCGGCCTGGGGATGCGGAGCGTGAGCACGCCGTCGGAGAGCGTGGCGTCGATCGCCTCGGGGTCGAGACCGCCGGGGACGCGGAGGCTGCGCTCGAAGCGGCCGAACCCGCGCTCGATGCGCATCGGCCCGCGCCCGTCCTCGGTGCTGTAGGGGTATTTGCGCTCGCCGCGGACGGTGAGCGTGTCGTTCTCGAGCTCGATGTTGAGATCTTCCGCTCGTAACCCCGGGACGTCCATGTAGACGGTCACCCCTTCGTCATCGATGAGCAGGTCGGCCGGCGGGACGAACGCGCCCACCGAACCTTGGGATTGCATGACATGACTGAGCTCTCGCAGCCATGGCGCGAACGGCTCCACCAGGGTCGTCGCCATCGGGTCCTCCAAAGTAGTCGCCTGGAGGCTCCGCCTGACACGAGACACGAGCCTCCCTCTCCCGTTTTCGGCTAGGACGGCGAGGGGGCGCGTCAAGGCGTGATTGGCCACCGCGGGGGCCGGCCTATTGCCCCTGTGGCGAGCATGCCCTCCGACCATGTGCCACTCAAGGAGACTCCCGACCTCCAGGGGGCATACCCGCGCCTCTCCCGCTCCCAGATTCGGGCCCTCGAAGCGGTGGGTACCAAGCGACGTGTCAAGGCGGGCGACGTGCTCTACCGAGAGGGCGACCGCGCCTGCGACTTCTTCGTGATCCTCTCCGGAGTCGTCAAGGTCGTCCAGCACAACGGCGAGGAGGAGCGGGTGGTGGGCGTTCACGGCCCACGGCGGTTCCTGGGCGAGCTCGGGCTCCTCACCGGTCAAGCGGTCTTCTTCACCGCCGTGGTGGCCGAGGACGGCGAGGTTCTCGAGGTCCCCGTCCACGAGCTTCGCAGGATCGTCACCCATGATTCGATCCTCGGGGACATGATCCTCAGGGCGCTGATGCTACGGCGCTCGATCCTCATCGGGATGGGGGCCGGGCTGCGGATCATCGGTCCGCGCTCCTCGCCCGGCACCCGGCGCCTGCGAGACTTCCTGGCCCGCAACCGGATCCCCCACCAGTGGCTCGACACCGAGGCGGACCCGGGCGCGGCCGAGCTCCTGCGCACGCTGGCGATCGACGCTGAGGAGTGCCCAGTCGCCTTCCTGCCGCCCGATAAGGTGCTGCGAAACCCGAGCAATGCCGAGTTGGCACGCGAGCTCGGCCTCCTCGTGCCCGGCTCCCCGGACGAGATCTGTGACATTGTCGTCGTCGGCGCGGGCCCGGCCGGACTCGCCGCCTCGGTCTACGGCGCCTCGGAGGGCCTGACCACGGTGGTACTCGAGTGCGTGGCCGCGGGCGGGCAGGCGGGCACGACCTCACGGATCGAGAATTACCTCGGCTTCCCCGCCGGCATCTCCGGCGCCGAGCTCGCTGAGCGGGCGACGATCCAGGCCGAGAAGTTCGGCGCCAGGCTCAGCATCCCGTGCGAGGCCGTCGGGCTCGAGCCGGGCGAGAACGATCACCGGCTGATGCTCTCCGATGGCAGCTCGGTACGCGGGCGCGCCGTCGTCGTCTCCTGCGGCGTGCAGTACCGCAAGCTCCGGGTCCCCGGCTACGACCGGCTCGAGCCGGTGAGCGTCTACTACGCGGCGACGCAGATCGAGGCCCAGCTGTGCCGAGGCGATCCCGTGGTGGCGGCGGGCGGAGGCAATTCCGCGGGCCAGGCCACCCTGTTCCTCTCCAGGTTCGTGCCCAAGCTCACGCTCGTGGTCCGCGAGCACGAGCTCAGCGAGAACATGTCTCGCTACCTCGCCGACCGGATCGAGCAGCTCGAGAATGTCGAAGTCCTGCTCCACACCGAGGTGCGAGAGCTGATCGGCGACGAGGTGCTCGAGGCGGTGATCGTGGAGGACACCGAGACCGGCGAGCGCCGACGCCTCGAGGCCCGTTCGCTGTTCGTGTTCATCGGCGCCGAGCCCCACACCCGCTGGCTTGGCGAGGATGTTGCCCTCGACGACGGCGGTTACATCCTCACCGGGCAGGCGGCGGCGCCGCTGCGCCGCGAGGCCGGGCTCGGCCACGGCGCCGAGCCGTCGCTGCTCGAGACGAGCGTGCCGGGAGTGTTCGCCGCCGGCGACGTGCGCAGCGGCTCCATCCCCCGCGTCTCGGCCGCGGTGGGCGACGGCGCCACGACGATCCGGCTCGTGCACCAGCGCCTCGCCTCGCTGTCACCGCCCGGGCTCGAGGCTCCGGCTCATACGTAGGTGTCGTCGAAGTAGCACCAGCGCCAGTCCTCGCCGGGCTCGAAGGACTGAACGATCGCGTGCCCGACGACGTGGGCGTGCAGGCGCGCGTGCTTGCCCGGAGACGAGTCGCAGCAGCCCACGTGCCCGCAGGTCAGGCACAGGCGCAGATGGATCCACGGGGAGCCGATGCGCAGGCACTCCTCGCACCCCTCCGGGGTTCGCGGCACGACCTCATGGATCTGACTGAGGTGGGTGCACCGCGTGCTCGCCCATTCGTTGGCGAAGGCGGTCACGCCGACGCTTCTCGCGGGTCGGGGGGAAGCGGGAAACGCAGCCGCGCCCCCGTCACGTGCCGGCGCATAATCGTGTCCTCGCGCACATGGCGGACATGGCCGCCTTCGTCGCTCACCATCTCCACGAGATCCTCGATCACATCCTCGGTGGCGCGCGTCTCCTGCCCGCACAGCGGGCAGATGTCGCCGCTCGTGGCCAGCCAGTGTGACTCCTCGCACACCACCCCGGGGGCGGTGGCTCCGGCTTGGACGAGGAGCGTGTCCACGGCGTCGACCGACGCCGCCCACAGGCAGTGCTCCAGTCCCAGCGTCCCGCGTCCCCCGGCGGCTACCGCCTCGGCCACCTCGTCGACGAGCCCGCGCCGGCGCTCGCGGTCGTGGTCGTCGAGGATCGCCTGGGCGCGGTCGCGCACCTCGGCGGGGGTGGCCGTGCTCGGATCGATCGCGAAGGTGCCGATCGTCCGCTCGCTCATCGGCTGGGGGAGCATCTCCACCAGGTGGGCGAGCTCCTGCTCGTGGCCGCCGAAGACGAGCACATCGTAGGAGAGATGCTCGAGCGCGTGGACGAGGTCCTTGAAGAACTGGCGCTCGAGCCGGTCGGCCTTGTCCTCGTGGTGCTGCGGGGAGTTGGCACGACGGCCGGCGGCGCCCCGGCGGCGCAGCTCGGGGCCCTTGACCCGGCCGGCGTCCCGCTCCTCGCCCAGGTACACCTCCCACAGCCGGGCGCCCTGGCGGTCCAGCACGACGGCGATCATGCGCTCGTACTCCTCGAACACGGCGAGCATCGGGCGCACCCAGGGAATCGCGTCCACCCGGATCCGGTTGCCCACGGCGCGGGGTAGGGCGACGACCTCGAACAGGCCACCGCCGCTGCACGCGAAGATCGCCGCCGCCCGCTCGATCGGCAGCTCGTCCTTGACGAGCTCCTCGATCCGCTCGATGTCCTGGCGCAGGGACATGCGCACCTCGTGCGGGAGGTCCTGATCCTTGCTCAGGGGGCGCACCTGGTGCAGGAGGCTGTCGACATCCGCCGGGATCGACTTGCGGTCGGCGGGATCGATCGCCATGTACACCGAGATGACGCGGAGCTCCCCGGGCTCAAAGCCGGTGATCCGCGCGATCGTCTCGCCGGACAGAGCGTCCTGAGGACCCGGAGCCCGGCCTTCGGGGAACGGAGGCTGGAGCTCCGCGGCGGTGTCGGCAGAGATCGACTCCATCGCGCTGTCCCTCTTCTAGGTCGGTTGCCCTCCCGGTCAAGGGCCGGGCGACCCGAGGGCGCTTGCGCGCACGCGACGGGTGGCCTACCCAGGGACACGCGACACTAGAACGACGGCAAGTGGAGGGATCTCATGACCAGTCTGGCGATCGAGCGGCTGGGTCCGCCGGCGAGCATTCATGACGCGCGGGTGCTCAAATGGGCGGGCCGGCAGGCGGCACATGCCCTGGCGGGAAGGACGGTGTGGTGCGCCTGCACGTCCCCGGCCGCGCGGGCCGCCGCCGACGGTCTCCTCGAGCACCTCCGCCCGGCCCTCGAGGACGGCATCACCTCTCGCGCCATCGGGGTTGAGGTGGACGAGCCGCTCCTGCGCCTGACCCAGCGCCTGGAGTCAATGCTCGCCGGGCCCATGAGTGCCGACCGTCCCCTCGGGGCCGAGGAGATCGATGTCTACGCGGGGCGCGCCGAGGAGAGCGAGGGGCTGATCGGGCCCGACATGCGTGAGGGCGACGTCGTCGTTCTCCACGACCCCTTCACCGCTTCGCTCGGCCAGGCGGCCCGCGCCCGCGGCGCGCACGTCGTGTGGTCGTTCTCGACCCGCCCGGCGCAGCGGAAATCCGCGGCCGACGCGTGGCGGTTCCTGAGCCGGTGGCGTGCGCCCCTCGATGCCTACGTGACGCTTTGGCACGCACCCGAGCGCGAGCAGCGAGTCGGGATCGCGGCCTACATCTCGGCGCCCGACGCGGTGTCGGCGAAGGTGGCGAGCGGCGACCCCGAGCGCCGGTACGAGGATCTCGGATGGGCGAGCGTGCTCGCCGACATCGTCAGCACCGACCGCGAGGAACGCGTGGGCGGCAGGCTCCACGCGCGTCCGGCGGTGGCGGTGCACTGAGGGCCCTAGCGGGCCTCCCCCTCGATCGCCGCGTCCACCTTGGCCGCGAGCCGCCGCTCGGCCTCGGTGATCCCGGCGCGATGAGGATTGCGGATCGTCAAGCGGACTCGGTTGAACTCGAGGATGCACATGTCGGGCCGCCGCTGGTGGTCGGCAGCGACGACGCCGACGCGCTCGACGAAGGCCAGCGCCTGATCGAAGTCGCGAAAGGCGAGTTCGCGGACCAGCGCGTCCTCGACCCGGCGCCAGCCGTCGGGGGCGGACTGCGTCGTCTGCTCGACGCCGAGCGTCACTCCTGGCCGGCCTTGACCTCGATCCGGCGGGCGCGCGCCTGCTCGGCCTTGGGGACGCGCACGGTGAGAATCCCATCCTTGAGGTTGGCCTCGATGTGCTCGGCGTCGGCGTCGCCGGGGAGCGTCACCCGGAAGTCGAAGCGGCCGGTCCGGCGGGAACGGCGGCGGAGGATGCCCTTGCGCTCGCGCTCCTTGATCTCGCCGGTGATCGAGAGCTCCGAGTCGCGCAGCTCGACGTTGACGTCCTTGCCGTCAACGCCGGGGAGTTCGGCCTCGACGATCCACGCATCCTCGGTTTCCTCGATGTCGACCGTCGGCACCCAGACGCCGTTGCCGGCGCCCATCGGGGCCCAGACGCTGTCCATCAGCTCACCCATCTGGCTGTGAAGGTTCTCGAGCTCGCGGAACGGCTCCCAGCGGCGCAGCGGCCGGCTGTCGGAGGCTTCGCGGCTACGCACGGGCAGGGGCATGACCTCTCCTTTCGTGACCGAGGACTAGGACGCCTCGTTTTCGGGAAACACCGAAGGGTGAAGTTAGGCCACGGCCGCAACATGCCAATCAGTTGCTCGCTGCGCCGCGGCGGCCTAATGCAAGGGATAGATCCCGCTCGCCAGCGAAGGGAGAATCGAGTGCCTACCACCAACGAGAAAGCCATCACGGCGCCATGACTCTCGGCACCAGCCTGTTCCTGATCGCCGTCGGCGCCATCCTCAAGTTCGCGGTCACCTGGACGGTGGCGGGAATCGACCTCCACGTGGCGGGCGTCGTGCTCATGATCGTGGGTATCGTCGGCCTCCTCGTCGGGCTTGCCCTGCTCTTCGCGGATCGCCGCCCGACGGCGGTCGCACCGCCCCCCGACCGCGGCTACCGGCCGCCGCCGCCCGAGCTCTGAAACCGGGCTCGGGGTGCGCCGTCGGGCGCCCTTGAACGCCACTCCCGATGCGCTAGGGACGGAGATGAAGCTGTTCCCTAACGAGTTAGGAGCTGGCCATGGCCAAGGCGGTTGGTATCGATCTCGGTACGACGAACTCGGTAGTCGCCGCCACGGTGGAGGGCGGGATCGCCGAGGTGATTCCCAATGCCGAGGGTTCGCGGACGACGCCGTCGGTCGTCGCCTTCACCGAGGACGGGCAGCGCCTCGTCGGCCAGGTGGCCAAGCGTCAGGCCATCCTCAACCCGGAGGCGACCATCTACTCGGCCAAGCGCTTCATCGGCCGGCGCTGGGAGGAGGTCGAGGAAGAAGCCAAGATCGTCTCCTACCAGGTGGTCAGGGGCCCTAACGACACCGTCCGTTTCGAGGTCCGCGGCAAGCTCTACGCGCCCGAGGAGATCTCGGCCCTCGTCCTGCGCAAGCTCGCCGAGGATGCCGCCAAGTTCCTCGGGGAGCGGGTGACCGAGGCGGTCGTCACCGTCCCCGCCTACTTCAACGACTCCCAGCGGCAGGCGACCAAGGACGCCGGCCGCATCGCCGGGCTCGAGGTGCTCCGGATCATCAACGAGCCCACCGCTGCCGCCCTCGCCTACGGCATCGACAAGAAGGGCCAGGAGACGGTGCTCGTCTTCGACCTCGGCGGCGGCACCTTCGACGTCTCTCTCCTCGACGTCGGCGACGGGGTGATCGAGGTGCGTGCCACCAACGGCGACGGCCACCTGGGCGGCGACGACTTCGACAAGCGCATCGTCGACTGGCTCGCCGACGAGTTCAAGAGCGACAACGGGATCGATCTGCGCAACGATCCGCAGGCGCTCCAGCGGCTCTACGAGGCGGCCGAGCGCGCCAAGGTCGAGCTCTCCACGACCACCCAGACGCAGATCAACCTGCCCTTCATCACCGCCGACGCGAGCGGCCCCAAGCACCTGAACACCTCACTCACGCGGGCGACGTTCGAGCAGCTCACCAAGGACCTGATCGAACGCACGCGCGGGCCCGTCGAGCAGGCGCTGTCCGACGCCAAGCTCACCGCCGATGACATCGACGAGGTGATCCTCGTGGGCGGCTCGACGCGGATCCCGGCGGTGCAGGAGCTCGTGCGCCGCCTCACCGGCGGCAAGGAACCGAACATGACCGTCAACCCCGACGAGGTCGTGGCCCTGGGGGCGGCACTGCAGGCCGGCGTGCTCAAGGGCGAGGTCGAAGATGTGGTGCTCCTCGACGTCACCCCGCTCTCGCTCGGGCTGGAGACCCTGGGCGGGGTGATGACCAAGGTCATCGAGCGCAACACGACGATCCCGGCGCGGCGGGCCGAGACCTTCTCGACCGCCGAGGACAACCAGACGGCGGTCGACGTCGTCGTCCTCCAGGGCGAGCGCGAGCTCGCCGCCGATAACCGCCAGCTGGCGCGCTTCCGGCTGGAGGGGATCAGGCCCGCGCCCCGCGGTACTCCGCAGATCGAGGTGACCTTCGACCTTGACGCCAACGGCATCCTCAACGTCTCGGCCAAGGATCTGTCGACGGGAAAGGAGCAGAAGGTGACGATCTCCGAGAGCACGAACCTCGATCAGGGCGAGGTCGAGCGCATGGTTCGCGATGCCGACGCGCACGCGGGCGAGGATCGCCAGCGGCGCGAGGAGATCGACGCCCGTAACGAGCTCGACGCCGTCGCCTACCGCGTCGAGCAGCTCCTCTCCGACCTCGGCGATCGGCTGCCGGTGAACGAGAAGGCGCGGGCGGAGCAGTTGGTGGCCGAGGCCCGCCAGACGATCGCCGACCAGGCAGGCCTCGACCGGGTCAGGCCCCTGATCTCCGATCTCCAGCAGGTGGCGGTGAGCCTCCCGGCCAGCGCGGCAGCACCCGCGGGGGCGCCGGGCAACGGCCCCGGCTCCCCGGGTAACGGCGCAGGCGGCGACGGAGCCGAGAGCGACGAGGAGGTCGTCGATGCCGAATTCACCAGAGAGTGACGTGGGTCGCGACGCGCCCTGGCCCGACGACGACCAGGGGCGGGGAGCGAACGTCACCACCGACGAGCAGGCGCGCCCGGATCTGAGCGCCGAGCTGGCGCGGATCGAGGATCGCTACAAGCGGGCTCTCGCCGACCTCGACAATTACCGCAAGCGGAGCGCCCGCGAGGTCGACCGCCGGGTCTCCGAAGCCGTCGAGTCGACGCTCCGCGACTGGCTTCAAGCGCTCGACAGCGTCGAGTTGGCGCTCGCCATGGACAGGGACGGCCCGTGTCGCGACGGCATGCAGGCCGTGCTCGACCAGATGAATGCGATCCTCGAGCGCCGCGGGGTCGAGCGGGTCGGCAGGTCCGGTGAACCGTTCGACCCCGAACGTCACGAGGCGATCGGCGTCGAGGTCACCGACCAGGCGCCCAGCCGCACCATCAGCTCCGTGGAGCGGTCGGGGTTCGCGCTCGGCGATCGGGTGATCCGGCCTGCACAGGTCGTGGTGACGCGCGCGCCCGAGCCCACGGGCTGATGGCGGTCGCCTCCGAGGACTACTACGAGGCGCTCGGGGTCCCCAGGGACGCGAGCGCCGAGGACATCCGTCGCGCCTACCGCCGCCTCGCCCGCCAGTACCACCCGGACGTCAACAAGGAGCCCGGGGCCGAGGATCGCTTCAAGCAGATCTCTGAAGCCTACGAGGTGCTGCGCGACGAGGAAAAGCGCCGGCGCTACGACCGGCTCGGGGCGAGCTGGAGAGCCCAGGAGCCCCCGGGCGGCGCGAGTCGTGCCCGCAACGGCGGCGGTGGCGGCTTCCGCGACGTGCGCGTCGACTTCGGCGGCAGCGACTTCGAGGGCGGCGACTTCGGCGACATCTTCGATTCCTTCTTCTCGCGGGGCAGCCGCCGCGGCGGCGAGGGCTTCTCGATGCGGGGCTCAGACCAGGAGGCAGTCCTCGAGCTCTCGCTCGAGGAGGCGGCCAGGGGCGGGAAGCGGACGCTCAGCTTCGACGACGGGCGCAGCTTCGAGGTCGAGATCCCCCCCGGCGTGCGCGACGGCCAGGTCATCCGCCTGGCCGGACAGGGGAGCCCCGGGACTGGAGGCGGGGCCACCGGCGACCTCATGCTCCGAGTGCGGCTCCGCCCACACCCGCGCTTTCGCGTCGAGGGCCGCGATCTCTACGTCGATCTCCCGGTGGCACCGTGGGAGGCAGCGCTCGGGGCGACCGTCCCCGTGCCCACCCTCGACGGCGAGGCGAAGGTCAGCGTGCCGGCCGGCTCCTCGTGCGGCCGGCGGCTACGCCTGCGCGGCCAGGGCCTCCCGGCGAGCGAGGGCGGCACCCCAGGCAACCTCTACGCGGTGATCCAGATCCAGGTCCCCAAGCGGCTGACCAAGGCCGAGCGCGAGGCTTTCGAGCGCCTGCGGAAGGCCTCGAAGTTCGACCCGCGGAAGGGGCGCTGATGGCGACACCGAGCCGCGCTCCGGTGCGTGCCCAGCTCGTTCGCCGCCAGCGCACGCTGATCGGCGTCGAGGTCCTGGCACGCGAGACCGGCCTGCACCCCGACCTGGTCCTCCGCCTCGTGCGCCTCGGGCTCGTCGAGCCCGCGGGTGCAAACGGAACGGCACCGCTGTTCGACGGCACCGCCGTCTCCCGGCTCGCGCGCGCCCTGCGCCTGCGGCGCGACCTCGGACTCAATTACGCCGGCGCCGTCCTCGCGGGCGAGCTGCTCGCTCGGATCGATGACTTGGAGGCGCGGCTGCGCCGCTACGAGCCGCCGCCCCCGGCGCGCGGTGAGCGCCGCGACCCGCCCTCGCAACGACGACACGCCGAGGTGATCACATGGACCCGAACCGTCTGACCCAGAAGTCCCAGGAGGCCCTGCACGACGCTCAGACCAAGGCGCTGCGCTACGGGCAGACCGAGGTCGAGCCCGAGCATCTGCTGCTCGCGCTGCTCGACCAGGCCGACGGTCTCATTCCCCGCCTGCTCATGCGCGCCGAGGTCGACACCGATTCGCTGCACGCGGCGGTCGAGCGGTCGATCGAGGTGCTCCCGCGGGTCACCGGCAGCGGCGCCGGCGCCGGACAGGTCTACGTCTCGCGCGCCCTCAGCCAGATCCTCGACAAGGCCGAGGACGAGGCCAAGCGTCTCAAGGACGAGTACGTCTCGGTCGAGCACATCCTCCTGGCCATAATCGCCAGCGGACCCCAGACCGCGGTGGGGCGGATCCTGCGCGACCACGGCGTCACCCGCGAGCGTTTCCTCGAGATCCTCACGCAGGTCCGCGGCAGCCAGCGGGTGACGAGCGCCACCCCAGAGTCGGCCTACGAGGCGCTCGAGAAGTACGGGATCGATCTCGTGGCCGCGGCGCGCACGGGCCGCCTCGACCCGGTGATCGGGCGCGACGCGGAGATCCGCCGGGTGATCCAGATCCTCTCGCGCAAGACCAAGAACAACCCCGTCCTCGTCGGCGATCCCGGCGTCGGCAAGACGGCCATCGTCGAGGGCCTCGCCCAACGCATCGTCCGCGGCGACATCCCCGAGGGGCTCAAGGACAAGACGATCTTCTCGCTCGACATGGGCTCGCTGCTCGCGGGCGCGAAGTACCGGGGCGAGTTCGAGGAGCGCCTGCGGGCGGTCCTCCAGGAGGTCAAGGCGGCCGAGGGCCGGATCCTCCTCTTCATCGACGAGATCCACACCGTCGTCGGAGCCGGCGCGGCCGAGGGCGCAATGGACGCGGGCAACATGCTCAAGCCCATGCTCGCGCGCGGCGAGCTGCACTGCATCGGGGCCACCACCCTCGACGAGTACCGCCGCCACATCGAGAAGGACGCCGCGCTCGAGCGCCGCTTCCAGCCCGTGATGGTCGACGAGCCGACGGTCGAGGACACGATCTCGATCCTGCGCGGACTGCGCGAGCGCTTCGAGGTCCACCACGGCGTCCGCATCCAGGACGCGTCGCTGGTGGCCGCGGCCGTCCTCGCCGACCGCTACATCACCGACCGCTTCCTGCCCGACAAGGCGATCGACCTCGTCGACGAGGCGTGCGCGGTGATCAGGACCGAGATCGACTCGATGCCGCAGGAGCTCGACGCCATCACCCGCCGCGTCATGCAGCTCGAGATCGAGGAGGCGGCCCTCACCAAGGAGAAGGACCAGGCGAGCAGGGAGCGCCTCGAGGCGCTACGCCGGGAGCTCGCCGACCTGCGCGCCCAGGCGGACGCCATGACCGCCCAGTGGGAGGCCGAGCGTCAGGCCATCCGCAAGCTCCAGGCGCTGCGCGAGGAGCTCGAGCAGGTCCGGCGCGAGATCGAAGAGGCCCAGCGCAACTACGACCTCAACAAGGCAGCCGAGCTCCAGCACGGCCGCCGGCCCGAGCTCGAGCGCCGCCTCCAGGCCGAGGAGGAGCGGCTCAACCAGAAGCAGGGCGGCACGCGCCTGCTCCGCGAGGAAGTCACCGCCGAGGAGATCGCCGAGGTCGTGGCCCGGTGGACGGGCATCCCCGTGACGCGCCTGCTCGAGGGCGAGCGCGAGAAGCTCCTGCGCCTCGACGAGGTCCTCCACGAGCGGGTGATCGGCCAGGACGAGGCCGTGCGCCTGGTCGCCGATGCGGTCATCCGCGCCCGCGCCGGGATCAAGGACCCCAAGCGCCCGATCGGCTCCTTCATCTTCCTCGGCCCCACCGGAGTGGGCAAGACCGAGCTCTCGCGCGCGCTCGCCGAGGCCCTATTCGACTCAGAGGAGAACATGATCCGCCTCGACATGTCCGAGTATCAGGAGCGCCACACGGTGAGCCGCCTGATGGGGGCGCCCCCCGGCTACGTGGGCTACGAGGAGGGGGGCCAGCTCACCGAGGCGGTGCGCCGCAAGCCCTACTCGGTGGTGCTCTTCGACGAGGTCGAGAAGGCCCACCCCGACGTGTTCAACGCGCTGCTGCAGATCCTCGACGACGGCCGGCTCACCGATGCCCAAGGCCGCACCGTCAACTTCCGTAACACCGTGATCATCATGACCTCGAACATCGGCGCGCTCTACCTGCTCGACGGGATCACCCCCGACGGCGAGATCCGCCCCGACGCCCGCGACCAGGTGATGGCCGAGCTTCGCTCGCACTTCCGACCCGAGTTCCTCAACCGGGTCGACGAGATCATCATGTTCAAGCCGCTGACCCTCCCCGAGATCGAGCGCATCGTCGATCTCCTGTTCGAGGACGTGCGCCGGCGCCTGGCCGACCGCCGGACAACGATCGAGGTGACCGAGGCCGCCCGCGAGCTGATCGCGCGCCAGGGCTACGACCCCGTCTACGGGGCGCGCCCGCTGCGCCGCTACATCCAGCGCGAGATCGAGACGAGGATCGGCCGCGCCCTGATCGCCGGCGAGATCGGCGAGGGAGCGACGATCATCGTGGACGTCGAGGGCGAAGAGCCGGTCGTGCGCTGGCGGTCGGCCCCCGAGGAGTCGGCGCCGGAATCGGAGCTGGCGGCCGCGGCGGCGTAACGGCGCGCGCTGGTGGCGCACGGCTAATTGCGTAGGTATTGGAGGACCGCGAGCACCCGGCGGTGCCCGTGGGTGGACTGAGGGAGCTCGAGCTTTTCGAAGATGCTCGTGATGTGGCGCTCGACCGCCGGCACGGTGACCACGAGCGCGTTGGCGATCCCGGTGTTCGAGCATCCCTCCGCCACGAGCGCCATGACCTGGCGCTCGCGCGGGGTCAGGCGCTCGATCGGGGTCGTCGTCCGCCGCTGGTCGACGAGCCGGGCCACCACGGTGGGATCGAGCACGCAGCCCCCGCCCGCCACGCGCCGGACCGCGTCGACGAAGGACGTGAGGTCGCCGACGCGGTCCTTGAGCAGGTAGCCGACGCCCTCGGGGCGAGCGCCCACCAGTTCCCGCACGTAGCGGTCCTCGAGGAACTGTGAGAGCACGAGCACGCCGACGTCGGGCTGGGTAGCGCGGATCTCGCACGCGGCCAGGAGGCCGTCGGCACCCGAGCCGGGCGGCATCTGGATGTCGGTGACCACGACATCGGGGGCATGCGAGCGCGACTTTCGGACCAGGTCGGGACCGTCAGCCGCCGAGGCGACCACCTCCAGGCCCGCCTCGGAGAGCACAGAGATGATGCCCTCGCGGACGATGGGCTGATCCTCTCCGACCACCACGCGGACAGGTCGATCAGAAGGCAACGCACAACCGATGCTAGTGCACTCATGACCCGGGGCCGAGGACCCCACGGCTCGCTGTGGGGTCCCCTCCCCTGGCCGCGTTGGGCGCCCTCCATCGAGTGGATCCTGTGTGGGGGGAAACTTGTCGGGAGATGGCTTTGGATGCCGCAACCGGAGTGAGCCTCTTCCCCGCCCGGTCGTACTCGGCACCCGACCGGCGCAGGCGCCGGCGCCGCAGGGCGCTCGTTCAGGCCGAGCGTGAGCTGGTCGAGGCGGCGCAGCGCGGAGGCATCCGGGAGCGCCAGCAGCTGATCCAGGACTTCCGGCCCCTGATCGCCAGCACCGCCCGCGGCTACCGGCACTCGCCGGGGATCAGCGAGAGCGAGCTCATGCAGGAGGGCTGCGTCGGGCTCCTGCAGGCGCTCAGCCACTACAACCCCAGCCTCGGTGTGCCCTTCGGCGCCTACGCGCGCTGGTGGGTGTCCCGCGCCGTCCAGCAGCTCGTCTCCGAGCTTTCGGGGCCCGTCGTCCTCTCCGACCGGGCGGTGCGCCTGCTCATGCGCATCAAGCGCGCCCGGCACGACTACGAGCAGGCTCAGGGCCGCGGCCCGAGGGCGAGCGAGCTCGCGGACGCGTGCGGGCTCCCGAGCGCCCAGGTCGAGTCCCTGATCGCCGCCGACCACGACGCTCGCAGTCTGAGCGGGCCGGACCCCGAGGATGACGGGGAAGGCCCGAGCGGCGGCGAGGCGCTCGTCGACCCGCGGGGCGAGGACGCCTACGAGTCCGCCATCTGGCGGCTCGCGGCCGCCCAGGTGCCCCGTATGCTCGACCATGTGAACGAGCGCGAACGGCGGGTGATCCGCGCCCGGTACGGGCTCGATGGCCCGGAGCGGACCCTGGGCGAGCTCGCTCGCGAGCTCAGCGTGAGCGCCGAGCGCGTGCGCCAGATCGA
The DNA here is from genome assembly GCA_035551955.1 of Solirubrobacteraceae bacterium. Taxonomy (GTDB): domain Bacteria; phylum Actinomycetota; class Thermoleophilia; order Solirubrobacterales; family Solirubrobacteraceae; genus Palsa-465. Next base: position 19,021 of record DASZMD010000156.1, on the reverse strand, counting down.
GCAGGCCGCGCTCCGGAAGCTGAGCGCCGTGTGCGACGGCGCGCACGCGCCGGCCCGCTGCGGGTGACGCCGCGCGCGAGAGCCAGCGCGTATCTCAGCCCGGGCGAGCGCGCCGCGGTGGGCCGCGCCGCGCGAGAAGGCGCCCCGCGTTCGGCGCACGGTGAGTGGGAGCCCGCGGCCGACCGCCCCGACCCGGTCGCGCTCCTCGAGGAGCAGGCGAGCACGCGGGTGCCCGAGCTCGTCCCCATCCGCTACGGGCGCATGCTCGTCTCTCCCTTCACCTTCTTCCGGGGAGCGGCCAAGCTGATGGCCTCCGATCTGCGGGAGGCGCCGCGCACCGGGCTCGAGGTGCAGCTGTGCGGGGACGCCCACCTGTCGAACTTCGGCACCTATGCGGGTCCCGACCGCCGCCTCGTGTTCAGCGTCAACGATTTCGACGAGACTCTCCCCGGGCCCTTCGAATGGGATCTCAAGCGCCTCGTCTCGAGCTTCGCGGTGGCGGGGCGCGACCACGAGCTGAGCGCCGAGGAACGCGCGCCCATCAACCTCGCCGCCGCCCGCGCCTACCGAGAGGCGATGCGGGAGCTCGCCGGCCTGCGCACGCTCGAGCTCTGGTACCTCCACATCGACCGCGACCTGGAGCAGATCGTCGCCGACTGGGCCGCCCGCATCAGCGCCAAGCAACTCAAGCGCTTCGAGCGCAACATCGCCAAGGCGCGGGCCAAGGACAGCTTGCGCGCCTTCGCCAAGCTCACGCGAGCGATCGACGGACGACCGCGCATCGTCAACGACCCGCCGCTGATCGTCCCCATCGAGGAGCTCACGGCCGGCGAGGACCCCGAGACTCTCGACGCGGCGCTCCACGCGATCGTTCGCTCTTACCGCAGCACCCTTCCCAGGGACCGGAGGCGGCTGCTCGAGCGCTATCGCTACGTGCACGCGGCGCGCAAGGTCGTGGGGGTGGGGAGCGTGGGAACGCGCGCGTGGATCATCCTCCTGCTCGGGCGCGACGACGGCGATCCCCTGTTCCTGCAGATGAAGGAGGCCGAGCCGTCGGTGCTCGAACCCCACCTGGGCAAGAGCGAGTTCGACCATCACGGCCGCCGGGTGGTGGAGGGCCAGCGACTGATGCAGCCGACCAGCGACATCATGCTCGGCTGGGTCCGCACCACCGAATGGGTGGACGGCGTCGATCGCGACTTCTACGTGCGCCAGCTGTGGGACGGGAAGGGCTCCGCGCCCGTCGACGTGATGGACGCGACGGCGCTGACGAGCTACGCCGGGCTGTGCGGGTGGGCCCTGGCCCGCGCTCACGCCCGCTCAGGGGACCCGATCGCCATCGCCGCCTACCTCGGCTCGAGCGATGGCTTCGACCGGGCGATGGCGAGTTTCGCCGAGCGCTACGCCGATCAGACCGAGGAGGACTACCGGGCGCTCGAGCGCGCGGGGGCGAACGGCGCGATCAGGGTGGCGAGCGGGCTCTGAGGCCCTTGAAGGGCGCCCGCGAGTGGCCTACCAGCCACTTGGTAACCAGCCGAGAGGAGCTTGACGTGGCAGACCTGATTGCAATCGGTTATGACGACGAGGAGACCGCGAACCGGGCGGCCGAGGAGGTCTATCGCCTCTCTCAGGATCTCGTGATCGAGCCCGAGGCGGTAGCGGTGATCGTCCGCGACAAGAACGGGAAGTACAAGGTCACGACCAACCATCACCCGGTGGCCGAGGGGACCGCCTGGGGCATGCTGTGGGGCGCCCTGTTCGGGCTGCTCTTCTTCGTCCCCTTCATCGGGTGGGCGGTCGGCGGCCTGTTCGGCGCGCTCTTCGGAGTGCTCGAGAAGATCGGCGTCGACAAGTCCTTCCAGCAGCAGGTGCGCGACATGGTCCAGCCGGGCACGTCGGCGCTGTTCCTGGTGGTGGACAAGGTCACGCCCGACAAGGCGATCGAGGCGCTGAGCAAGTACGGCGGCCGGGTCCTCAAGACCTCGCTCTCCAAGGACGCCGAGGAGCAGATCCAGCTCGCCCTCAGTGGCCGCGCGGCTCCGGCCGAGGCGGCGCCGGCGGCCGTGGGGGACCGCGTGAGCGTAAGCTGATGCGACCATGGGGGACATCGTCGTCGCTCTGATTCGCAACCCGGATCATGCCGTCGGGTCAGCGCAGTAGGGAGGCAGGCGATGCCGCTGGTCAGCACCGGAAGTCCGCACAGCGTGCCGGTGACGATCGAACGCGTGCTCGCGTCGCTGGAGCGGCGGGGGATCCAGGTATTCGCCCGCATCGACCACGGCGCGGGGGCGCGGACGGCGGGCCTCGATCTCGCCGACGAGGAGGTGGTCATCTTCGGCGACCCTCATGCCGGGACCCCGCTGATGCAGACCGACCCGCAGGTCGGCTACGAGCTTCCCCTGCGCCTGCTCGTATGGGACGCCGGGGGGCAGACGACGATTGGATACCGGCGGCCGACGGAGCTCGTCGCCGATTACCAGCTCGCCGCTCGCCTCGACGTCCTCGAGCGCATGACCGGGCTCCTCGAACAGCTGGTGGCCGAGGCGATCGCCGCCGCGTGAGCGCCGTGGTCAGGCTTTGGGCTCGACCACGCGCAGCGGCCCGAACTCACCCTCGAGAGCCGAGCGTGCCTCGGTGAGCGCGCGGCCGAGGCCGGCGGCGGCCGACGCCGCCCCGTGGGAGTCTCCCTGCTCGGCGCTCGCCTCGAGCTCCCGGCAGCAGCGCAGAGCGGCGGTGGCGCCCGCCCAGCCGCTTGCTCCTCCGAGGGCATGAGCCTGGCGCTTGACCTCGCCGAGGTTGCCGGCGGCGACCGCGGCCTCGATGCCCGTATAGCGTTCGAAGGCGTCGGTGAGGTAGGTGCCGAGCAGCTGGGTGATCGCCGACGATCCCACGTTGGGCTTGTCGGCGAGCTCGCGCAGGGCCTGGACGGCGGCCGGGTCGAGCACGCGGGGAGCGTGGGGCGACTCGCGTTCCGCCCCGGGGGCGCCGTCGTCGGCCGACGGCGCGCCGTCCACGACCGCGAGGAACCGCTCGATGCCGAACGGCTTGGTCAGGTAGTCGTCGGCTCCCGCCCGCCGCAGCCGCTCGATGTGGCCCGGCGTGGCGTCCGCGCTCGTAATCACCACCGGGATCTCGGCGGTGCGGGCGTCCCGGCGCAGGCGGCGCAGCACCTCCTCACCGGAGATGTCGGGCAGGTTGAGGTCGAGGAGGACGAGCGCGGGGCGATGCTCGCGCGCGAGGTCGATGGCGAGGCTACCCTGGGTGGCGACGAGCAGCGTGACCTCGGGTCGCGCGCGGAGGATGGCTTCGACGAGCTTGATGTTCGACGGGTTGTCCTCAACGTAGAGCACGTTGCGGGCCTGGCCGGGCGCGCGCACCCCAACCTCCGCGGGCGCCCCACTCGCCGGCTGCGCCTCCGCCACGGGCGCCGGGACCACGGGCAGGTCGATCGCGAACGTCGTTCCGCGGCCCACCGTACTCTCGGTGCTGATGTGGCCGCCCATGGCCTCGATCAGGCGCTCGCTGAGCGCCAGTCCGAGGCCCGTGCCCTCGATGTCGGTGGCCTCCGCCCCGAGCCGGTCGAAGGGCTCGAACACCCGCGGCAGATTGTCAGCAGCGATCCCGATCCCGGTGTCGATCACGTCGATACGGGCCCGTGGGGTGCCGTCGCGCGTGCACCGCAGGGTGACCGTGCCGCCCGGATGGTTGTATTTGATCGCGTTCGAGCAGAGATTGAGGAGGACCTGCTTGAGGCGCTGGCGATCGGCGAGGACGTGGATCTCGATGTCCGTGCCGGGCGGCGAGACGACGGTCACCGAGGCGGCGGCCGCAAGGGGCAGGATCATCTCCAGGGTCTCGCCGATGACATCGCCGAGGTGGACCGGCTCCAGGGAAAGCCTGAGCTCGCCGCGCTCGATGCGGGAGAGGTCGAGCACCTCGTTGATCAGGTCGAGCAGGTGATGGGCGGCCCGCGTCAGCTGTCCGAGCTTCTCGCGCTGATCTGAGCCGAGCGCGTCGCGCGCCAGGAGCTCGCCGAAACCGAGAATGGCGTGCAGCGGCGTGCGCAGCTCATGGCTCATGCGCGAGAGGAACTCGCTCTTGGCGCTGTTGGCCTGCTCGGCCTCGGTCTGCGCCCGCCGCGCCGCGGCCTCGGCCAGCCGGCGCGCGGTTATGTCGCGCGTCGAGCTCTGGTATTCGACCACCTCTCCGTGATCGTCGCGCAGCGTCCGCGCCTTGGTCTCCACCCACACGTAGCTGCCGTCCGCGCGCCGGAAGCGGTACTCGAGCGTGTGGTCGTCGTGGCCGTTCGCGGATGCCAGTTCCGCGATCAGCCCGGCGTGGTCGTCGGGATGGATGTCGTCGAGGGCGAAGCGGCCGAGGAGCTCGTCGGGGTCGTACCCATACAGCCCGCGGCTCGCCGGCGAGACGTAGAGCAGGGTGCCCTCGGGGGAGGCGCGGGTGATCACGTCGGTCGAATTCTCGGCCAGGACCCGGAAGCGCTCCTCGCTCTCGCGCAGAGCCTCCCCTACCGCCTTGCGCTCGGTGACGTCGCGCATCACCTTGACGAACCCCTGGAGCTCGCCGGCGTCGTCGAAGATCGTCGTCAGGGTGACGTCGGCCCAGAAGCGGCTTCCGTCTTTGCGCACCCGCTCGCCCTCCTCCTGGTAGCGACCGGTGGCGAGCGCCAGTTCCAGCTCCCGCTGCGGGTGCCCGGCTTCGGCCAGCTGGGGCGGATAGAAGACCGAGAAGTGGCGGCCGACGATCTCCTCGGCCGCGTAGCCCTTGATCCGCTCCGCGCCGGGGTTCCAGCCCGTGACCCGGCCGACGGGGTCGAGCATGATGATCGCGTAGTCGGTGACGCTCGAGACGAGCAGGCGGAAGCGCTGCTCGCTCGCGCTCAGGGCGTCGTTCAGCGCCCGCTCCTCGGTGACGTCGTCGATCACCGCGGCGATCCGGGCGACATGGCCGTTCGCCACGGCGACCGGCTCGGCCCGGGTGCGGATCCACCGCACGTCACCCGCCGGCCGCGCGATCCGGAACTCGAAGTCGCTCGGCCCCGTCATCGCATCGCGCTGGGCGAGGACGACGTCGCGGTCGTCGGGGTGGATCAGGTCCTCGAGCGCGAAGGATGTGCCGTACACCGTGTCGAGGTCGATCCCGAAGATCCGCCCCACCCCGGGACTCGCGTAGAGCACGGCCGGCGGGTTGACCTGACGCAGCAGGAATCCCTGCTGCACGGTCTCGGTCACCTCCCGGAAGTTCCGCTCGCTCTCGTGTATCCGGCGCTCGCGGCGGCGACGCTCGTCGATGTCGTAGAACACCCCCTGCACGCACCGCTCCCCGTCGAGCTCGATCAGGGAGATCGACATGAGGACGGTGATGACCTCGCCGCTCTTGGTTCTCAGCTCCTCCTCGAGATCCTGGACGTGCCCGTGGCGGCGCAGCTCTTCGAAGATCACGCCCCGTCGCTCGGGCCTCGCCCACAGGCCGACCTCGTGGACGGTGCGACCGACGAATTCGTCCTCCTCCCAGCCGAGCATCTCCAGGCACGCCGGATTCGCGTGCAGGAGCGTGCCGTCAGCCTCGCGCGTGACTGAGGTGGGCACCGGACTGGCCATGAACAAGCGGTGGAAGCGATCGCTCATACCGACCTCGCGAGAAGAACATAGGGCAGGCTCAGACCCCGCACCACGTCGGGCAGACCGTGGATCCCGGCCGGCTTGACGAGGTAGGCGTCGATGCCGATCTCGTAGGCCTGCTCGATGTCCTCGTCGTCTCCGGATCCGCTCAGCATCACCACCGCCACGCAATCGAGCTCGGGGCGCGCTCTGACCCAGCGCAGCACCTCGAGCCCCGAGAGATCGGGGAGCGAGAGGTCGAGGACGAGGAGCACCGGCGCCGGCACGTCGGCGGGGACTCGCTCGAGGTAGGCGACCGCCTCGCCGCCGCTCCCGAAGAGCTCGAGCGGGTTGGCCATGTTGGTGGCGGCAAGCACACGGGAGATGAGGGCGGCGGTCGTCCGGTCATCTTCGAGCACGACGACGGCCGCCGGCGTGCCGCCGCCGCCAGGCGAAGCGGCTGCGCTCATCGCGAGGCGCCGGCCGAAGACAGGTGGCAGACCGCATGCGCCGGCCCGGGGCGGGCGAAGTAGTAGCCCTGCGCGTAGACACAGCCGAGCGACCGTAGCTGGGCGAGTTGCGCCGCGGACTCGATCCCCTCCGCGGTCACCGCGAGCTTCAGATCCTTGAACAGGGCGACGATCGCGCGCGCCAGCGCCCAGGCGTCGGCCGAGGTGGTCAGGTCGCGGGCGAAGGCGCGGTCGAGCTTTACCCCGTCGAGGGGCAGGTCGCGGATGTAGCCGAGCGACGAGTAGCCGGTCCCGAAGTCGTCGACGTACACGCGCACCCCCAGCCGCCGGAGCTCCTCGAGCGGAACGGCCAGGGTCTCGGACTCGCTGGCCATGACCGTCTCTGTGACCTCGACGATGAGGCGCTCGGGAGGAAGCTCGCTGGCCGCAAGTGCACGCCGGAAGCGCGCCGCGAACTCGGGATCCTGGAGCTGATGCACCGAGAGGTTCACGCTCACGTAGGGGAACTCGCCGTCCCGCGCCTCCCAGGTGTTCGCCTCGCGGCATGCCTGCTCGAGGACCCATTGGCCCAGCTCCGGCATCAGCCCCGCCTGCTCGGCCAGGGGTATGAAGATCCCCGGGCTCACCAGGCCGAGGCCCGGACGCTGCCATCGCGCGAGCGCCTCGAAGCCGACGGTGCGCCGCGTTCCCATGTCGATGATGGGCTGGTAGTGGAGGATGAACTCGTCGCGCGCGAGGGCTCCGCGCAGCTCGCTCCCGAGCGCGAAGTCCTCCAACACCTGCCGGTCCCGCTCGGCGTCGAACACCGAGACCTTGTCGGTGTTGGCGCTGCTCTTCGCGTGATGCATCGAGGCGTCGGCGCGGCGCATGGCGGACGTCAGCGGCTCGCCCGCCGCGGCGACGCCGATGGCCACGCTCGCACCCACGAAGATCAGATAGCCGTTGACTTCCACCCCGCGCTCCAGCGAGGCGAGCAAGCGACCGGCGAAGTCGCGGCCCGCGCACTCCTCAGCGTCACGCAGGAGCGCCCCGAACTCATCGTCACCGAGACGCATGAGGACGTCCTCGGTGCCCGCCGCGGCGCGCACGAGGTCGGCCACCGCTTGGAGCACGAGATCGCCGGTGGCGTGTCCGAAGGTGTCGTTTATGCCTCGAAAGTCGTCGAGGTCGATGACCACCAGCACGCGGCCGGTCACCGGGTCCTCGTCGGCCAGCTCCCCGAGGCGCACGCGGTTTCCCAGACCGGTGAGCCCGTCATGCACGCCGTGGCTCTGCTCACGGGCGCCCTGGCACGCCTGGTCGTCGCTCTGGCGCCGGGGGGTGACCCGGTCGCCGAGCATCCCGATTCCGGCCAGGAACGCGCGTCGCCGCAGCGATACGTCTTCCCGGGGGTCGGGAAACGGCGCTTTGGTCATGGCACCCGTGAGCGGCGCTGTCCGGGTTGGAATCGCACTCTCATGTCTCGACGGAGGTAACTAACTCCGTGAGTATCGACTCAGCCGCACTAAACCGGTATACCCAGATCCAGGCATCGGATCCGCGGAAGCATGGGTCATAGCAGGTAACGCTTGGCAACAAAGGTGGACCGACCGCGGATGTGCAAATCCTCACGCACCCGGGTGAACGGTCGCGTACAGGCGAGAGTCTTAGGTACCACCCCCGCGGTAGGCGGTAACCGGATCTGCAGTTGGACGCTACCAGGACCCCTGAGTCCTCGAACAGCAACCTGTTCTACTGGGAAACAGTCAAACTGTCAAATCGCGGGATGATCGATGCGTTCAGTCCCCGACCACCCCTCGCTGGTCAAGATGGAGCGGATCCGCGTCGAGCAGGTGCCGGATCCGAGCGGGCGCGGGGAGCTTCGCCGCGAAGCGCTCAATGCCGCCTTCGATGTCCTCGGGCGCGATGTTGGGGAAGGGACCTACGCCCGGTCCGAGCACCCACACGTAGTGCCACTCCTGGCCGTCGGTGACGATGCAGTCCCACCGATGTACGCCCTGCTTGAACGACGAGCTGACAACGGCCGCGCCGATCCCCGACGGACTCTCCCGGGCTCGGAATCCGGCGTGCTCGCGGAGCGCCGCGGTGGGCGGCCCGGCGACGTGGTCCTCGCCGTCTAGAGCCACAGCCTGACCGTGGTCCCCGGCGCCGCCGCCAGCACATCGACCCGGAACATGAGCTGGCGGGCAACCCACATACCCTTGCCGGGCGCACGGTCCGAGCCGGGCGGGTAGTACCCGGCCATGGGGTCATCTAGGCCGCAGCCCTCGTCGGAGACCTCGCACACGAAGCGACCGTCGACGAGACCGGCACGCGCCCGCGTCAGTCCTTCGCCGTGCCGCTCGGCGTTGTCGGCGATCTCGGTGGCGGCGATGAGCATGTTGACCACACCCGCCTGCGGGACACCGTGGCCCACCATCATCGCCGCCAGGCGCTCGCGGAACGCCCCGGCGTTGCCACCCACGTCGATCGGCTCGAGACCGGGCGCGGACCGGGCCGCGGGCGTCAGGGCGGTCGCGGCATGCTCGGGATGCTCGTAGCGCTCGTTGGCCGCGCCGGCGTCGGCGAAGCTCCAGGGATGCGTCCGCCACACCGCGTCGACGACGCTCTCGGACACCACCCGCGCGTCGTAGAGGCAGACGACGGAGACGGGCAGATGGGCCAGCGCACGATTGAAGATGGCCTCGTAAGCCAGCCACTCGGCGCCCTCGGCCGGGTACTGGCTCGGCGGCATCTCGGCCACGACTCTCACCGTCGTCGCCCGCTCGGCGACGATCTGGCGCACGAGGGAGTCGTAGGCCGCGAGCGTTCGCGCCGGACGCAGATACTGGCCGTCGCAGTCGAGAAAGAGAACCTCGTCGTAGTCGGGCCCCAGCGCTTCGCGCATCGTGGCCCGGTTGCTGCGGGTGAGAACGGCGATCGGCGCCTCGTTCTCCTCGAGGCCGAGCCTGAGGTGGGGAGCGATGCGCCCCACGAAGTCGTCGTCTGTCTCGTAGACGAAGGCCTCGTGCCGCAGCCGCGTTGCGTCATGTAAAAGTGCCATGGATAACCCCTGAAGCCGGTTTTTTGCCCCGCGGCCGTGCGACCTGGCCGTGGAACCAAGGCTGAGTCCGGTCAATAGGCCGCCCGCGGGGCACCACAAGGGGACGGCGAGAACTTTTTTTTCTCAGGCGGAGAGCTGACCGGCTGCGGCCTCGCGCAGCTTGCTGAGGGCCGCCGCCTCGATCTGGCGCACGCGCTCGGCGCTCACGCCGAGGTCGTTCCCGATTTCCTGCAACGTGCGGGCGGGCCGGCCGAGGCCATAGCGGTCGTGGAGGATCTCGCGCTCGCGCTCGGCCAGGTGGTCGACGAGCATCCGTACCCGGTCGATCTCGATCCGATCGATCACGCGGTCGAATTCGCCCTCGGCCTTGTGGTCGACGACGAGATCGCCCCACGTCCCTCCGCCCGATTCGCCGTCGATCGGCTCCTCGAGCCCGCGCGGGATGCTGTCGACGGCGAGCAGGTCCTGAATCTGCTCGGTTGAGAGGTTCGTCGCCCCCACGAGCTCGACCAGCGTCGGCTCGCGTCCGTGCTCCTGCATGAGCTGGTGGCGCGCCCGCTTGACGCGCGCAAGCGCGCGCATGGCGCGGTCTGAGAGCGCCGCCGGGCGGGTGAGCTCGGATACGAGCTGCTGCATGGCCTGGCGCACCCACCAGCCCGCGTAAGCCCAGAACGGCCGGCCGACCGAGGGATCGAAGCGCCGCACCGCCCGGAGCAGGCCGACCACGCCCTCCTGGATGAGGTCGGCGCGCTCGACCGACGTCTGCCGGTAGAGCCGAGCCACCCCGGAGATGGCGGGGAGGTAGGCCTCGACGAGCTGCGAGCTCGCCCGCTCATCCCCCGATGCGGCCTGCATGACGAGGCGGTTCTCGGCCTCCGGGGTCAGGCGCATGCGCAGCGAGCCGTTGCCCCTGCCGCTGCCGTTGCCATTCCCGTTGCCGTTGCGGTGCGCGTTGCGGTGCGCGCTGAGGTCCGCGCGCCCGAGCAAGATCTCGTAGTGCTTGGCATCGCAGATGCGCACGAGCGTCTCGAGCGCCGCAGCACGCTGCCCCACGACCTCGAGATCACCCTCGACCGAGTCCACCACCCGCTGGGCGCCGGGCTCGCCGGCGACATCCACCGAGCCCCCGACGGTGCGGCCGCCAGGATCGCTGATCGCGTACACGGCGTCGGAGTCGATGATGACCTCGAGCCGCGACCGCGTCTCACTCCCATCCCAGTCTTCGAGGGCGGCGCCGACGATACCCTCATCCCCCGCCCGTGCCGGACGGACGACGCGTCCATCCCAGGACACGATGTCCCCGCGCGCGGGGACGTGGGATCTGTCAAACGGGAGCGGCCTGACCGTCGGGTCGTCCCCACACAGCCGATAGCGAAAGATAAAACCGGTTTCGGGCATACCTCCACCTATTTGTCTGGCCTAAGGGTGGGCGCTTCTATCGGCAGCTGGTCCTGCGGCGGCCGACCTGACGCGGTTTCGGGAACAACCGCTACCGATTAACATCGCGCGCCGCGACGGCTCGACAAGAGCCCGCCGGCCATCATTTACCCGACATTTATGCTGCCGGGCGCGTGCGGCCTAACTCCTCGGCTCGGCGCGGACCGAGAATCCGGTCAGTGTGTGGGCGCCGAAGGAAGTGATCAGGGCCACATCGATCGCGTCCCGGCCGCGCCCGACGACGACGCGGCCGGTCCGCCGCGTGTTGTTCCTGGCGTCGAAGGTGTGCCAGCGCCCGTCGAGGTAGACCTCGAACCACGCGGCGAAGTCCATCGGCTCGGCGGGCGGAGGGACACCGACGTCGGGGATGTAGCCGAACACGTAGCGAGCGGGGATGTTCAGGGCGCGGCAGAAGGTGATGGCCAGATGGGCGAAATCGCGGCACACGCCCTGGCCCGCGCGGTAGGCGTCGGCCGCCGTCGTCCACGGGTTCGACGCCCCGGGCATGAACTCGAGGTGTCCGTGCACGTAGTCGACCACCGCCTGGACCCTCCCCCACCCCGGCGCCGTGGCGCCGAAGCGCTCCCACGCCACGCTCCCGAGCTCATCGGGCAGGCAGAAGCGGCTGGGCATGACAAAGCTCAGGGCCTCGTCGGGCAGAGCCTCAACCGGGGTCTCGGCCGCGTCCGGGGCGATGACATCGGCCGGGTCGGCGAGCAGGAGCTCCGCCTCATAGGCAATCCGCGAGCGCCCGGCGTCGATGGTGAACCGCTCACAGCGATTCTCGTAGTGGTCGAGGTAGCCGTGGTGCTCGGAGGCCGTGTGCCACTCCTCGCGCTCGATACGCACGCCCGGTTGCGGGCTGGGAGCGACCTGCATCACCGCCGCCACCGGCTGGACCGCCTCGAATTCGAACTCGCAGCCGACGATCAGCGCGAGCGGCTCCTCGACAGTGTCCACCGCCCTGAGGATGGCAGGTCGGGGATGGGGTGGGCGGGGCGAGGCGGCGGTGTCGGCGGTGGGGAGTCATTAACCTGGGTGTCATGGCCATCACCAATGCGCAAGCAAGGCAGCAGCTGCTCGACGCCGTGGGCGAGGCGACCGACCAGCTCGCGTCCGCCCTCGCCTACCTCGGCGCCGCCTACGAGCGCCTCGACGACCACAGCGCCGATCAGCTCGAGGAACAGCTCTTCCGGCCCGTGCAAATCGCCTACGGCCGCGCGCAGCGCACCCACTCGGGGTTCGCCTCGCGCTACGACCTTCCCACCCGCAAGTTCGAGCCGGCCTCCGCCGGCGCACCCCACCAGGACGCCCGCCACCTGATCGACGCCGCCGTCGACGCGGCCGCCCAGGCCGACGCCACCCTCGCCGGACTCCAGGACTCGATGCTCCCGGTCGAGTTCGGCGACCCCGAGCTGCGAGCCGGCCTCTCGGGCGTCCGCGAACTGATCGGAGATCTCCGCGGCCGCGCGCGGGAGATCGTGCGGACGGTGGGGCGGTAGGGGCGGACGCGGGGCGCCGGGCTCGCCCGGCTCGCCGGTCGCGCCCGAAGGCCTGGTCGAGAAACGCGACCACCAGTAGCGTTTCTCGACCAGGCCCCCTTCTATCCGAGTCTCGATGCAGCGCGTGATCGCCACCATCGGCGTTTATGGAGCGACGCTCGAGCGCTTCCTCGAGGCGCTCGAGGATGCCGACGCCCGGGTCGTACTCGACGTCCGCCAGCGGCGCGGGGTCCGCGGACCGCAATACTCGTGGGCCAACTCCCAGCGCCTCCAGCGCGCGATCGCCGAGGCCGGGCTCGGCTACCTTCACCTCCCCCAGTTCGCCCCCACCACCGAACTGCGCCACCTCCAGTACGCGATCGACGACGCGGCCGGGGTGGGTAAGCGCTCGCGCCAGGAGCTCGCGCCCGAGTACGTGGAGCGCTACCGCCGCGAGATCCTTGCCCACGCCGACCTCGCCGAGATCCTCGAGGCCCTCCCCGAGGACGGCATCGGCGCCCTGCTGTGCGTCGAGCGCGATCCCGAGGCCTGCCACCGCTCCCTGATCGCCGAGCAGCTCGCGGCCGACTACGGCTTCGAGGTCCGAAACCTCTATCCCTGAGCGCGCCCGCGTGCGTGCTCGGCCACCGCGCCGTCGAGCCAGCCGCGGCGCTCGAGCTCGTCGACGAAGCGCAGGTAGGGCTCGCGGAACCGTTCGGTGCGCTCGGCGCGTGGCTCGATGACCTCGCGGACGTGCACCATCTCGCGCGCCGTCTCCTCCAGCGACCGTCGCCTCGACGCGGCGAGCACCGCCATCCCGAAGGCGGGCTCGGGGTGCTCGACGAGCCGGACCTCACGGCCGAGGACGTCGGCGCGGAGCTGGCACCAGTAGCGGCTTCGCGTGGCACCGCCCGTGAGACTGAGCGCGCCGCCCGTGGGCGCGCCGAGGCGGTCGAGGTAATCCAGGCACAGGCGCTCGACGTAGGCCACCCCCTGGAGCAGTCCGGCGAAGTGGTCGGCCTCGTCGGCCGGCTCGCCGAGCATGAATCCGTGGGCCTCGGACACGGCGAAGGGAAAGCGCTCGCCCCGCGAGGCGAGCGGGTAGGCGAGGACACCGGCGGGCTCGCGCCCGGCGGCGCGGCGGTCGAGCTCGGCGAGGTCGCGTCCCGGGAAGCGCTCGCCGAGCACCCCGCCGCCCGCGCTCGAGGCCCCGCCCGGCAGCCAGCGGCCGTCGGGCGAGCGGTGCGAGTACACCGCCCCGTGGGGGTCGCGGACGAGCTCGGCCGCGACGCCCTTGAGCACGAGCGTCGTCCCCAGGACCGAGTTCCAGTTCCCTATCGCCAGCGGCCCCGTCGCGAGCTGGGCGGCGCACCCGTCGGTCATCCCCGCCACCACCGGCGTGCCGGCGACAATTCCCGTCGCCTCCGCGCCCGCGCGGCCCACGGCCCCGAGCTCGCCGCCCGAGCGCACCACGCGGGGCAGCACCCGATCGGGAACGCCGAGCGCGGCCATCACCTCGTCCGGCCATGCCTCATGGAGGAGGTCATAGCCCGTCTTCAGCGCGTGGCTGGAATCGGCGGGCACCGGTCGTCCGATCAGCCGGCGAGCGACGAAGTCGACCTGGTGGGCCAGCCGCGCCCGGCGCGCGACCTCGGGGACCTCGCGGAGCAGCCACAGGAGCTTGGGCAGCGCCCACGATGGCGGCATGCGGTAGCCGAGCGTCGCCCCCGCGTCGTTCGCGCGCCCCGCCTCCTCGACGGCACGGGCATCGTCGTACATGAGCCCGGAGGTGAGGGGATCTCCCGCGGCGTCGACGAGGGTGATCGTTCCCGAGGTGGCGCACATCGCCACGGCCTCGACCGGCGCCGGGCGCAGCGCCGCCGTGACCGCGCGGCACGCGCCGGTGAGCGCCGTCCACCACTCCTCGGGGTCCTGCTCGTGGCGTGGGCCCTCCCGGTGGGAGGTGAGCGGGCGGGCGGCCGCGGCGAGAACCTCGCCGCGCGGCGACACGGCGAGAGCGCGGACCCCCTGGGTGCCGAGATCCACACCGAGCCAGGCGCCGTCGCTCACGCCCGCTCTTATACTCGGCCTCGTGCCGCGCCGCGTGATTCTCTTCTCCACCGATGCGTGCAACTTCTGCGAGCACGCTAAGACGCTGCTCTCCAAGCGCGGCGTCCCCTTCGAAGAAGTCAACCTCGGACCGCACCCCGAGCTTCAGGCCGAGCTCAGCACCGTGACCGGCCTGACGAGCTTTCCCCAGATCATTGTCGACGGGGAGCCGCTCGGCGGCCTGAACGAGCTCCGGGCCGCCGACAAGAGCGGGACGCTGGCCGGCTGGAGCGCTGAATAGCGGAGATCCAGACGCCGCTCTCGGGGATGGCGCTCGACCGCGCCACGACCGCCCGCGCCGATCCGGCGTGGGTGGCAGGGCGGCTCGGCGATCCCGATAGCCGGGCGGTGTTCGGGAGCCGCGAGGGAGTGCTCATCAGCGAGGGTGATGCGCCAGCGCTGCTGCGGCGCCCGCTCGCCGAGCTGGCCGCGAGGGGGGCGGCGATCGTGGACCCCATCCTCCTCGGCCTCGAGGACGGGCGCGCACTGTTCGCCGTCGACCTCGACGCCCTCCCCCGGGCCGCGGCCGAGGCGGTGACGCGCGGCGGCACGGTGGTGGCGCTGCGCGCCGCCGGGACGCTGCTCCCGCGTCCCGAGGGCGGACTCGCCGCCTACCTCACCGCGCTCCTCAATTGGCACCGCACGAATCATTTCTGCCCCAATTGCGGGACCGCAACTGAGGTCAGGGAGGCCGGCTACTCGCGACGCTGCCCGAGCTGCGGGGCCACCCATTTCCCCCGTACCGATCCGGTGGTGATCATGGTCGTGGCGTGTGGCGACCGCCTCCTCCTCGGCCGACATGCCGGCTGGCCGTCCCGGCGCTACTCGGTGCTCGCCGGGTACGTGGCCGCCGGGGAGACGCTCGAGGAGGCCGTCGCACGCGAGGTTCGCGAGGAGTCGGGCATCGAGGTCTCAGAGCCCCGCTACGTCGCCTCCCAGCCCTGGCCCTTCCCGTCCTCGCTCATGCTCGGCTTCGAGGCCCGGTCGGAGGGAGGCGAGCCCTCGGCGCGCGACGGCGAGCTCGAGGACGTCCGCTGGTTCACCCTCGATCAGGCGCGGGCGGCCGTGCGCGGGGAGAGCGACGAGCTCGAGCTGCCGGGACGGGTATCGATCGCGCGCCTGCTCATCGAGCTGTGGGTCGCGTCGCACCGCTGACGTTTATCCCGGGCGATGTGCAGGAAAGCACTCGTGCACATGAGAACTACGGCGCTATGAGCGCCCCCGGAGTGACAGCGACGCGCCTGCTCGTCGTCAATGCCGACGATCTCGGGCTGTCTCCGGGGGTCAACGACGGCATCCTCGAGGCCCACGCCAACGGGATCGTCACCAGCGCGAGCCTGATGGTCAATCGCGGGGGCGCCGAGCACGCCGCCGACCGGCTCGGCGCGCACCCGGACCTGTCGGTGGGCCTGCACTTCGAGGATGACGGCGTCCGCGACCTCGATGACCCGGCGCAGGCGGCGGAGCTCTTCGCGACCCAGCTCGAGCGCTTCCGCGCGCTGACGGGACGAGAGCCCACCCACCTCGACTCCCATCACCACGTCCATAATGAGGACAAGCGCCTCGAGGTGTTCCGGGAGCTCGCCGAGCCCCTCGCCGTCCCCGTCCGCCACGATGGACGCGTCGCCTACATCGGCGGCTTCTGGGCCCAGTGGGAGATCGGGGTGACGAACCTCGGCTACATCCGCCGGCCCTTCCTCGTGCACCTGATCGCCAACGAGGCCCGTGGCCCGGTGACCGAGCTCGCCTGCCACCCCGCCAAGGTCCTCGGCGACTTCCGCTCGAGCTACCTCGACGAGCGCGCCGTCGAGCTCGCCACTCTGACCGAGCCGGGGCTGGGCGAGGAGATCGAGGCGCTCGGGATCACCCTCGTCAGCTACCGCGACGTCGAGGTCTAGGGTGCGAGCGGGCGCGCCGCGTCCGACTCGGCCTCGGTCTCGGGCTCGGGCTCGTCGGCGAGCGGCAGCGGCGGGCCGAAGCTGATCCGGAGCACGGCGCCCCCGTCCGGCGCGTTGCTCGCCTCGGCGGACCCGCCGTGCGCCTCGGCCGCCTGGCGCACGATGGCCAGACCGAGCCCCGAGCCGGGCTTCCCGCGGGCGTCCTTGGCCCGATGGAAGCGGTCGAACACGTAGGGCAGATCCTCCTCGTGGAAGCCGGGGCCGTGGTCGCGCACGGTCAGCGTGCCGTCGCGCAGCGCGACCTCGACGACGCCGTCGGGCGGGCTCCACTTGCGGGCGTTGTCGAGCAGGTTGGTGACGGCGCGACCGATGCGATCGCCCTCCCCCCGCACCAGGGTGGGCTCGAGGCTGGAGGTGAAGGTGAGCCCGGGGGCACGGCGGCTCGACCGCTCGAGGAGATCGGAGGTGACGAGGTCGAGGCGGACGTCGTGGAGCTCCGCTGGCTGCTGCCGGCCGCGGGCCAGCTCGACGACGTCCCCGACCAGCCCGGTGAGCTCGTCGAGCTCGGAGATCATGTCCTCGCGCAGCGCGTCGCGGTCGGGCTGCGAGAGCCGTTCCTCGTCGCGCAGGAGCTGGAGGTTGGCGCGCAGGGTCGCGATCGGGGTGCGTAGCTCGTGGCTTGCGTCGGCGACCAGGTTCCGCTGGGACTCAACCGAGCGCTCGAGCTCGTCAAGCGTGCTGTTGAACGTGCTCGCCAGCCGCGCGAGCTCGTCGCCGCCGGTCACCTCGAGGCGCTGAGAGGGATCGGCGCCGGAAGCCACGTCCTCGGTGCGCCGGGTGAAGCGGGTGATGGGCGTGAGCGCCGTCCTGGCCACGAGGATCCCGAGGCCGGCGGCGAGGACGATCCCCGCGGCGCCGATGACGAGCAGGAGCAGGAGCTGGCTGTGGAGCGTCTTGTCGACCTGGTTGAGGGGCAGCGCCACGAGGAGCGCGCCGTGGCTCCCCACGCCCGTGACCAGCACCCGCAGGTGATAGGAGCCGACCTGCTTGTCGGTGAGGTACTGGCCGTGTCCGCTCACCGCGAGCGCCCGCGCGCGAGCGTCGGAGGCGATCGCTCGGGTCTCGCGGCTCGCCAGGCAGGTGTGGCCGCGCGGCGTGATGAGCTCGTAGAAGCCCGTGGAACCGCCGAAGCTGCCGCTGCGCAGGTCGAGCCCGAAGCCGGTGTCGCAGTCGCCCGCGTTCGTGCGTGGCGGGATCAGGAGGGTGCCGGTGGACGTCGTCGGCGCGGGCGCGAGGCCGTTCCCGCCGCCCCGGGGACTGCCGCCGTCGGTGGCGGGCTGCCCGCCTGACCCTCCCGGTCCGAACCCGCCCTGCGGCTGGCCTCCCGCGGCCGTTTTCGGCATCACGGCCGCCTTGGTGAGGGAGTGCAGCGAATTGTCGATCTGCCCCAAGAGGTTCGAGCGCGTCCCGGCGTAGGCGCTCACGGCCACGGCGACGACGGCGAGGGCGACCGCGATCCCGGCCGCGGCGGCGATGCGGGCCCGAAGGCTCACTCCGGCTCCCGCAGCGCGTAACCGACCCCCCGCACGGTATGGATGAGGGGCCGGGCGCCCGCCTCCTCGAGCTTGCGGCGCAGATACCCGACGTAGACGCGCAGCGCATTCGAGGTCGGTCCGAAGTCATATCCCCACACTCGGTCGTAGATGAGGCTGTGCGGGAGCACCCGGCGGGGGTTGAGGAGGAGGAGCTCGAGGAGCTGGAACTCGGTGCGGGTGAGCTCGACGAACCGCTCGCCGACGACGGCGCCATGCCGGCCGGAGTCGAGCGTGAGCTCGGCGAAGGAGAGCCCGTCGACCCCGCCCTCCCCGCCCGCGCGGCGCAGGAGGGCGCGAAGCCTGGCCTTGAGCTCGTCGATGTCGAAGGGCTTGACCAGGTAGTCGTCGGCGCCGGCATCGAGGCCGTCGATCCGGTCCGAGACGGCATCGCGGGCGGTGAGCATGAGGACGGGCACGCGGTTGCCCTCCCGGCGCAGGAGCCGGCACACCTCGAGCCCGTCGATGTCGGGCAGGCCGATGTCGAGCACGACGGCGTCGGGGACGGTGCCGCTGACCTCGGCGAGCGCCTGCGAGCCCGTCTCCGCCAGCCTGACGTCATACCCGCCCAGGCTGAGGGCGCGCCTGAGCACGTCGCGCAGCGCGCGGTCATCGTCGACGACGAGCAATCTCATGGCTTCATTGTCGTCGGCGCGACGGCGGCGCGCGAGCCGCTCCTACTTACGTCTTACGGTGCCGCTCACCGCCGCAGCGCCTCGCGCTCTGAGAGCACGGCGGCGAGGATGCCGTTGACGAACTTCGGGGCGTCGGTGCCGCAGAACCGCTTGGCGGTCTCGACCGCCTCGTCGATGGCGCCCTCGGGCGGGATCGGCTGCTCGCCGGGCACGGCGTCCGGGTACAGGAGCTCGAGCACACCGACGCGGAGGATCGAGCGCTCGAGCGGCGCGATCCGCTGCAGCGACCACCCGGTCGCGTGCCGGCCGATGAGCTCGTCGAGCTCCGGGCGGCGATCCTGGGCCGCGAAGGCGAGCGCACGGGTGAAGGCGTGCGCGTCGCGCGGGAGCGTCTCCTCGAGCGGCCTGGAGAGCAGATCGCCCTGATAGAGGGCCCACACCGCCGCCCGGCGTTGATCGCGCCTACGCACGGGAGATGTACTCACCCGAGCGCGTATCGACCCGGAGCACGTCGCCGACGTCGACGAACAGCGGCACCTGGACGTTCGCGCCCGTCTCGAGCATGGCCGGCTTGGTGCCCCCGCCCGAGGCGGTGTCGCCGCGCAGTCCGGGCTCGGTCTGGGCCACCGCGAGCTCGACGGCGCTCGGAAGCTGGATGTCGGCGGGCTGATCGTCGATGTAGAGGACCTCGACCTCGTCGGAGTCCTTGACCCACCGCAGCGGGTCGCTGATCGCCGC
>DASZMD010000155.1:0-15355 GCA_035551955.1 Solirubrobacteraceae bacterium | reverse complement strand
GCCGAGTGCAGCGCCCGGCTGATCGCCAATCCGGTCGCCCACAAGCTCAAGGCCCACGCCATCGACGCCGTCCTGGAGCGGCTGCGCGATGCCTGAGCTCCAGATCCTCAGCGGCGATCCCCTGGCCCTCGCCGCCGAGCTGCGCTCGCTCGTGCCCGACTCCGGCTCGGTCCACGGCGCGGTTGCCGAGATCATCGCTGGGGTGCGCGCCGGCGGTGACGCGGCGGTGCGCGAGTACACGATGCGCTTCGACACCGGTGGCGCTGAGCCCCGCCCGCTCGTGGTCGCCGACGCCGATCTCGAGGCCGCCGTGGAGCGGCTCGACCCCGAGATCCGCGCCGGTCTCGAGCGTGCCGCCGAGAACGTCGGCCGGGTGGCCGCCGCCGGCCTCGCCGCCGATCGCGTGGTGGATCTCGACGGCGGCGCCGACGCTCGCTACCAGGTGGCGATCCGCGGCGTCCCCGTCGGGCGCGCCGCCGTCTACGTCCCGGGGGGGCGGGCGCCGTACCCGAGCACGGTGATCATGGGTGTGGTCACCGCCCGAGTGGCCGAGGTCGAGGACATCGCCGTGTGCGCGCCCCCGGGGGGCGACGGTGACATCCACCCGGTCATTCTCGCCGCCTGCCGTCTCGCCGGCGCCACGGCGGTGTACCGGATGGGAGGCGCGCAGGCGATCGCGGCCCTCGCCTACGGAACCGAGTCGGTCGCCCCCGTCGACGTCATCGTCGGTCCCGGCAACCTCTACGTCCAGGAGGCCAAGCACCAGGTCCTCGGACGGGTGGGGATCGACGGGTTCGCGGGACCGAGCGACCTCGTCGTCATCGCCAGTGCTCGCGCCGACCCGAAGCTCGTAGCCCTCGATCTCCTCGCTCAAGGCGAGCACGGGCCGGGAACGCTGGTGGTGGGAATCTCCGATGCGCCCGAGCTGCTGGAGGCCGTCGCCCACGAGATGGCCGAGTCGCCGGATACCGGGGCGATCCGGCGCCTGGTGGCTGTCGCGGACCTGGGAAGCGCGCTCACGCTCGCCGAGGCGTTCGCGCCCGAGCATCTCGAGCTCCTCGGGTCCAATGCCGAGGCGCTGGCGCCGCTCGTCTCGCGCGCCGGCTGCCTGTTCGTCGGCTCCGCCGGGGGGTCGGCGTTCGGCGACTACATCGCGGGTTCCAACCACGTCCTCCCAACCGGCGGGGCCGCGCGCTTCGCGTCGGCTCTCTCGCCCGCGCACTTTCGCCGGCGTTTCTCCGAGGTCCGGATCGGCGGGGCCGCCGCGGCGCTGGCCCGGGCCGCCGCCCCCGTCGCCCGGGCCGAGGGCTTCGAGCTCCA
The DNA here is from genome assembly GCA_035551955.1 of Solirubrobacteraceae bacterium. Classification (GTDB taxonomy): domain Bacteria; phylum Actinomycetota; class Thermoleophilia; order Solirubrobacterales; family Solirubrobacteraceae; genus Palsa-465. The sequence continues at coordinate 14,035 of DASZMD010000155.1, read as the reverse complement.
CGCTCGCTCCATGGAGGCCCGCGTTCGCCAGAATGGGTCATCGTGAGCCGCACCGCGACGATCGACCGCACGACCCGTGAGACCGAGGTCCACGTCTCGCTGACCCTCGACGGCGCCGCCGCGGGCATGCGCGAGACCGGCGTCGGGTTCCTCGATCACATGCTCGATCTCCTCGCGCGCCACGGCCGGCTCGACCTCGACGTCCGCGCCACCGGCGATCTCGACACCGGCGCCCATCACACGGTGGAGGACGTCGGCATCTGCGTCGGCCAGGCGCTCGACGGAGCGCTCGGCGATCGCGCCGGAATAACCCGCTACGGTGAGGCGACGGTGCCGATGGACGAATCACGCGCGGCCTGTGCGATCGACGTATCCGGCCGCGGCTATTGCGCCTTCGAGGCCAGCCTCCCGCCGGGGGCGATCGGCAATTTCGACCACGAGCTCGCCGAGGAGTTCTTCCGCGCCATCGCCCTGAACTCGAAGATGACCCTCCACCTGGTCGTCGAGACGGGAACCAACGCCCATCACATGATCGAGGCCGCCTTCAAGTCCTTCGCCCGCGCGCTCCGCGCCGCCGTCACCATCGATCCCACCGAGCGCGGCGTCCCGAGCACCAAGGGGACGCTGACGGCATGAGCGCGGGCCCGCTGATCGCCGTCGTCGACTACGGGATGGGCAATCGCCGCTCGGTCGAGAAGGCCCTCGAGCACGTCGGGGCGCGAGCCAGGATCACGCGCGATCACCAGGTCCTCGGTAGCGCCGACGGCCTTGTCGTGCCCGGCGTGGGCGCCTTTCCCCGCGCCATGAGCAACCTCCACGAGCTCGGGCTCGCCGAGGTCATCGTCGAGCGTGCCGCCGCGGGGGCGCCCGTGCTCGGGATCTGCCTGGGGATGCAGGTGCTGTTCGAGCGCTCGGCTGAGTTCGAGTCCACGCCGGGTCTCGGGCTCATCGCCGGAGAGGTCACGCAGCTGCGCACCGGCGGTCTGCGCCTTCCCCATATCGGCTGGAACCGCGTCGACTTCACTCGCGCCTCGTCCCTGACCGAATCGCTGCCGAGGGCCGGCGCGCACTTCTACCACGTGCACTCGCTCGTCCCGCGGCCCGCGGAGGACGACGACGTGCTCGCCACCTCGGAGTACGGTGAGCATTTCGTCACCGCCGTCCAGCGCGCGAGCGTGTACGGCGTCCAGTTCCACCCCGAGAAATCCTCCACGCACGGCCTCACGCTGCTGCGTAACTTCGCGTCGGTCTGCGCGGGGCACGCACAGGGCGTGGCGGCGTGATCCTCTACCCGGCGATCGACATCCTCGATGGCAAGGCGGTACGACTCGCCCGCGGGGACTTCGAGGCGCGCACCGTCTACGACGCCGACCCACTCCAAGCAGCACGACGGTGGGTGCAGGCGGGTGCCCGCGTGCTCCATGTCGTCGACCTCGACGGGGCCCGTAGCGGAAGCCCGCAGAACCTCGATCACGTCGAGCGCATCGCCCATGAGGTCGAGGTACCGGTCCAGATCGGCGGCGGCCTCCGTTCTGTGGACGCCGTGCGGGCCGCGGTCAAGGCCGGGGTCACCCGCGTGATTCTCGGCACCGCGGCCTACGCCGACATCGACTTCCTCGACGACGTCGTCGCCGAGCACGGCGATCGCATCGTCGTCTCGGTCGACACTCGCAATGGCCGCCTGGCGGCGGCCGGCTGGCTCGAGCAGACCGATATCCCCGCCGAGGAGGTCTTCGCGCGCCTCACCGGCCGCGGCGTGCGCAGCTTCGTGTATTCGAACATCGACCGGGACGGCATGCTCTCGGGGCCCGACCTCGACGAGGTCCGGAGGGTCGCGGCCGCGGTCCGGGGACGCTTTCTCTACTCCGGTGGGATCGCCTCGACCTCCGATCTCGGAGCGCTCGCCCGCCTGCGCCAGGTCAATCTCGCGGGCGTCATCGTCGGCAAGGCCCTCTACGAGGGCCGCTTCACGGTCGCCGAGGCGCAGGCGGCCCTCGACGTCAACGGCCGCGTGGCGCGGGACCCGCCCGACAAGGCCAGCCGTGCACTGTAAGCGCGTGATCCCGTGCCTGGACGTGGACCGCGGGCGCGTCGTCAAGGGGGTCGGCTTCCGCGACCTCCGCGACGCCGGCGATCCCGTCGAGCTTGCCTGCCGTTACGACGCGGCCGGGGCCGATGAGCTCGTGTTCCTCGACATCACGGCGACCTCCGACAAGCGCGACACGGTGGTCGAGCTCGCGCGCCGGACCGCCGACGACGTCTTCATCCCCTTCACCATCGGCGGCGGGATCCGCTCGGTGGAGGATGCCCAGGCCGTCCTCGACGCGGGCGCCGACAAGATCTCGGTCAACTCGGCGGCGCTCGCCCGCCCCGAGCTCATCGACGAGCTGGCGGAGACGCTGGGGGCGCAATGCGTTGTCCTCGCCATCGACGCGAAGTCGCGAGGCGACGGGACGTGGGAGGCCTACCTGGCCGGAGGGCGCACGCCGACGGGACGCGACGCCGTCGCGTGGGCGAGGGAGGGCGTCGAGCGCGGAGCGGGGGAGATCCTCCTGACGAGCATGGACCGCGACGGGACGAGCTCGGGGTACGACCTGCTCCTCACGCGCGAGGTGGCGGATCTGGTGAGCGTCCCGGTGATTGCCTCAGGGGGCGCGGGCGGGCTCGACGATCTCGTCGACGCGATCGGGGCCGGCGCCGACGCCGTCCTCTGCGCCTCGATCCTCCACTACGGTCAGCACACCGTCGCCGAGGTCAAGGAACACCTGGGTCGCGCCGGGGTGCCGGTGCGGCCGGTGCAGTAGCTGTTCGGGCGGGAGTGCGGCCACGCACGAGCCGGCCGGGGAATTCCCGACAGCTCGATGAGTGGTTTGCCGGTCTCCACCGGCGGCGTCGGTGTTACGCGGCTTCTTCGACGTACCCCGCGGCCGAGCACGCATCACAGTACGCGGCGGGCGGGACACGCGGCTCGTAACACCCAGGTCGGCAACAGGTCGAGGAGCGCTTGGGGCGACCTCGACCGATGCGCGCGGCGGCCGCATCCTTGAGCTCCTCGCGCATGCGATCGAGCTCCGCGGCGTGCTCCGCGCAAAACCGACGGCCCGGTTCGGCCGAATGGGGGCAATGACTTCCACTACGACAACGCATAGACCCGGCATTCTAACGCATTGCCGCAGCAAATGTATTGAGGCGCCAGACCATTGACCCGGCAGCTTCACCGCTGCCAGGGTGCCTGCTCGGAGCCCATGCCCAGGCGTTCCGCCCATGGTGGGCGTCACGTCAAGCCTCTCGCGAGCAATCGGCTGGTGTCAAGCGGCAGCCTAGCGCAGCGCGGAGCAAATGTGTGCCCTCAACGAACTGGGAGCCGCAAATGAGGTCTATTACGCTCCCCGGATGCGCTGGCTCATCGACGGCATGAACGTGATCGGTTCGCGCCCCGACGGCTGGTGGCGCGACCGGGACGCGGCGATGGCGAGGCTCGTCGATCTGCTCGAGCGCTGGGTCGCCGACAGCGGCGAGGACGTCACGGTCGTATTCGAGCGGCCTCCGTCGCCGCCGATCCGTTCGACGGTGATCGAGGTGGCGCACGCGCCGCGCCCGGGCGCGAACGCCGCCGACGACGAGATCGTCAGGCGCCTGGCCGCCGACGGGCTGCCGGAACAGGTCTGGGTCGTCACTTCGGACCGGCTGCTGGCGGACCGTTCTCGCGCCCGCGGTGCGGTTGTCGAAGGGGCAGACGCATTTCGCCGGCGACTCGAGGCCGGCTGAGGTCAGGGGTGCTTGGCCGTCGTCGCGGTGGTGGCGGTGCTCGCACGCGCCGGTCGGCGGGGCAGGAGCTGGTAGAGCTGCGCGTAGCCGCTCAGGTACATCGCGGTCGGGTCGGCGATGATCGGATTGAAGGAACCGGCGGGGAAGGTGAAGACGACGCGACCAGTGCGGACGTTGAGCCCGGTGGTGGTCTTCGAGGCGAGGTTCGAGTAGTAGACGACGTTGCCGACGATGGTGGGCGCTCCCGAGATGCGGCCGCCGGCGTTGTGGGCCCACCGGACCGCCCCTGACCTGGCGTTGAAGGCATACAGGTTCCCGTCGTAGGACCCGATGTACACGGTAGGTCCGAGACCGGGGATGTTGGCGACCGCGGGGGAGGAGTAGACGTAGGCACCTGTGCCGGTCGCCCACGCGAGCTGCCCCGTGGCGGCCGCGAAGGAATAAACGCGCCCGTCCGTGTTGCCGATGTACACACGGCCGAAGGCGACCGCGGGGCTCGAGTAGAAGTTCCCGGAGCCGAAACCGTCCTGGGCGCCGTTGGTGGCGACGGCCCACACCTGGCGGCCAGAGTTCGCTCGCACGGCATAGGCGCGGCCGGCGTAATCGGCGAAATAGAGGGTTCCGTTCGCGAGCGCGATCGCGCCCTTGACCGAGCCGGAGGCGTGGTAGGTCCACCGGACGTGGCCGGTGCTCGCCTGTACCGCCCGCACGGTGCCGCCCTGATCTCCGAAGTAGAGCATCTGTCCCCAGGCCAGGGGTGAGGACTCGCTCCCGGGCGGGATGCTCATCGACCAGACGATGTGCCCGGTCCGCTGCGAGAGCGCCACGAACCGGCCTTGGTCCGGGGTCTTGGCGCCCGGGACGGTCGAGAGCAGCGGGACGAAAACGAGGCCATTGCCGATGGCGGGCGAGGCCGCCGCCAGGGTTCCGACCGTGCGGTGCCAGATGACGTGTCCGGTGAGCTTGTTGAGCGCCAGGACCTCGCCCGAGTCATTGAGGATGTACAGCGTGTCCCCGCGGATCACGGGCGGGAACTCGAGCAGCGCGGAGCCGTAGTACGTCCACCCGCGGCGGAACGGGGGCTCGAGCCCCGCCCCCGAGTCGAACACCCGCGTGCGCGCGGCGTCATAGCCGTACCTGGGCCACAGGAAATCGCGCACCACCTTCGGCTTGGCGGGCGTCGTCGTGGTGGTCGGCGCGGTGAACTCGACCTTGGGGTGCGAGACGTTGCGTGGCTCGTGGAGCACGATCACGAGGACGGCAGCTACCGCCACCGCCAGTACAGCCATGACAAGGAGCGGCCCGCGCCGCCCCCGGCGCCGCGAACCGGGACTCATGGCGGGCCATGTTAATGATCTGCGCCGCGCGCACGCCGGTTGCCGGGAGGCGGCCGTCTTGCCGGCAGGCGAAGATGCGCGCATGCACATTCCCCCTCCGAAGGAGCTGATCGGGCGGATCCGCGCGCTTCCCTCGGCGGCGCCGCTGCTCGCCGCGGTGGGCGACGAGCCCGGCGTCTATCTGGTCGGCGGGGCCGTGCGCGACCTGCTCTTGGGCGGCGAAGACGGCCCCGAGCCCGGTGACCTCGACCTCGTGGTGGAGGGCGACGTCGCCGCGCTCGCCGCCCGTCTCGGCGGTCGCTACCTGGCCCACGACCGGTTCGGCACGGCGTCGGTGATCCTCGACGGGCATGGCTACGACTTCGCCCGCGCGCGGCGCGAGACCTACGCTGAGCCGGGCGCGCTGCCCGACGTGTCGCCGGCCGGGCTGGCGGAGGACCTGCTTCGCCGTGACTTCACCGTGAATGCGATCGCCGCTTCGCTCGGGGGCCCGCGCGCGGGGGAGCTGACGGCGGCCCCCCGCGCGCTCGAGGACCTCTCGGACCGTCGCATGCGGGTCTTTCACGATCGCAGCTTCATCGACGATCCCACCCGCCTGTTCCGGCTCGCCCGGTACGCGAGCCGGCTGGCATTCGCGATCGAGCCCGAGACGCTGGCGCTCGCCCTCGCGGCGGTGGCCGGCGGCGCCCTGGCGACCGTTTCCGGCGCTCGCCTCGGCGCGGAGCTGCGCCTGCTCGCCCGCGAGAAGGAACCGGTGGCGGGGCTCGCCGCCGCGCGCGAGCTCGGCCTCGATCGTGCGCTCCATCCTCGTTTCGGGATCGCCGATCCGGAGCTCGCCGCCCGCGCCCTCGCGCTCCTGCCGGCTGACGGCCGGCGCGACGTGCTCGTCCTTGCGCTCGCGGCGCTTGACGTCCCCCCGGCCGAGCTCGCGACCCTGCTCGACGAGCTCGCCTTCGATGCCGACACACGGGACCGGATCCTCGCCATCGCGACCGGGGCCGCGGGGACGGCGGCGGCGCTCGACGGTGACCCGACGCCTGCGGAGATCGCCGCTGCCGTGGGCCGCGGCAGCCCCGAGCTCGTGGCCGTCGCCGGGGCGCTCGGTGCCCGTGGTGCGGCTTCGGAATGGCTCGCGCGGCTGCGCCACGTGCACCTGGACATCGACGGCGACGATCTGATCACGGCCGGCGTCCCCGAGGGGCCCGCCGTGGGCCGGGCGCTCCGGGCGGCACTGGCCGCCAAGCTCGACGGCCGAATCTCCGGACGCGACTCGGAGCTCGCCGAGGCGCTGCGGGCAGCGGACGGCTGACGGGAAGCCTCGGGATCCGATTGGCGTCCTAGGTGTTAAGCGCGATCCGCGCATCAACGCGAACCGGACGCGGTTGCAGGAAGCGCAACCCGCCGCCCGGGACAGGAGCATCACATGACAAGCATGTTCAAGAGGCGGCGACCTGCGGTGCTGTCGTTCGCCGGGGTGGCCGCCGTCGTGGTGGCAGTGGCCGGGTGCGGGAGCGGCGGCTCGGGCACGACGTCGAGCAGATCGAGCTCGGGCAAGGCGAGCGCATACGGCGCCGCCCCCGCGCCCGCCCCGACCGCCGGCGGCGGCGGCGGCGGGACCGCCGTCGACCTGACCACCTCCAAGCTCGGCAAGTTCCTCGTCGACAGCAAGGGCCGCACGCTCTACCTGTTCGTCGCCGACACCGGCACCTCGAGCACGTGCAGCGGAGCCTGCGCGGGCGCGTGGCCGCCCTTGACCACGACCCAGAAGCCGGTCGCCGGATCGGGAGTCAAAGCCTCATTGCTGGGAACCACCAAGCGCGGCGACGGCACCACGGAGGTGACATATGCCGGGCACCCGCTCTACTACTACGCGGGCGACACGGGCGCCGGCCAGACCACGGGCCAGGCCCTGAGCCAGTTCGGCGCGCCGTGGTACGTGGTGGCCGCGTCGGGCAAGGCGATCAAGTAGGCGGGGTGGGGGCGGGGCGCGGCGGCCCGGAGCACGCGAAAGCGTGCGCCGGCCCCGGCCCGACCCCCGCGCCGAAATATTTTCAAACTATATTGCTGCTCGATGTATAATTATGAGACCGCACCCCGAACTGAAACGAGCGGTCATGTTCCACACCATTCTCGTCCCCGTGGACGGCTCCCCCGACGCCGATGAGGCCCTGACCCAGGCCATCGACCTGGCCGAGTCCGAGCACGCCAGCCTGACCCTGATCACCGCCCTCGCGGAGCTGCCCGCGACCGCTTACGTCGCGGCCGGCGCAGTGACGGGCGAGCTCGTCGGCGACGCGTATGACCAGGCAGCGGCCATCCTCCGAGGAGCACGCGAGCGCGTCCCCGGCCATCTTCCGGTCACCACGGTCCTCGCCGACCAGGCGATCCGAACCGCGCTGATCCGCCAGATCGAGGAAGGACATCACGACCTCGTGATCATGGGCTCGCGCGGCCGCGGGGCCGTCCGCTCGGCCCTTCTCGGCAGCGTCAGCCATTACGTCCTCCATCACAGCCGCGTACCCGTCCTCATCGTCCACGCCGAGCGGCCTCGCGAGTCGGCGGGGGCGAACGAGGAACTGCTGCCGGTCAGCTGACCCCGTCTGCGATCGAGTCGGCGGATGAGCTTTACGGCCTCCTGGCGCGGGCCGGGGATGTCCGGCAGCTGACGGCGGGCAGCGTGATCTTCGAACGGGGCGAGGCCGCCCACAGCATGTTCGTCGTCACGGGCCGGGACGGTCGCCCTCAAGCTCGAGAATGAGATCCTCGACACCGTCCGGAGCGCCGGTTCTGGGTGCTCGTGCACGAGACCCCGGGTTTCGCCCGGCTCGTCATGCGCGTGATGGCCGACCGGTTGCGCCGGGCGAGCCGGAGTAGCTGAGGGTCGCGGCCGCCGCCGCGGCGAGCCCGCGGCGGCAGCGGCGCTGTCGCGCCCGCGCAACCCGCGCGCGCACAACCACGTACAAACCCTTACAAACACGCTCGCTCGTGTAAACTCCCGCAGGCGTATGCTCACCGATGAACGCCGCGCCCTTATCCTCGACCGGCTCCGGACCCAGGGGCGGGTCCTCGCCGCTGATCTGACCGCCGAGCTCGAGGTCTCCTCGGACACGATCCGTCGCGACCTGCGCGAGCTCCACGAGGCCGGGCTGCTCCGGCGGGTTCATGGTGGCGCGCTCCCACGCCATGGCGATGCCGCGCCCTTCGCGACCCGCCAGGGGCGCGCGCCCGAGGCGAAGGCATCGATCGCGCGTAAGGCCGCCGAGATCGTGCGCGACGGCCAGGTGGTGGTGCTCGACGGCGGCACCACCACGCTCGAGCTCGCGCGGGCGCTCCCCGACGAGCTGCGAGCGAGCGTGATCACCACCAGCCCGCCGATCGCGCTCGCCCTCGCCGATCACCCGCGGCTCGAGGTCACGGTGGTGGGGGGGACGCTGCGCCCGAACGCGCTTGTCACCGTCGGTGCCGCGGCCGTCGAGGCGCTCAAGGTGATTCGCGCCGATGTGGTCTTCCTCGGGGTGTGCGGGCTGCATCCCGAGATCGGGGTGACGACCGACAACCTCGAGGAGCGTCATGTCAAGGCGGCGATGATCGACGGGGCCGCCGAGGTGGTGGCGCTCGCCGATCACGACAAGCTCGGTACGGCGATGCCCGTGGTGGTGGCGCCGCTGAGTGCCGTGACCCAGCTCGTCACCGACGCCGATGTCGACGAGGAAGCGCTCGCCCCGTACCGCGCGGTGGGGATCGAGGTGCTGCGGGCGTGAGGCCGCGGACGGCGATCACGCTCGTCTTCTTTGTCAACGGCGCTCTGTTCGCGACGTGGGCATCGCGCATTCCTGCGCTCTCGGACCGGGTCGGGGCCACCACCGGCGTGCTCGGACTCGCCCTGCTCGCGCCGGCCCTGGGGGCGGTCATCGCCATGCCGCTGGTGGGTCGGCTGCTCCCCGGGCGCTCGAGCCGGGCGTTCTGCCGCGTCGCCGTGGCCGGGCTGATGGCGGCCATCCTGCTCCCCGCCCTGGCGCGCAGTGTGCCTGCGCTGGCGGGAGCGCTGCTCGTGGTGGGGATGGCCAACTCGACTCTCGATCTCGTCATGAATGCGCAGGGCATGTCGGTCGAGCGGCGCCTGAAGCGCGCCGTCCTCTCCTCGATGCACGCCGCCTTCTCGTTCGGTGGCTTCGCCGGCGCGGGCCTCGGGGCGCTGGCCGCCGCGCTCGGGGTTGCCCCGCTCCCGCATTTCGCGTTCGCCGCGCTGATCTTCGGCGTCCCCGGTCTCGTCGCCACGACGTACCTGCTCGTCCACGATGAGGATGCCGACGCGCACGCACCGTCGCTCGGATGGCGACGGGTGCCGGCTCGGCTGGCCCTGCTCGGGGGGATCTGCTGCGTGTGCCTGGTGGCCGAGGGTGGGGCCTCGGACTGGAGCGCGAAGCTCGTGCGCGACGACCTCGCGGGCTCGGCCGCGCTCGGCGCCGTCGCCTATGCCCTGTTCAGCGTGGCGATGGCGGCCGGGCGCCTGTTCGCCGACCGGCTGTGGGCGCGGTGGGGGGCGGTCGGGCTGCTGCGGCGCAGCGGCGCCCTGGCCGCGGTTGGGTTCACGCTCGGCCTCGGGATCGGAAACGTACCCGCCGCCCTCGCCGGGTTCGCCGCGCTCGGGCTCGGGCTGGCGGGCGTGGTCCCCACCTTGTTCCGAGCCGGGGCCGATCAGCCGGGCGTCTCCACCGGGCCCGCGCTCGCCGCGGTGAGCTCGCTCGGCTACATCGGCTTCCTCGCCGGGCCGCCCCTGATCGGCGGCGTGGCGCAGCTCACCTCGCTGCGCCTGGCGTGCGGCCTGCTCGCGCTCGCGGGGCTGCTCGTCATGGTCTTGGCGGCGAGCGCCGCGCCGCCGCGGCGACGCCCGGCTCCCCGTGCCCAGCCCTCGCTCACCTCGTGACCCCCGCCGATCTGCTCGCCCGCGCCGACGCCCTCCTTGTCGATCTCGACGGGACCCTCGTCGACTCGACCGCCCCCGTGCGCCGGGCGTGGAGCGCCTTCGCGAGCCGTCATGGCCTCGACCCCGAGGCCGTCCTGCGCTTCGCCCAGGGCCGCCCGTCACGCGAGACGGTCGGGCTCCTGGCGCCGAGCGCCGACCACGACGTCGAGGCCGCCACCGTCGAGGACACCGAGGTCAACGACACCGAGGGCGTGTTCGCGCTCCCCGGTGCGGCGCGGCTCCTGGCCGCCGGCCGCCCGCTCGCCATCGTCACCTCGTGCTCGACCGCCCTGGCCCACGCCCGCCTGGGCGCGGCCGGGCTCCCCGTGCCCAGCATCCTCGTCTCCTCTGACGGCCTCACCAACGGGAAGCCAGATCCCGCGTGCTTCCTGATCGGCGCCCGCCGGCTGGGAATCGATCCCACGCGCTGCGTCGTGCTCGAGGACGCTCCGGCGGGGATCAGCGCAGGTCGCGCCGCGGGCGCCACCGTGATTGCGCTGCGCACCACGCACCCGGACCGAGAGCTCGCCCACGCGCACGCCATCGCCGACAACCTCGCGTCACTGATCGCCGACTGACCGGAGCGTCCAGGAGGCAACTCCGCCGCCGGTGCTCCAGACCTCCGTCCGCGGACGGGCGCCCGCGCTCGCGCCCGCCACCACGAGGCGGCCGGACGCCGCACCGACGAAGCTCACCCCCTCGACGAACACGTCCGCGTAGCGCCGACCCGGTAGCACCGGAAGCGAGGCGCGGCTGAACGATCGGCCGCCGTCGCCCGTGCACCGGACCACGACATCCGTCCCGAACGTCGGCTCAAACACCAGGCACGCGCCCCGCTCGCCGACCGCAGCCACGCGCGCCAGCACCGGCGCCGACTCGCGGGCCGGTCCGTACACCGGGCGGGCGATCTGCCTCCACCGCACCCCCGCGTCGGTCGTCTCCCTGACGTGCGAGACAACCCCGCCGCCGCATGCCGCCATGCAATGGGCCTGCGCGAGCGCGACGCCGCCCGACCCCTGACACGACAGATCGACCCACCAGCCGGCATACCCGGAGACCGCACCGATCGCGGGGGCGACCTGGCGCCAGCGATGGCCGCCCTCCCCACGAAGCCAGATCGCGCCGCGCTGATCGGCCACCACGAGCGCGTCGCGGCCCAGCACGCAGAGCGCGCCTCCGCGTCCGGCCCAGCCGGCCGCGTGCCACGACGCCCCGCCGTCCACCGTTTGCACCAGTCGACCGGCGGCTGTGAGCCCAAACCCGTCACGCGCGCCCGTGAAGGCGACGCGCACGAGCGCGCGCCGCGGCCCGCCGCCAGGCTCCGCGACGCGCTGCCACACCCGCCCGCCGTCGCGCGTCCGGTACAGCGCCGTCACGCCGACGGCCCACCCGCGCTCCGCGTCGAGGAAGTCAAGCCCCCAGAACCCGGTCGGCGCCGACAGCGAGCGGCGCCAGCGACGGCCGCCGTCGGATCCGGCCAAGACGGCCGGACTCGGCCACGCCAGCGACGGGCCGCCCCCGGCGCTCAGACGGTCATCGAGCCGCGGTACCGCCTCCCCGGCGAGGCGGAACCTGAATTGCGTCCCGCTTCCCGGATCGACCGCGGTGCCGAACGGCAGCCGCGACGCTCCGCCGCACCCCGCCAGCAGCATGCACACCAGCAGCACCAAGATCACCCCCGTGTATTACTCGATCAGCTGCGGTTGTGACATAGACTCACGGGCCCACATGGGCGAACCGAGCTTCCCTCACCCGCTCGGGGTGAGTGTGGTGGACGGCGGGGTCAACGTCGCGCTCTACTCGAGTGTTGCCGAAGGGGTGTCCTTCTCAACCTTCGATGCGGTCGGCGCCGAGACCCGTCATCCGCTGACCCTCGTCGACAGCGACATCTGGCACGGGTTCGTGCCGGGGGTCGCCCCTGGCCAGGAGTACGGGTTCCGGGTCACCGGCCCCTACGCGCCGCCCGCCGGCACCCGCTGCAATCCGAGCAAGCTCCTGCTCGATCCCTACGGGCGCTCGGTGACGGGCAACCTGACGTGGAAGCCGTCGCTCAGCGGGGGGACAGATGCGCCTGACGGCACCGACTCCGCGCCCGACGCGCCCCGCTCGGTCGTCGTCCAGAGCTCGTTCGACTGGGGGAGCGACGCGCCGCCCGGTCATGCGCTGGCCGACAGCGTCATCTACGAGCTCCACGTCAAGGGCTTCACTGCCGCCCATCCCGCCGTGGTCGCCGCCGACCAGGGCACCTACGCCGGGTTGGCCTACCCGGAGATCGTCGCCTACCTGCGCGGTCTCGGCGTCACCGCGGTGGAACTGCTCCCCGTCCATCAGTCGCTCACCAACGGCGTCCTCGCCGGCGAGGGGCTCACCAACTACTGGGGGTACGACACGATCGGCTTCTTCGCCGTGCACAGCGCCTACTCGTCGGCACGGCGAGCCGGCAAACCGCCGGGGAGCGAGATCGACGAGTTCAAGGGCATGGTCAAAGCGCTCCACGACGCCGGCATCGAGGTCCTCCTCGACGTCGTCTTCAATCACACCGCCGAGGGCGACGAGCGCGGGCCGACGTTGTCGTTCCGGGGCATCGACAACGCCGCCTACTACCAGCTCGTCCCCGGCCGCCTGCAGTCCTACGACAATCTCACCGGCTGCGGCAACACCATCAATGCCGCCAGCCCCACCGCGCGACGCCTCGTCGTCGACTCGCTTCGCTACTGGGTTGAGGAGATGCACGTCGACGGCTTCCGCTTCGACCTCGGCGCCGTACTGGGGAGCGACGAGCCGGGCACCGCGGCCGATGCCGACCCGGGCTGGGACGAGAACGCGGCCTTCTTCGACGTTGTCCTCCAGGACCCGACCCTGGCGGCCGTCAAGCTCATCGCCGAGCCGTGGACCGCGGCCGGCAACGACCAGGGGCGCTTTCCCCCGCGCTGGTCTGAGTGGAATGGCCAGTACCGCGACACCATGCGCGACTACTGGCGCGCCCAGACGCCGGGTCCGCGCTGGGCAGCCGCGCGCCTGGCCGGGAGCCCCGACATGTACGCGCAGAACGCTCGCCGCTACAGCCTGCGACGGCAGCCCACCGCCACCGTCAACTTCATCACCTGCCACGACGGGTTCACCCTGGGCGACCTCGTCTCCTACGACGACAAACGCAACGAGGCGAATCTGGAAGACAACCAGGACGGCACGAACGACAACCGCTCGTGGAACTGCGGCGCGGGACCGGGCGACGACGGGCCGACCGCCGATACCGGGGTCGCGGCGCTGCGGCGGCGCCAGCAGCGAAATCTCCTCGCCACCCTCCTGCTCTCTCGCGGCGTCCCCATGCTCCTGGCGGGCGACGAGCGCCATCGCACCCAGCAGGGCAACAACAACGCCTACTGCCAGGACGACGAGATCAGCTGGCTGGACTGGACGCCCGACCCGTCCGCCGTCGCGCTGACCAAGGTCGTCGCCGACCTGATCGCGCTGCGTGCCAGGATCCCGGCGCTCCGCTCCGCGCGTTTTCCCGACCCGGGGCCGCCCGCGCCCGACGAGCCCGTCGCCGACACCGGGCTGCGCTGGTTCAATCCCGACGGCAGGGCGGCCGGCAGCGGGGACTGGGACAACCCCGACGGCCACAGCTTCGCGGTGGTGTTCCCCGATACGCCGCCCGCGCCGAACGTCCTCGCCATCTTCAACGCCTACTGGGGACCGCTCACCTTCACGCTGCCCAGCGCACCGTCGGGGGCTTGGATGGTGGTCCTCGACACCACCGAGGAAGACGGCACGCCGACGGCGGGAGCCGGCGCCACCGTCACCGCGGGCCCCCGGTCGGTGCTCATCGCCACCGGGTGACGGCATGCTCGTCGACCTCCACGCCCATTACCCGATGCATCTGCTCCCCGACGAGGAGCAGCGCACACACGAGCACGCGCGGACGTGGTGGCGCCGGCGCCGCCTCGCCGTGCTCGTCAATTTC
>DASZMD010000154.1:0-1565 GCA_035551955.1 Solirubrobacteraceae bacterium | reverse complement strand
GCTCATGTGGGTGGGGTTGGGGTTGATTGGCTGGGTTTGGTGGGGTCTGGTGAGTTGGTGGAGTTGCCTACTTATGCGTTTCAGCGGCGGCGGTTTTGGCTGGCTGGGGAGTCGGGGGCGGGGGATCCTGTGGCGGTTGGTCAGGTGGCGTTTGGTCATCCGTGGTTGGGGTCGGCGGTGGAGTTGGCTGGTGAGGATCAGTGGGTGTTGACGGGGCGGGTGGGGTTGGGGGCGGATCCGTGGCTGGCTGATCATGCGGTGCTGGATACGGTGTTGTTGCCGGGTACTGGGTTTGTGGAGCTGGCGTTGGCGGCTGGGGCGCAGGTGGGGTGTGAGGTGGTTGAGGAGTTGGTGTTGGAGGCGCCGCTGGTGGTGCCGGAGCGGGGGTGGTTGGCGCTTCAGGTTTTGGTGCGGGAGCCTGATCGCGGTGGGCGGCGTGAGCTTGTGATCTATTCGCGTGTTCAGGATGGTGGGGATGAGGAGCTTTCTGGTGGGGAGTGGACGCGTCATGCCGGCGGGGTGATCTCGCCGGTGGTGGCCGATGGTGAGCAGGTGGTGGCGGCGTTGGCGGCGGAGAGCTGGCCGCCGGTGGGTGCGGAGCCGGTCGAGATCGAGTTTGTGTATGACCGTTTGGCGGAGGCAGGGTTTGGTTATGGGCCGGCGTTTCAGGGGCTGGGTGGCGCCTGGCGCCGCGGGGAGGAGATTTTTGCTGAGGTCAGCCTGGCTGAGGAGCAGGCTGGTCAGGCTGAGCGGTTCGGGATTCATCCGGCGTTGTTTGACGCGGCTTTGCATGGGGTTTTTCTAGGCGGGGACGATCTGGGTTTGCGGTTGCCGTTCTCGTGGGCGGGCGTGCGTCTGTTCGGGACCGGCGCTACCTCGTTGCGGGTGCGGATCGTGCCTTGTGGTGTGGGTGCGATGAGTCTTGCGGCGGTGGATGAGGTCGGCAGGCCGGTGCTTTGGCTGGACTCGCTGGAGATTCGTCCGCTTGATCCTGATCAGGCGGGCTTGTTGCGCCAGGGTCATGATTCGCTGTTTAGCGTTGAGTGGAGCGAGCTGGCGGGAGCGTCGGGCGAGGATCGGCGTTCCGAGGTTGTGGTTTTGGGGGGCATGGAGCTCGGAGGCGTTGATGTGGAGCGCTACCCCGATTTGGGTGCGCTGGTTGATGCCATCGATGCGGGCGTCCGGGTTCCTGAGCTGGTGTTGGTGCCGGCTCCGGAGGCGCTTGAGTCTGAGGGGCTCGTGGCTGGCGCGCATCGGATCAGCCAGGAGGTATTGGCGCTGTTGCAGGGCTGGCTGGCGCAGGAGCGCTTGCCTGATTCGCGGCTGGCTGTGTTGACTACCAGTGCGGTTGCGGTCACCGAGACCGAGGCGCCTGCGCTGCGCGAGGCTCCGTTGTGGGGGTTGATGCGCAGTGCCCAGTCCGAGCATCCGGGTCGCTTCGGCCTGATCGACTTTGACGGGACCGAGGTCTCACGGGCGACGCTCCCGGCAGCCCTGGCCACCGGGCAGCCCCAGCTAGCGATACGACACGGCAAGTTCTATACCCCACAACTAACCCGCGTTGC
>DASZMD010000153.1:0-4924 GCA_035551955.1 Solirubrobacteraceae bacterium | reverse complement strand
GCGGCTCTGTCCGCCGACCGGAGACGAACCGAATGCCCGCATCACAGACCCACGCACTTGCCGTTGCCCGACGTGAGCCGTCCGGCTCTCGGGCGGCGCGCCGCCTGCGCCGGTCCGGGCTGATTCCCGGGATCGTGTACGGCGGCGGGGAGGACGCCGTCCCCTTCGAGGTCGACGACCGGACTCTCCGCCACGTCCTGGCGGGGGCCGGCGCCGTTGTCGAGCTCAGCGTCGACGGCGACCCGACCAGCCCGGTGGTGCTCAAGGAGCTCGTCCGCCATCCCGTCGACGGCCACACCGTGCACGTCGATCTCCTGCGCGTGCGCCTCGATCAGGCGATCCAGGCCACCGTGCCGCTCGAGCTCATCGGCGAGGACACCGCCCCCGGCGTCAAGGAGGGCGGCATCCTCGAGCACGTCACGCGCGAGCTGAACATCGAGGCGCTTCCCGGCGACATCCCCGACAGCATCCGGCACGACGTCTCGGGAATGCAGATCGGGGACACGCTGACCCTCGAGGACCTGGCGTCGAGCGCGACGGTCAAGTTCCTCGACGATCCGGAGCTGCTCGTCGCCACCCTGAGTCCGCCGCGGCTCCAGGCCGACGAGGAGGAGGGCATCGAGCAGGAGACCGAGATCGTCGGCGAGGAGAGCGCCCGCGAGGCGGAGGCTGAGGCCGCCGACGAGGGCGGCGAGGAGTGAACGCCCGCTAGCCCGGGCTGCGAGCCCCGCGTGCCGCGCCCAAGCCCGCGTGCGGGCCGTCACCGGGGCGCTCCCGTCGACTGGCTGATCGTGGGTCTCGGCAACCCAGGGTCCGAGTACGCGGGCAGCCCCCACAACATCGGCTTCGAGGTCGCCCACAGGCTCGCCGACCGCTGGGAGCTGCCCAAGCTCAAGGCCAAGTACTCGGGGCTGGTGACCGAGGGCCGCGCCGGGCCGGGGGGCCCGCGGGTGGCGCTGCTCCTGCCCCAGACCTACATGAACGACGCTGGCGGCTCGGTCGGGCCGGCGCGCGGCGCCCTCGGGGTTCCCCTCGATCGCGTTCTCGTCCTCCACGACGAGATCGACCTCCCCTTCGGCGAAATTCGCGTCCGGGTGGGGGGCGGCCTGGCGGGCCACAACGGCCTGAAGTCGCTCAAGTCCGCCCTCGGCGGCGTGGACTTCGCCCGCGTGCGCGTTGGCGTCGGGCGCCCCCCCACCACCGACCCCGAGCGGGTGGCGGCC
The DNA here is from genome assembly GCA_035551955.1 of Solirubrobacteraceae bacterium. GTDB lineage: Bacteria > Actinomycetota > Thermoleophilia > Solirubrobacterales > Solirubrobacteraceae > Palsa-465. Next base: position 3,701 of record DASZMD010000153.1, on the reverse strand, counting down.
TACGTCCTCGGGCGCTTCCGCGAGCCCCGCGAGGAGGTGGCGCTGCTCGTCGAGGACGCGGCCGATGCGGCCGAGCGGGTCGTGTACGCGGGGTCGGCCGCCTGACCGTCGGCGGCGTACTGGACAAACGACCGGTTCACTACCTGTCCGATTCGAGCCGATACAGAACGAGTTATCACCAGTAATGGGTAAACCAGTCGTTATAGGTCCACGGATGGATAAATCGACGCTCGCGGGTCCCCTCATATCCATGGCGCCAACCCCGAGCCGGGGTAAATCGGTGGCGCGTGAACGCGAGCGCGCGCCCCTGAAAGGGACGCTTGGCGCCATCGACGAGCTCGAGCGGCTGTTCAAGGAATTCGCTGCCGGGGGGCTCCTCGTCCCCGCGGATGCGCTCGCCGACGCCCGCAGGCGGGCGGAGTACGTCCTCGGCGCCCGCGCCGATGCTCGTGCTGTACCCGTCGTCGCGCTGGGCTTCGCGGCCGAGCTCTTCGCGGTGCTCGCCGTCGAGCTCGCCGCCCGCCCCTCGGCACTCGGCGAGCTGATCTCGCGAATCGAGGAGCGGGCCGGGATCCCGCGTTACGCACTCGGCCATCAGGTTCTCTCGGCTCCCCAGCTGCTTCAGCTGCCGACGGGGGTGGCGATCGAGGTGCAGCTCGCGCTCCTGCGCACCTTCGCCCAGCAGGACGCCGTCTCGGTGTGGACCCAGTGGCCCGGTGGCGATCTCCGGCAGACGGCCGTGGTCGGGGAGTCCGAGACCGGCGCGCCTCGGATGCGCAGGGTGGCGCGCGGACTGCTGTCCGACGGCTCCACCGAGGCGCGGACGCGGGCGGTCTCGGGGATCGTTGTCTCCGGGCGCCACCAGCAGCGGGTGGCGCTCGTCTCCTTCTGCCCCGAGGGCTCCCCGGTCGACCCGAAGCCGATGCTCGACGCGGCGGCTCCGATGATGAGCGCGATGGTCGAGCGAGACGAGCTGCTCGGCCGCGTCAACCGCGTGGATGCCGAGGTCACCGCGGCGACAGCGCGCCGGCTCTCGCGCCTGCGCTTCGATCTCCACGACGGCCCCCAGCAGGACGTGATCCTCCTGGGCGACGACCTGCGCCTCTTCCGCGGCCAGCTCGCGACCATCCTCGCCGAGCATCCTCACCGGGCGCGTGCGCTCGGCCGGCTCGAGGACCTCCAGGCACAGCTCGTGGCCATCGACGGCGATCTGCGCCGCATCGCCGCCTTCGTCCAGTCACCCTTCCTCCAGGCCGAGCCGCTCCCCGACGCCCTCGCCTCGCTCGCGGACGACTTCGCCATGCGCTCGGGCGTCGAGCCCGAGATGAAGCTGCGCGGCGACTTCGACAAGCTCAGCGATTCGCAGCAGATCACCCTGCTCGGACTGATCCGCGAGGCGCTCAGCAACATCCGTGAGCACAGCGATGCCGAGCGCGTGACGATCAGCCTCACCTCCGACCGGCGCGGGGTCCAGGCCACGGTGACCGACGACGGCTGCGGGTTTGACCCCGAGACCTCGCTCGTACGCGCCGCTCGCGATGGTCATCTCGGCCTCGTGGGCATGTACGAGCGCGTGCGCCTGCTCGGTGGGCGCACCCAGATCGACAGCCGGCCGGGAGGGCCGACGGTGATCTCGGTGACGCTGCCGCGGGTAACGATGCCCACCGCCGAGACGATATGAGAACGAGCTGAGGCGGGCCGGGGGCGGCGGCTCAGGCCGCCGAGGCGAAGCCGTGCTCGAGTGCGTAGCGCACGGCGGCGGCGCGGTTGGGCACGCCGAGCTTGCGGTAGATGTTGGTCAGGTGGAACTTGACCGTGTGCTCGCTTACCCACAGCTCCTTGCTGATCCTCGCCGTGGTCATCCCGGCCGCTACGGCGCCGAGCACCGCCTTCTCCCGCTCGGTCAGGGAGGGCCCGGCGGGCGCCTCCGGGTCGGCCGCGAACCCATCGCGGGCGGCGCGCGAGGCGGCGGGCGCGTGGAACACCGAGCCTCCACCGCGGACCTGACGGAGCACGACGACGACCTCGGTGAGGTCGACGGTCTTGACGATGAAGGCGTTTGCTCCCGCTCCCAGGGCGGAGTCGACCGAGGCGCGGTCATCGGACGCGGACAGGACGACGACCTTGATCTGGGGCCAGCGCTCGTTGATGCGGGCGATCAGCTCCGGTCCGATCACGCCGGGCATTCGCAGGTCCATGAGCACGAGGTCGGGCGAGCGCCGCTCCACGAGGGCGAGGAGCTCGGGAGCCGAGCTCGCCTGCCCGACGACCTCGATGTCGTGCTGGTCCTCGAGCACTCGTCGCACGCCCGCGAGCATGAGCGGGTGATCGTCGGCGATCAGGACCTTGAGGGCGGCCGGCGTCTCCTCGGTGTGCCAGGAGACGGGCGGCGCGGGGGGCGCAAGAGTGCTCATAGGGTTTTTGCTAGCAGTCATTTGACTGCTTTATCGACTAACGGGCGCGGGGGATGAGTCCTTGCGGCGGAAATGGACGGCTGCACGAGTCGCCGGTCCGTTAGGCGTGAGCCTGCGCGGCCGTCGGAGTCAGGACTGGGGTAGTGCTCGAGCGCGGCGGTTGCCTCAGAAGCGGCGGCGGGGGGGTTGCCGGGAAAGCTGGTGCGAGATCAGGAGAGCGATGCGCGCTGGTGGTGGGCGCGGCACGAGCGAGTCGGTGGGTTCCGCGGGCAGCTCGGTGTCGGCTGGGTGATTTGCAGCCTTGTCGGCACATCACGGCCGCCGGTAGCTGAATACGTAAGGACCGAAGCGCTGGGTGAACACGTCGTTTCCCTATCACTGCACCTTGGTCTAGCTGAAACCTAGAGGTTCGTCCGTCGAGCGATAGGGAGCGCCCGACATACGATCCTCCCCGTGGTGGACATGCCCCAAATGCAGTTGTTGTCGGTGGGGGCGCTGTTCGCTAGGTCCATTCACGCCCAGCGGGCACGACAACGTATGGGAGGGGGTGAACAAATACATGCTGATTAACTTCTACGGTCTTCTCAAGTCGCTGACCGAGCGGCTCTCCCTTCGGGACGAGAGCGGCCAGGCACTCATCGAGTACGGGATGCTCGTCGGCCTCATCGCGGTCATCTGCATCGCGGCGGTCGGAATTCTCGGCGGCACGGTCAACGGATTCTTCACCACGATCAACGGACTGCTCTAGCAGGTTCACCTCGTCCCGCGCAGGCGCCTGCGCGGGACATAGGTATCCACTTTCTTCTCGATTTCCTACTCCGCTCAGGCGGAGTTGTCACTTCATACAGACTTATGCATTGCCTACCGAACATCGCAAACCGCCCCACGTTTTCCGGCTCCCTCGTGCGCCGTGTAGGCGCAATTGAAGCCTGTCTACGCGACGAAAGCGGGCAAGCACTCGTTGAGTTCGCAATCGTGCTCCCGCTGCTGATGGCGGCCTTGTTCGGAATTCTCTATTTCGGTCGCGTGCTGAACTACAACGAGCAGGCCACGCACCTCGTCAACGAGGCGGCACGCTACGCCGCCGTCAACAACATGCCGGCCGGCGCAACGTCAACTCTTGGAGTGTGGCTACGCAACCAGGCTGTCGGCGAGCTCGGCACCGGAAAGGGTGACGTGCAGGGCGCTCCCACGGTGTGTGTCACGTACCCCTCTGGGACCGCTGTCGGCAATCCGGTCCACATCGCAATGACCTTCAAGTGGCATTGGCTGCCCATCTTTAAGATT
>DASZMD010000152.1:0-8055 GCA_035551955.1 Solirubrobacteraceae bacterium | reverse complement strand
CCGCGATCCCGCGCCCGACGTCGGGAACGCGCACCATGCCGAGCAGCGGGAAGAGCTTCTCGTGGGCCAGCGGCTCCTCGGGGACGATGAGGGCGAAGGGGGCGACGAGGACGCGGGTGCCGGCGGGGACCGCGACTCCCGCGGCCTGGGCCAGGGTGGCAGCGTCCCGTCCCGCCAGGGCGACGTCGATGCGTCCGTCGGGGTAGCAGGCGGCGCGCACGCGCTCGGCCGAGGCGGGATCGAGGACGTGGGCGCCGTGGCGGCCGAGCTCCGCCACCAGTGCGTCGGCGATCGGTTCCTCGGCGATCAGGGTCGACTCGTTGGTGCAGAGGATGGAATTGTCGAAGGACTTGGACTCGGCCAGGCAAGCGGCGGCGCGGGCGAGGTCGGCGCTCGCGTCGACGAGGGCGGGCACGTTCCCGGGACCGACGCCGAGCGATGGGGTGCCCGAGCGGTAAGCGGCGCGAACCACGGCGCTGCCCCCCGTCGCGAGGATGAGGTCGGTCTCCGGGTCGGCCATCAGGCTCTCGATCAGGGGCACGGTCGGCTCCTCGACCACCTGGAGGCAGCCGTCGGGGGCGCCGGCGGCGACCGCCGCCCGGGCCATGACGCGCACCGCCGCCACCGACACCTTGCGGGCCATCGGATGCGGCGAGACGACCACCGCATTGCGGGTCATGAGGGCGAGCAGGACCTTGAAGTAGACGGTGGCGATCGGGTTGGTCGAGGGGGTGAGGGCGAAGATCACCCCCGCCGGCTTCGGCACCTCGACGAGCTTGCGCTCGGCGTCGATGCGCACGCCGGCATAGTCGTCATCCCCGTAGCGCTCGAAGATCCCGCGCGAGCACGCCTCGTTCTTGCGCCGTTTGTCCTCGGCCACCCCCATGCCCGTCTCCTCGACCGCCTCGGCGGCGAAGCGGGCCGCGTTCTCGTAGGCGGCGGCGGCGACGGCCTCGGCGATCGTGCGGGTCTGGTCGCGGTCGTAGCCGGCGAAGGCGGTGGCGGCCCAGCGCGCGCGCTGGAGCATCATGCGCGCCCGGGGGGCGCCCGGGACCTCGGCGGGCGTGGCGTCGCGGATCATCGACTCCCCACCACGCTCTCCTCGCGCGCCAGCCCGATCGCCACCGCGGTGCGGTCGAGGATCTCGTCGACCAGGTCGGGGCCGAGGAGGATGCCGGGCTTGAACTGCAGGACCCGCGGGTCCAGGGTGGAGAAGATCGCCCACACGCCGTGCTCGTAGAGGTGGCGCATGACGAGCTTGGCGCCCTGAGGATGATCGAACTCGAGCCCCATGACGACGCCGTCCTGGCGGATCCCCACCAGCCAGTCGGGATAGAGCTCCTGGATCGCCCGCAACCCGTGGCGAAAGCGCTCGGCGATGTAGTGCACCATCGAACGAACCTCGGGGCGGCCGCAGATCTCCAGCACCTTGAGCGCCACGATGCAGCCGAGCTCGGCTCCCCCGCCGGTGGAGATGTGGCCGAAACCGTCCTCCTCGAGCCAGCGCGAGCACTCCTCGGACACCACCGTGCAGGCGATCGGGTACATGCCGCCGGTGATGCCCTTGCCCACGACCATGATGTCGGGTTCGATCCCCGCCTTGGCCACGCCCCACATCTCGCCCGTCCGCATCAGCCCCGTCTGCACCTCGTCGGCGATGTAGAGGGCGCCGTGGCGCTCGCACAGGCGCTTGACCGCGCTCAGGTAGCCGGGCTCGGGGAGGGGGAAGCCGTAGGTGGCGGGGATCGTCTCGATGATCACCCCGGCGACGTCGTCACCGCGCAGGGCCGCCTCCATCTCCCCGAGGTCGTTGAAGGAGACCTGGGCGAACTCGTCGGGCCGGTCGGCCAGGAAGAGGGTCGAGAAGCGATCGTCGCCGGTGGCCACGGCCAGGCCCGTGTGGCCGTGGTAGCCCTTGCGGATGGAGACGATCTTGCGCCGCTGGCGGGTGTGGCGGGCCGTCTTGATGGCGATGTCGACCGCCTCGCCTCCCCCCGAGCCGTAGACCACGCGGCGCAGGTTGGGCGGACAGGTGGCCACCAGCGCCTCGGCCAGCGCCGTACGGGCGAGGGCGGGGAAGTGATGGTTGCCGATGTCGAAGCGCCCCATGGCCAGCTCGAGGGTGGCGATGAGCTCGGGGTTACGGTGGCCGAGGTTGTAGGTGCCGCCGTTGAGGTGCAGGTCGATCAGCCGCCGCCCCGCCATGTCCCAGAAGAGGTAACCCTCCCGGCGGTCGATGACGAGGTCGACCCCGGCGTCCTGCCAGAAGCGCGTCTTGTCGGGGTTCCAGAACTCCTCCGAGCGCCGCAGGAAGTCGGCCTTCGAGTCGTAGGAGAAGAAGCCGTAGTCGTACATGGCCTGGGCCGACTCGCACCGTACCATTTTCGAGATAAGTTGCATAGACCATTTGTGCTAAAGGGTCTAATCCCTCCGCTGGCCAAGTAGCGGATAATGCGGCCGTCGGTAAGGGAAGGACGTTCGGTGGAACACAGTCGTGAGTTCGAGCAGGTGCCAGGGATCCACGGCATGAGGGCCGATGCCTTCGTCGCCGCGCTGCTGAGCTATGCCACCGACGCGATCGCCGTCAGCGATCGCGAGTCGGGCCGCTACCTCGTGGTCAGCGAGTCCTACTGCGCGCTCACCGGCTACTCCCGTGAGGAGCTGGTGGGGCGGACCTCGGTCGAGCTCGGGCTGGTCGCGGACGCCTCGGCGCGCTCGCGCGCGCTGAGCCGTGCCCTCGCCGGGGAGATGCACGAGCTCCGCCTGCGCCGCAAGGACGGCGACACGCGGCTGTTCGAGTTCTCCGTCCAGCACCTCGACGGCGGGCTCATGCTGACCATCAGCCGCGACGTCACCGAGCGCCGGCGCATCGAGGCTCAGCTCAGGGAAAGCGAAGAGCGCTTCCGGGTCGCGGTCGGGTCGATGCTCGACGCCTTTGCGATCATGGCGCCCGTTCACGACGACCGGGGCCAAGCCGTCGACTTCCGCTTCGAGTACATCAACGGCGCCTACTGCGCGATGGTGGGCCTCGATCGCGACCGGATCCTCGGGAGGCGAGGCTCAGACCTGTTCCCCGACTTCACGGCCAGCGAGCGGTTCGCCGCCTACCGCGAGGTGATCGCCACCGGCGAGCCGCAGACCATCGAGGACCTGCTCGGCGCCGGTTCCGCCCTGCGAGTGGTCGAGATCAACGTCGTCCCCCTCGAGGGCAACGTCGTCGTCTCGGCCCGCGACATCACCGAGCGCCGGGAGGCGGAAGCGGAGCTCGCTCTGCGGGCCGAGCTGCTCGAGCTCGCCCACGACGCGGTGATCGTGTGTGACCCGGTCGAGGGCCGGGTCACCTTCTGGAACCGCGCCGCCGAGACGGTCTACGGCTACTCCTTCGCCGAGGCCGCGGGCCGGGTCATCCACGAGCTGCTGGCCACCGTGTTCCCCGTGTCCAAGGAGGCGGTGGCCGAGACGCTCGAGCGCGATGGGCAGTGGCGCGGCGAGCTCGGGCAGACGCGCAAGGACGGCACCGTCATCACCGTCTCCACCCGCCAGGCCCTGCGCCGCGATCCCGACGGGCGACCCACCACGATCATCGAGCTGAACTCCGACATCACCGAGCGCAGCCGCGTCGAACACGCGCTGCGCGAAAGCGAGGAGCGGTTCCGGCTCCTGGCCGAGAACTCGCGCGACGTGATCCGGCTCTACGACGCCGATCGCACAATCCGCTACGCCTCGCCGTCGTGCGAGACGGTGCTCGGTTATCGCCCGGAGGAGCTCGTCGGCCACGCCTCGGCCGAGTTCCAGCATCCCCGTGACGCGGCCGTGAGCGATGTCCGGCGGGAGTCGGTGATCGCCGGGCTGGGGGACGACGTCACCCTCGCCTACCGGAGCCGGCGCAAGGACGGCGGCTACGTGTGGCTCGAGTCGAACGTCCGGGCCCTGCGCGACGCCCACAGCGGCTCGCTCGTCGGCTACCAGGAGTCGGCCCGCGACATCTCAGAGCGCCGAGTGGCCGAGGCCGAGATCCGGCGCGCCAAGGATGAGGCGGAGGAGGCCAACCGCGCCAAGAGCGAGTTCCTCTCGCGCATGAGCCACGAGCTCAGAACCCCCCTTCACGCCATCCTCGGCTTCGGCGAGCTGCTCGAGCGCGAGGAGCTGAGGGGCGGGCAGCGCGACAAGCTCGGGCAGATGATCAGGGGCGCCGATCACCTGCTCGCGCTCATCAACGAGGCCCTTGACCTGACGGCGATCGAGCGCGGCGAACTGCGGCTCTCACTCGAGCCGGTGCACGTAGGAGAGGTGGTGGGGGGAGCGCTCGAGCTCATCGCCCCGCTCGCCGCCGCCCAGTCGCTCACCCTCTCGGCCCCGGAGGACGGCGTGCTCGACCACCACGTGATGGCCGATCGCCAGCGGCTCAAGCAGGTGCTCCTCAACCTGCTCTCGAACGCGGTGAAGTACAACCGCGAGGCCGGCTCGGTGGCGGTGGCGTGCGCCGCGGAAGGCGAGGACAGGTACCGGATCGAGGTCGCCGACAGCGGGGTGGGGATCGCCTCCGAGAACCTCGTGCGGCTGTTCGAGCCCTTCGACCGGCTCGGAGCCGAGGCCACCGAGGTGCAGGGAACCGGCCTCGGCCTGGCGCTCACCCGGAGGCTCATCGAGGCGATGAACGGCGAGATCGGCGTCGACAGCGAGCTCGGCCGCGGCACCATGGTCTGGCTCGAGCTCCCCGTCGCCGACGCGCCCATGGCGCGCCCGTCATCGACCTCCGCCGCCCCGCCGGCGCTCGCTTCCCGCGGCCACGGGCAGGCCACCACCGTCCTCTACATCGAAGACAACCCCTCGAACATCAGGCTCGTCGAGACCATTCTCGGCCTGCGCCCCGAGGTCACCCTCATGGTCGCCTCCCAGGGGAGCCTGGGCCTCGAGCTCGCACGCGAGCACCAGCCCTCGCTCGTGCTCCTCGACCTCAACCTTCCCGATATCTCGGGCGAGGAGGTGCTGCGCCGCATCCGCGCCGAAGCGCGCACCGCCGATATCCCGGTCGTCATGCTCAGCGCCGACGCCACGCCCGGGCAGGTCGAGCGTCTCAAGCAGGCGGGGGCCGACGACTACCTGACCAAGCCCTTCGGCTTCGAGCAGTTCCTCGACCTGATCGATTCCCTCACCAGGGCCTGAGCGAGTCCGTCACGCAGCGGCGTCGGCGGCCTGGCACTCGCGGTGCCCGCAGGCGCAGGCGTGCGCCTGGTGCCCCTCGTGGCTCCCGTGCCGCGCGCAGTAGTCCGAGCAGAACCCATCCTCCCTCGCCGCACAATTGCACCCTTCATGACCACAGGTCCGCTCAGCCATCGCGCTATTCCCCTTCGCTCGCTGCAGGTGTGACCCGCAACTTTACAGGGGTCCACTACCCGAGATAGGTCAGCAACAGGCCCCGCGTCTGGGCCGCGGTCGCGGCCAGAGGGGCGTACAGCGGTGCCGCTTCGGCGGTGCTCCCGCCGCGCGTCAGGTCGCAGATCTCCGCGCACAAGCCGGCGATGCGGGGCGCCCCCACGACGGCGGCGCCACCCTTGAGAAAGTGCGCCGCGTCGTATGCCGCGCCGGCGTTGCCCGTCACCAGGGCACGCTCGAGCTCCGGCATCCGTTCGATGAGATCGTCGTTGAACATCCAGATCAGCCTCCGGACCTCGTCCGCGTCGGCGAGCCGGAACAGACGGGTCGGCACGAAGAGCTGGGCAGCCATTGAAGATAGATCGGCAGCAACGCGCGGCCCCCGAACGTGGAAACTACGCTCTGCAAGCGGTGAAGCTACCCAAGGGTCACGCGCGGGCGTAAGCTCGCGCCGAGAGGGAGAAGCACATGAGCTTGATCAAGCCGGTGTTGCCGGACTACGACGGGTTGGAATGGGCACGGCTGCCGTTCGGCGAGCGTGCCCGGCTGGCGTGTCAGAACTTTGCCCTCCAGGGCTTCGGGTTCCCCTCGGGGGTGTACCTGTTCTACGCCCTGAAGATCGCGCTCTACATCGCCGGGTGGTGGCTCTTCTGCTCCTTCACCCCGGGCCTCGGGAACCTGAGCACGATCGGGCACTGGTGGCTCTCCCCGATCGCCTTCCAGAAGGCGGTGCTGTGGAGCATGCTCTTCGAGGGCCTGGGGCTCGGGTGCGGGAGCGGGCCGCTGACCGCGCGCTACTTCCCGCCCTTCACCGCCTTTCTGCACTTCCTGCGGCCGGGGACGATCAAGCGGCCGCTGTTCGCCGGCCTCCCCGTGCTCGGGGGCTACCGGCGCACGTGGCTCGACGTGCTCATGTACGCGGGGGCGTGCGTGCTCCTGGTCTCAGCCCTCGTGTCGGCACGGCCGTCGACCGGCCTTCTCGTCGCCATCGTCGTCCTCTACCTGGTCCTCGCCCTCTCCGACAAGACGATCTTCCTGAGCGCCCGAGGCGAGCACTACTGGACGGCGATCGCCCTCTTCGCGCTCGCCTCGAACTGGATCCCCGGCGTCAAGGCGCTGTGGCTGGCGCTGTGGTTCTGGGCCGGCTTCTCCAAGCTCAACCACCACTTCACCTCGGTGGTGTGCGTGATGAACTCGAACGCTCCCGGGACGGCGCACATGCCGTGGCTGCGCAAGCGCTTCTACAAGGGCTTTCCCGACGACCTGCGGCCCTCGCGGCTCGCCGGCATCGCCCACGGCGGCGTGGCCCTCGAGTTCGGGGTCCCGCTCGTGCTCTTCCTGGGCAAGGGCGGCACGGTGACCACCATCGGCCTGATCATGATGGTCTTCCTGCACGCGTTCATCACCAGCAACGTCCCCGCCGGCGTGCCCCTGGAGTGGAACGTGATGATGGTCTACGGCGGCTTCTTCCTCTTCTTCGAGCACGCCCACGTGAGCATCTTCTCGATGTCCCCGGCCTCGGCGGCCCTGCTCGTGGTCATGGCGCTCGCCATCCCCCTGCTCGGAAACCTGTTCCCGAGCCGCGTCTCCTTCCTCATGGCCATGCGCTACTACGCCGGCAATTGGCCCTACAGCGTGTGGCTGTTCAGGGGCGAGAGCTACCGCAAGCTCGAGCGGATCAAGAAGACGGCGGCGTGGGTCCCCGACCAGCTCCTCTTCCTCTACGACGAGACGACCACGGTGGCGCTGGCGAGCAGGATCGTGGGGTGGCGGATGATGCATCTCCTGGGACGGGCGCTGGGGGAGCTCGTGCCCCGGGCGGTGGACAACTTCGAGGAGTACACGTGGATGGACGGTGAGCTCACGTGCGGGATGGTCCTCGGCTACAACTTCGGCGAGGGTCACCTGCACGACGAGGAGCTCCTGCACGCGGTGCAGGAGCGGTGCGGGTTCGAGGCGGGCGAGCTGCGCGTGATCGTGGTCGAGTCCCAGCCCCTCGGACGGCGCACGGCCAACTACCGCATCCATGACGCGGCCACGGGCAAGCTCGCCGAGGGCGAGATCAACGTCCACGCGCTGCGCGAGCGCCAGCCCTGGGAGAGCGCCGCGACCGGGCTAGGCGCTGCCGAGCCCGACGCCCACAGCCACGATCAGGGCGCCCCCGAGCGCGACCTGCAGGAGGCTGACGCGTAGCGAGACGTTGAGGAAGCGCTTGCGGATGAGGGAGATGGTGATGAGCTCGATGGCCACGACGATCCCGGCGACGACGAGCGCCGTGTTGACGTCGTGGATGAGGAAGGGCAGCGAGTGGAAGGTGCCGCCGAGCGTGGTCATCCCGCCGGTGACGACGCCCCGGGCGATGGCCGAGCCCCGCCCCGTCTGGCTGCCGTCGTCGGATAGGGCCTCCGAGAAACCCATGCTGATGCCGGCGCCGAGGGCGGTGGCGAGGCCGACGAAGAGCGCCGAGTGCGAGCCGGCGAGCAGGGCGGCCGCGAAGATGGGCGCCAGGGTCGAGAGAGTTCCGTCGATGAGGCCGACGAGCCCGGGCTGGACGTAGCGCAGGACGAACCGCTGTTCGTTGATCGACGGCGTGACCTTGGCCGCCGCTCGCTCTATCGCCTCGAAGAACTCCACGATCGGCGTAAGTATGGCCGAGCGGTCCGGCCTGCGAAAATCCTC
>DASZMD010000151.1:0-7492 GCA_035551955.1 Solirubrobacteraceae bacterium | reverse complement strand
CGGCAGGCTCGCCGGAGCCGGCTTCTACGAGTACGAGGACGGCAAGCGCACGCGGCTGTGGCCGGGGCTCAGGGATGCCTTCCCGCCCGTGGCGGATCCGTCGAAGATCGAGCTACGTGACCTCGAGGAGCGGATGCTCGTGATCGAGGCGCTCGAGACCGTGAAGTGCCTCGACGAGGCGGTGATCGAGTCGGTCGCCGACGCCAACATCGGCTCGATCATGGGGATCGGCTTCCCCGCCTGGACCGGCGGGGTGCTCCAGTACATCAACGGCTACGAGGGCGGCCTCCCCGGCTTCGTGGCCCGCACCCGCGAGCTCGCCGCCACCTACGGCGAGCGCTTCGAGCCGCCGGCCTCGCTGGTCGAGAAGGCCGAGCGCGGCGAGACGTACAGCGATGAGGCCGAGCTCGTCGCGGCGGTGTAAGCAAGCCTAAGCGCGAGGCCCGGGCGCACCGAGCGCCCGGGCTCGCCGCCGGCGAATTCCGCCTATTCCTCGCCGGCCGCCTGCTCCTCCTTGATCTTGCCCTCGAGCTGGTTCATCACGTCGGGGTCGCGGAGCGTGGTGACGTCACCCAGCGCCCGCCCCTCGGCGATGTCGCGCAGGAGCCGGCGCATGATCTTGCCCGAACGCGTCTTCGGGAGGTCGTCGGTCCAGATGATCCGCTTGGGCCGGGCGAACTTACCGATCCGCGAGGCCACGGTCTCGCGGATCGCGGCGACGATCTCGTCGGTCCCCTCGGTGTCGCCCTGGAGCGTCACGAAGGCGCAGATCGCCTGACCCGAGTCCTCGTCGGACTGCCCGATGACGGCGGCCTCGGCGACCTGATCGTGGGCGACGATGGCCGATTCGACCTCGGCCGTCGAGAGCCGGTGACCGGACACGTTGACGACGTCATCGATGCGCCCGATGACCCAGAAGTAGCCGTCCTTGTCCTTGCTGGCGGCGTCGCCGACCACGTAGACCTCGGGCCCGAACTTGGAGAAGTAGGTCTCGATGAAGCGGTCGTCGTCCTTGAACAGGGTGCGGAGCATCGACGGCCACGGCCGCGTGAGCACGAGCAGACCCTGGCCGGAATCGATCGGCTTACCGTCGCGCTCATCGACCACGTCGGCGGCGACGCCGGGGAGGGGCTTGGTCGCCGAGCCGGGCTTGAGCGGGGTGATGCCGGGCAGCGGGCTGATCATGATCGAGCCCGTCTCCGTCTGCCACCACGTGTCGACGATCGGGCAGCGCTCGCCGCCGATGACCACGTAGTACCACAGCCACGCCTTCGGGTTGATCGGCTCGCCCACCGACCCGAGCAGGCGCAGCGAGCTCAGGTCGAACTTGCTCGGGTACTCGACGCCCCATTTCATGCACGCCCGGATGGCCGTCGGCGCGGTGTAGTAGAGGGTGACCTTGTAGCGCTCGACGAGCTCCCACCAGATCCCCTTGTGCGGGTAGTCGGGCGCGCCCTCGTACATGACCGACGTGGCCCCGTTACACAGGGGCCCGTAGACGATGTACGAGTGCCCGGTGACCCACCCCACGTCGGCACAGCACCAGAACACGTCCTCCTCGGGCTTCAAGTCGAACACGTACTTATGCGTGGCGCTCACGCCGGTCAGGTAGCCGCCGGAGGTGTGGAGGATCCCCTTGGGCTTGGCCGTCGAGCCGCTTGTGTAGAGGATGAAGAGCGGGTCCTCGGCATCCATGGGCTCGGCCTGGCACTCCGGGTCGGCGGCCTCCATGAGCTCGTGGTACCAGTGGTCGCGACCTTCCTTCATCTCGCAGTCGGTGCCCTTCGAGCGCACCACGACGATGTGCTCGAGCGTCTCGAGGTCAGCCATGACCTTGTCGACGTTTTCCTTGACGGGCGCGGTCTTACCCTTGCGCGCGGCACCGTCGACGGTGATCAGGGCCTTGGCGTCGCTGAACTCCATCCGTTCGCGCACCGAGTCGGCTGAGAAGCCGCCGAAGACGACGTTGTGGGGGGCGCCGATGCGCGCACAGGCGAGCATGGCGATGACGACCTCGGGGATCATCGGCAGGTAGATCCCCACCACGTCGCCCTTCTTGATCCCGATGTCCTTGAGCGCGTTGGCGAAGCGCTGGACGTCGGCGAGCAGGTCGGCGTAGGTGATGTCCTTCTCCTCCCCATCCTCCCCGCGCCAGTGGTAGGCGACGCGATCGCCGTTACCGGCCTCGACGTGGCGATCGAGGCAGTTGTAGGAGACGTTGAGCTCGCCGCCGAGGAACCACTTGTAGAAGGGAGGATTCGAGTCGTCGAGGACGGTGTCCCATGGCTTGAACCAGTGCAGTTCCTCGGCGTTCTTGGCCCACCAGCCCTGCCAGTCCTTGTCGGCCTCTTCGTAGATGCCCGGATCCTTGAGCAGCGCTTTCTCGCGGAACTCCTCCGGCGGGTCAAAGGTCTCGACGTCGAGCAGCTTGGCGAGCTCTCGCTCGACGTCGCTGTCGCTCAAGACGCGCTCGGTGGCCATGTCTCCCTCCTCATTCTTGGTGGTGGTGGCGGGCGCCGGTATGGAGCCCACACCGGCGCTCCGCTACTCATCTGTGATACCACGCTACCCCGTGAAGGGAAGCACTGAGCGTCCGTATTGGTGCTTCATGACCATGCCGGTCGCCGCGTACAGCGCCAGCGCAGCGGTGACGATCCCGGCGTAGCCACCGGCGTGGATCGTGCTCTGGGTGTTCGCTCCGATTTCGGAGAGGGGTCCAGCCGACCAGCCCGCGCCGAGCAGGGCGAAGGTGATGGTCAGTGCGAGAAACACGAGGATCACTCCGGGTGGCTGCCTGAACGAGCACAGGAACAGCAGCCCGGTGAGGAGGGCCCACGCCCACAGGTAGGCGCCGACGGCGCTGGAAGCGGCGCCGGTCTTTATCAGTCCCGGCAGGTCATGGGTCGCCAGGATGTAGAAGGAAAGCCAGAACGCCCCGTAGGAGCAGAAGGCGACCGCACCAAAGGTGTTCCCGGTTCGGAATTCCCACACTCCGGCAACAAATTGCGCGAGCCCGCCGTAGGCCACGGCCAGGCCAAGGACCACGGTCAGGTCCGCGCCGTTGATCAAGTTCGAGTTGACCAGGCTCAGAACGAGGGTGGTGATGCCAAAGCCGGCAAGCCCCAGCGGGGCCGGGTTGGCGGGGATCCACGGCTCTTCTCTCATGCGACTCTCCTCTCCTGCGCCGCCGCGCCGCGAAGCGCGACAGCTAGGTCGCGACCAGTGCGGTCGCTCGGACACGTGTCGGGCAACCCTCTACCCGTCGTCGGGCGCTTGCAACGTCAATCGGTGAGCGGCACAAAGGCGCGATGACCGGCGATTTCGGCGCGACGAACGGCTGCCTTTGGTCGGGCCCCGATGTATGCTGGACGGTGAGTGGAGGTCGTTTTGGGAGTTCTCGTCGGCTGGGCGAGCGCCGCCTCGCTCTTCGCCGCCGCGCGCCTGCTGCGACCGCCGCGCGTCATCTCGAGCGAGGGCCACGCCATGCAGTCCGCCCTCCACGCCGCCACTGTGATGCTGCCCCACCTCCGTCGCGGCCTCTCGGTCGAGAGCGCCTCGCGCTCGATCCCCCAGCTCCTGACCCTCACTCAGGCGGGCGCCGTCGCGCTCGCCGACCGCGAGCGAGTCCTCGCCTGGCATGGCGCGGGCGCCGATCACCACGAGCGCGGGCAGTCCCTCGCCGGGCTCATGGCCGTCGGGCGTGACGACCGCGTCCATGTCGAATCGGCGATCTCCTGCCAGCACGCGGCCTGCCCGCTCGGCGCCGCCATCGTCGCCCCGCTCGTCGTCGGCGGCCAGCGGGTGGGCAGCCTCGTCGCCGTGTTCGGCCGCGGACGGCGGCTCGCCCCCGAGGACACGCGCACCGTCCAGGAGGCGGCGAGCCTGGTCTCGGCGCAGATCGAGCTCTCCGAGCTCGAGGCCCAGGGGGAACGGCTCGCGCGCGCCGAGCTCCGGGCTCTGCGGGCCCAGATCTCCCCCCACTTCATCTATAACGCCCTCGCCGCCGTCGCCGCCTACATCCACTCGAGTCCCGACGAGGCCCGCGAGCTCCTGACCGAGTTCGCCGAGTTCACGCGCTACGCCTTCCGCGGCCAGGACCCCTACGTCACCCTCGCCGACGAGCTCCACTACGTCGAGAAGTACCTGCGCCTCGAGCGCGCGCGCTTCGGCGACGGCCTCGAGGTGCGGATCGAGGTGGCGCCCGAGGTGCTCCACGTCGTCGTCCCCGTGCTCTCGCTCCAGCCGCTGGTCGAGAACGCCGTCCGCCACGCCGTCGAGCACCGCGGGCACGGGCGAATCGAGATCATCGGGCGCGACATCGGCACCGACGCCGAACTGCGCGTCCACGACGACGGCGCCGGGATGGGCACGGCCCGGGCGCGCCAGGTGCTGGCCGGCGAGGCGGGCGGGATCGGGGTGGCCAACGTTCAGGCGCGCCTGCAGACGAGCTTCGGCCCCGACTACGGTCTCGAGATCGACTCGCCTCCCGGGGAGGGCACCACGGTGACCATGACCCTGCCCAAGTTCCGCGCCGGGGTGCGAGCGGCGGCGACCGGTTCGCACTCGCTCGCGAGTTCGCCTGCCGGCTCAGGGGCGCATCGCGCCCTCGCGAGTTCGCGTGACGGCGAACTCGGGCGGCCGAAAGCATGACTATCGGACCCTCCCTCTCCGTCCTCGCCGTCGATGACGAGCGCCCATCCCTCGAGGACCTCGCGCGGCTGCTCCGGTCCTCCTCGCGGATCGGCGAGGTGGTGTGCGCCCGCAGCGGCGACGAGGCGCTCCGTCACCTCGCCGAGCGGCAATTCGACGCCCTGTTCCTCGACGTGCGCATGCCGGGCGTGGGTGGTCTCGAGCTCGCCGGGGTGCTCGACCGTTTCGCCAATCCTCCCGCCGTGGTTTTCGTCTCCGCCTACGAGGACGGCGCCGTGCGCGCCTTCGAGGTTCACGCCGTCGACTACCTGATGAAGCCGGTGAGCCGCCGGCGGATCGAGGACGCGATCACGCGGGTGGCCGAGCTCGCGAGCCGCGGGGGTGCGCGCGGCGGCCCGGACGCCGCCCCCGCCCCCGAGGACCCGGCGCACGAAGCGGTGGTGGCCGTCGAGCGGGCCAACGGACACGGGACGCGAATCGTCCCGCGGGCCTCGATCCTCTACGTCCAGGCGCGGGGAGACTACGTGCGCATCGTCAGCGACGAGGGGCGCTACATCCAACGGGGAACCCTGGCCGAGCTCGAGCGCCGGTGGAGCGCCCACGGCTTTCACCGCGTGCACCGCGCCTACCTGGTGAACCTCCGCCGCGCCGTCGAGATGCGCCCCGACCTGGGCGGCACCGCCGTCCTGCAGCTCAGCGACGGAAGCGAGGTTCCGGTGGCGCGGCGGCAGGTGGCAGAGCTCCTGCACCGTCTGCGGATGTGAGGACGTGGAGCCGGTCGAGCAACTCGGCGCCCGCACCCCTCGCGACGAGCTCGCCGAGGCCACGGCTCACGGCGCCCTGTACCTGAGGCGCCTGCGCCAGCGCCAGCTCGCGCTCTCGCTCATGGCCCTGGTCGCCTTCGGCGCCCTCGTCGGAGTGCTCCCGCTCGCGATCGACATCCTCCCCGCGCTCCGCCACATAGCGGTCCTCGGGATCCCCCTCGCTATCTGGCTCCTGGTGGTGCCGCTGCCGCCGATCTTCTTCATCCTCGGCGCCATCTACGCCCGGCGGGCCGACGCGCTCGACGAGAGCTTCCGCGAGCTGGTGCGGCGCCGTTGATCGCGATCCTCGCGGTCGTGGCGGTGACGGCCGGGACGATCGGCCTCGGCGCGATGGGAACGCGCCTGGCGCGCACGACCTCTGACCTCCTCGTCGCGTCGCGGGCGATGACGGCCTGGTGGAACGCGGCGGCGATCTCGGGGGAGTACCTGTCGGCCGCGAGCTTCCTGGGGATCGCCGGCCTGGAGATGCAGAACGGGACCACGGCGCTGTGGCAATCGCTCGGCTTCACCGCCGGTTACCTCGCGCTGCTCCTCTTCGTGGCGGCGCCGCTGCGCCGGTTCGGGTCCTACACGATCTCCGACTTCGCCGAGGCGAGGCTCCGGAGCCCGCGCCTGCGCGGGCTCGCCTCGGGCGCCGTGCTTCTCATCGGCGGCTTCTACCTCGTCCCCCAGCTCAAGGGCGCCGGCCTCGCGCTCAATGTGGTCACCGGCGCGCCCTACTTCGTCGGCGTGCTCGCCGTCGGCCTCGTGGTCTCGTTCAACGTCGGGCTCGGCGGGATGCGGGGGATCACCTATGTGCAGGCCTTCCAGTTCTGGCTCAAGGTGTTCGCCATCTCCCTGCCCGCGTGCCTACTCCTGATCCACCTCGGCGGCCTGCCGGCGCGGGCGGCCCTGTTCGGCGAGCGCTACCCGAGCGCCGGCGCGCGAGCGCTCACCGTCCAGCTGCACGCGCCGCAGCGGGTGACGTTCCCGGAAGCGACGAGCTACACGATCGGGGCCCCGGCCCGGAGGCTACGCGCGCGGGCCGGCGAGCAGACGACGTTGCCCGCCGGAGAGGTCGTCCTTCCTCCCCACGCCGCCGTCCCCGTGGCCGCGGGCACGACGGCGCTGCGCGGCAGCCAGTGGGCGCGTCCCGTCGGCGGCAGCGGCGAGCGCTCGCCGGTATTCGTCTACTCGCTGCTCATCGCCACCTTCCTCGGCACCATGGGACTGCCCCACATCCTCGTGCGCTTCTACACCAACCCCGACGGCCCCGCGGCCCGCCACACCACCGTCCGCGTCCTCGGTCTCCTCGGCGTCTTCTACATCTTCCCCGGCATCTACGGTGCCCTCGGACGCGCGCTCGTGCCCCAGCTCTACGTCACCGGAGCCACCGACACGGTCGTCCTGCGCCTGCCCCAGGCGGCGTGGCCGGGGACGGTGGGAAACATCCTCGGCGCGATCACCGCCGCCGGCGCCTTCGCCGCCTTCCTCTCGACCTCGTCGGGGCTGCTCGTCTCGATCGCCGGGACGATCTCCCACGACGTGTGGCCGCGGCTGTCCCGCGAGCGCACCACCAGGGTGAGGATCCGCCGCCGGCGCTTCCGGCTCGCGGCCGTCCTCGGGATGCTGGCGCCGATCCTCGTGGCCTTCTTTGCCCAGGGGGTCGACATCGCCGTCCTCGTGGGCTGGGCCTTCGCGTTGGCCGCGAGCACCTTCTGCCCCCTCTTCCTGCTCGGGATCTGGTGGACCCGGCTCACCGCCGCGGGTGCCGCATCCGGGATGGTGGCGGGCGCGCTCCTCGCCACCTCGGGAATCCTCGCCGGGCTCGCCCTGGGCGAGCCGACCGGGTTGGCCGGCGCGCTCCTCGCCCAGCCCGCGATCGTCTCGGTCCCCGTCGCCTTCCTGGTCATGATCGTCGTCTCGCTGCGTGCCGTCGAGCGCCCGAGTCCCGACGCCGAGATGCTCGCGCTCCACGCCCCCGAGGGACTCGACCTCCCCGAGACCGGGGTCAGGGACCCGTTCGTGCTCGGTCCCCG
>DASZMD010000150.1:0-11697 GCA_035551955.1 Solirubrobacteraceae bacterium | reverse complement strand
GGGTGTCGTCGGGGGCGGCGTGGAGATTGAGGGTGAGCCGGACATCCTCCCCGCGCCGGGCGAGCGAGAGCTCGGGCACGATCAGGGAGGCGGGGGCGAATCCCGCCCATTGCGGCGAGGCGCCGCCCGTGGGCGAGAAGGCGAAGCCACCGAGGGCGGCGAGCCCCGAGCCCGCGGGACCGTCGGCCGGGTCGGCGATCGCCGCCGCCGTCACCGACCGCCACTGCGCCGCGACGTCCTTGAATCGCCCCGGCCCCCGCGCCTCGAGCTTGTGCGCGCAACCCAGGGCGGCGAGCGCCGCCCCGTCGCGGTCAGGCTGCTCGAGGCACACCCATGGCTCGCCGACCCGTCGCGAGGCGCAGACGACGGCGGTCGGGTCAACACCGCGGTCGACGCGGGCGGTGAAGCTCACGAGCGTCGTCGATCCGCTCGCCCGGGCGCGGCGGAGCCCCAGTTCGAGGCGCCGCTCGAGACGTGCCGTCGCCGAGGCGTCAAGCCACGCGGGCGCCGGGGTGCCGTACAGGACGTCGGTCATCGCACCTCAGGCTACCGAGGGCGCTCCTCGGTCC
The DNA here is from genome assembly GCA_035551955.1 of Solirubrobacteraceae bacterium. Classification (GTDB taxonomy): domain Bacteria; phylum Actinomycetota; class Thermoleophilia; order Solirubrobacterales; family Solirubrobacteraceae; genus Palsa-465. Next base: position 11,128 of record DASZMD010000150.1, on the reverse strand, counting down.
CCAGGATTGCCACCCGCCCGGCCAGGTTCAACGCCGTGACCGTTCCCGCCGGTGGCCCGTCGGCGCCCGGAAGGCGCCTGAGCTCGATCTCGCGAGCGTGTCCGGGTTCGACCGAGAAGCAGTTCTCGGAGGCCGCGAAGCCCGGGACGGCGACCCGCACCCCGTAGAGGAGGCGCGTCGAGGAGACGGTCAGCCCCGGCGCCGGGCCGTCCGCGTCGTGGAGCGCGGCGCGGACGCCGAGGCGGCTCGCCAGCTCGCGCCCCGCGGGCCGTCCGGCGGGAAACCGGAATGCCTGCGAGAGGACGCGCCCTCCGTGCTCGAGGCTGGCGACGATCAGGTCCTGGGCGGGAGGACCGAACCGGTAGGCCCAGCTGGCGTCGACGAAATGACCGAGGAGGCGCTCGAGGTTGTCGTCGAAGCCGGCGTGAGGCTCGAGCGTCAGTTCGATCCGGTGCTCGCCCACGCAGGTCTCGAGGTCCCGGTACAGGGCGCATCGGAGCTCGGCGTGGAGGGTGTGGGGCTGGTCGTTGGCGACGTGAAGGTGGACTCCCCCGAGGCCCTCGTCGGTCGTCCACACCGCCACCGGGGCGAGCGCGTGGCGGAGGCGGTGCCACGCCTCCTTGGGCGCCGCGCGATGGTCGAGCACGCCCCACCCCGCTCCCGGGGCCAGGTCGGTGAGCCACAGTACGAGCCCGCCGCCGCACGGCGAGGCGCGGCGGCGCCATTCCCCGAAGACCTCGGCCATGACCTCGCCGCTCACCGCCCGCGAGAGCTCCAGGTAGCGCTCGCTGTCGACGGTGCGCAGGGCAACGGGGTCGACGCCGTAGAGCAGGCGCAGGTAGTGGTCGCGCACGTCCTCGAAGTCCCACCCCGCCCCCGCGTCGCGCGGCACGCCGGCCTTCCACGAGGTCTCGTAGTCGGGGAGGTTGGCGAAGGCCAGGCACTCGGCGGCGAAGCGCACCTCGGCGCGCCGGACGTCCTCGAGCGGCCTCAGGTAGGCGCCCACGCCGTAGTAGTTGGCGACGCCATGGTCGGTCCGGAAGGGCAGGTCCCCTCCGATCGGGGCGGAGCGGACGTAGGGCGCGTCGCTCCGCGCCTGGGCGACGAGCGCGGGGAGCATGTGTCCGAACAGGGGCCCGTTGGCGAGGTCGGGATCGAGGCCGAGCATGGCCACCTGCTGAGCGACCTCGCTGCCGCCGCAGAGGACGGTGAGGCTGGGGCGCGGGGCGAGTCTGGCCAGGACCTCGCGAACCTCATCGCGGACCGTGGTCATGAACGCCTCGTCCTGCTCGGGGTAGTCGAGGTTGGCGAACATGAAGTCCTGCCACACCAGGATTCCGAGCTCGTCGCACAGGTCGTAGAACGCGTCGCTCTCATAGCACGCGGTGCCGGGCACCCGGAGCATGTTCATGCCCGCGGCGACGACGCGGTCGAGCGCGGGCCGCAGCGCGTCCTCCTCGGCGAGCGGTGTCCACACGGCGCCGCGGGCGAAGACGGGCGCGCCGTTGATGGTGAGCTGGATCCCCTCGCGCTCGAGATCCTCGCCGCACTCGAGCTCGCGAAACCCGACACGGCCGAGGTCGAAGGCCAGCGCCTCACCGCCCCCCTCGACGGTCAGCGTCACGTCGTACAGCTTCGGCTCGCCGTGGGTGTGCGGCCACCACCGCTCGGCGTCTTCGACCACCAGCTCGCCTTCGGCGCTCACGCCGTCGAGCCTCAGCGCGCGCTCGTGCTCCGCCCGGCCGTGACCGCGCAGCGCGAGCCTCACCGCCGTCGGCACGGGCGCACCCGCGAGCGCGCGCAGCTGCACCCGGGCCGCCAGGATCCCGCGCCCACCCTCGACCCGCGGGCGCAGCTCGACGTCCTCGAGGGCCACCCCGCGGCGCCGTTCGAGCGTGACCGGTCGCCAGGGCCCGACCACCGGCGGCCCGGTGGGAAGCCCGGGCGAGCGCCCGAGGAGCATGGTGCGGAAGAAGCGGAGGTTGCCCTCGGAGACGAGCTTGGTTCGCCACCGGGCGCGCGGACGGCGCGGGGCGGCGAGCAGCGGGGTCAGGGCCCGGCAGCAGATCGCGAGCTCGTTGCCGCCGCACAGCTCGGGGCCCACGGGGATGGTGTGCGAGGCGAACATGGAGCTGCTGGTGAGGAGCGCCGCCCCGTTGAGGTAGACCTCGCTGACGGTGGCGATCCCCTCGAAGACGAGCACGACCTCCTCCCCCGCGTCCGGCGGCTCGGCCTCGAAGCTCGTGCGAAACCACCAGTCGCGGCCGTCGTAGCTCCCCGCCGGCGCTTCGGGCATGGCCATCGCCGCCGTCCCCGGGACGCGGGCGGGGCGCCAGTCGAGCGCGCCCAATGCCCCCGGGTCCGGGCCCTGACCCGGCTCGGTGGCGGCGAGCTCCCAGCCGGTGGAGAGCTCACGGACGACGCGAGCGTGGGTGGTCATGCGGGCCGTCAGCCCGTCGCGTCGCTGAGCGCTGCCAGCGCCCGCGCCCACGCCGAGGCGAGGGTGGCGATCAGCGGCTCGGGATCGAACTGCCGCCGGCGGGCGAGCCGGAAGGACAGCGCCTTGCAGCCGTCGACGATCTCCGACATCGCCTCGACGGCCGGGTCGGCAGCGGCACCGTGGAGCCAGCGAGCGTGCGAGGCGGCGACCTCGAAGGCCGAGCCCGCCATGCGCACGGTGGCGAAGGCGTAGGCGTGGTAGTCGTCGAGCTCGCGCCCGAGGAGGGCAGGAAGCTCGCGCGCGAGCGCGGCCCCGAAGCGCTCGAACGGGTTGTCCCGGGGTGCCACGGACAGGTGCTCGCGAAGCAGGACCACGGCCGCCTCCCGCAGCTCCTCCCCCCGCAGGGGCGGGCCCGCGTCGAAGCGCGCGAGCTCGGTGTAGGGCGGCAGGACGTCGTCGGAGAACTCGCCGATCCGGAACACGCCGCGGTAGTCCTCGCCCTCGAGCTCGAAGAGCCCGGCGCTGTGGAAGTAGCGTAGGCGCTCGCGCTCGCGGTCGATGGCGTCGGCGGCCACCGAGGTCTTGACGTGCTCGCTGCGATAGCTGGTGGAGGCGGTGTCGGGCAGGTACCAGGAATCGAGCTCGACGATGATCGTCCGGCCCCGCTCGATCTGCTCGGCCATCTGCACCGGAAGGGGCCGGTAGGGCTGCATCTCATGGATGTCGACCCCGAACAGGAGCTCGAGGTCGTCGGGGGGAGGCTTGAAGAACGTCCACTGATCGCCTTCGAAGTCCATGCGCACGAGATGCCCGAAGCCGGCGAGCGGTTCGTAGCCGCAGGCATGCAGGAGCTCGATGATGATGTCCGTGTAACAGTTGGTTTCGAGGTAGCTCCGGCCCTCGCCGTGGAGCGGGTGCGGGCGGTAGTTCGCCGGGTCCTTTCCCGTCAGGCTCGTGAGCCCGGGTACCGTCGCCTCACTCATCGGTCCACAGCCCCGCTCGCACGGCCGCCGGCCACGCGCTCGGATCGAGGCCGTGGGCGCGCAGGAGCGCGAGCACGATCCGCTCGTGGCCGAAACCGAGGCAGGCGGTGTGCGCGGTGCCGCCGTCCGCCAGCTCGATTCCGAAGGTCGATCCGAAATGGTCGAGGTGGTGGTTGAAGGAGGCCATCGCCGTCGGCTCGGGCCCGGCGATGTGCACGAGCAACTCGAGCTTCAGCGCCTGCTCGCGCTGGTTGGCTGCGAGCATCCGGCCGCGCCGGCCGAAGAAGGGGTCGTTGGCGGTCTCGAGGCCGGCGTCGAGACCCAGCCCGACCAGGAGCTCGAGGCCACGCTGCGCCCACTCGTCGCGCCACCCGAGCACGTTCTCGGGCTCGCCGATGCGGACGAGCTCGTGCTGGTGGAACATCTGGCGGCGGGCGGGGTCGTGCGAGGGCTCGTGGCGGAACACCCAGCCCCCACCCGCGTCGACGAACACCCCGCCCCGGGGGAGGGGGCCGCGGGCGGCGATGGCGGGATACACCGGGTAGCACGCGGCCGGGGTGAGGGTCAGCTCGGTCATCCGCTGGAACTCACTCCAGTCCTCGTGCCGGCTCGCGCGCTCTGACTGGAGCGCCGCCTGCGACTCGTCGCCCTCGAACGAGAACACGCTGCCCGCGAGGTGCGGGAACGAGTTCAGGTAGCCGCTGCGCTCGAGCAGCTCGCGGGGAAGCACGGGCGGGAAGCGCAGGGGCTCGGCGCCGCGGCTCGCCGCCTCGGCGGCCAGGCGCTGGTCGACCCGGCCCCGCACCTCCTCGAAGGCGGCGCCGTGGCCGTAGACCCCGGGCACGCCGCAGTCGATGAGCAGGCCGCCGGCGAGGAGCTCGCGGAGAAACTGGGCCTGGTCCTCAGACGCGGGCCTGACGCCGGAGGTCATCGCCTCACAGCTCCTTGGCGAGCGCCAGCAGGCCGGCGTCGATGGTGTGGATGCGCTCGTTGGCCACCATCAGCCGCGCCGACAGGGCGTCGCGGAGCTGGCGTCCGACGCCGAACTGGGAATCGTTCTTGTAGGCGGCGATCCCGATCACCTCGAGGACGCCCATGCACACGCGCGGGGCCTGCTCGGAGGCGGCGAGCTTGAGATTGTTGAAGCGGAGCACGGCGGCCACCGTGCCCAGCCGCTCGCGGTCGGGCTCGGCGGCGAGGAACTCCTGCAGGGCCGACTCGACCTCGGCGCGCAGCATCGAGAGCTCGCTCATCACCCGCGAGAGGCTGTGCGCGGCGGGGACGGGCTTGCCGGGGCTCTTGCGCATCGCCTGGCGGACGAAGCTGCGGCCGCGATCGAAGGCCTCGGTGGCGATCCCCAGCCACACGAACGACCACAGGACGTGGGAGAGCGGGACCAGGGACTCGCTCATCATCGTCGAGAACGGGGCCGCGAGGATCTGGTCGCGGCTGAACCGCGCCCGGACCACGAAGCCGGGCGAGCACGTCCCCCGCATCCCGATCGTGTCCCATGTCCCCATCGGCTCGAGCTCGGTGTCCGAGGCACGGCTGAGCACCAGCACCTGGTCGCTGGGCTCGGCCCCCTCGGAGCGGCGGACGGTGGTCAGGAGATCGTCGGCGTGGGCGCCGTAGCTCACCGTCGGCGCCTGCTTCTCGAAGCCGAGCTTGCCGTCCTCGCCCGTGGTGACGCCGGCGATCGACCGGCTCATGTCGCCGCCCGTCCCGATCTCCGAGGTCACCGAGGCGATCAGGCGCTGATCGGCGGCCAGCTCGCGCAGGTAGGACTCGAACCACGGGGCGCCGTCGAGATGGCGGACGATCGTCCCGACCTGAATCTGGTGCATGGCGAAGACCATCGCCGTCGAGGAGCAGCGGCGGCCGAGCTCGGAGCACGCGCGCGCGATCGCCTCCAGCGAGACGCCGCCACCGCCCAGCTCCTCGGGCACGTAGGCCGACAGGGCGCGCGCCGCGCGTAGCGCCTGCACCGCCTCGGCCGGGAAGCGCGCGTCGCGGTCGACCTCGTCGGCATGCGCGGCCGCGACCTCGGTCGCGATCTGGCGGATCCCGGAGATGAACTCGAGGTCGCGATCGGCGAGAACGCTCATGCCGCCTGCGCCTGGAGCTCGTCGATCGCCGCCGCGATCCCGGAGATGGTGTCGAAAACGCTGCGCTTGAGCATCCGGTCGGGGAACTCGATGTCGAAGGTATCCTCGAGCGCGAGCATGACGTTGACGCTCGCATGCGAGCTCATGCCCGCCGCGAACAGGTCCGCGTCCACGCTGATCGCTTCGACGTCGACGGGGAGGCGGGCATGATCGCGCAGGACGCCGCGGATGTCCTCGATCAGGGCGTCGCTCATGGCGCCCCGCGGCCTTCGGCGAGGACGATCGCGGCCGCCGCCGCCCGGTGGTAGGCGGTGCTGAGATGGAAGGTGTCGATGCCCCGCCGCCGCGCCAGGGCGGCCGCCTCTCCGGTGAGCTCCAGCGACAGGTGACCGCCGGCGTCCCGGCGCACCCCGATGGAGCGCCAGGAGAGCGGCTCATCGCCGCGCCCGAGCGCCTTCATCGCGGCCTCCTTGGCGGCAAAGCAACTGGCGAGGAGGCGGGGATCATCGCCACAATCCGCCTGCTCGGCATCGGTGTACACCCGCTTGACATACCTCTCCCCATGGATCTGCATTGACTCGCGGACCTCGTCGGTGAGGACGAGGTCGATTCCTATGTTCATCGGCAGGAATCGATCGTATTTGAGTGCACGGGGCTGTCAAGCTCCTACTGACGGGCTGACCGTGCCACGTAGAACAGCCACGGCCCGTTCCCCGGCTCACCTGCCGCCACGGCGTGGCCGTCGGAGTCGAGACAGTCCACCAGCTCGAAGCCGAGCTCTGTGAGCTGGCGAGCCTGGGCGTCGCGGCCGATGTAGTAATGGAGCAGCGCGTAGTTGTGGGCGAGGTCGTTGATGATCGCGTAGTCGCCGCCGCGGTACTCGAGCGGAGCGAGCCGCCTGCGGTTGCGCGCTCGCGTCAGCGCGTCGCGCGGTACCCGCCGGGCGGCCGCCCCCAGGTCGACGAGCGGCTTTGACAGCACCTGGCGCGCCCGGCGGCGCAGCCTGCCGCCGGGGCCGGGGTGCGAGGGCGCCGCCGGCGCGTCGGCGCGCGCAAGATTGTGCGAGGAGAAGATGAGGAGCCCGTCGGGGTCGAGGAGCGCCTTCAGATCCCGCAGGACGCGCCGGCGCTCGCCGTCGTCGAAGACGTCGATCACGCTGTCGAGGGCCATGATCGCGTCGAACACGCCCTCGGTGCCGGCTCCGATCGCCCCCAGGTCGCCGACGCGGACCCCGGCCTCGGGGTAGGTGCGCTGACAGTGGGCGACCATCGCCGGAGAGATGTCGACGCCGTGGACCTCGCCACCGAGCGCGACCAGGTAGCCGAGGAGGCGACCGGCGCCGCAGCCGACATCGAGCACGCGTCCCGACAGCGCCTCCCGGTAGCGCACGAACATCAGGACCTCGGCGGGCCGCAGCGTCCGATGCGCGTACGCGTCGACGTGGGTCCCGCCCCGCCAGTGGTCGGCGTTCGATCGCGACTGGGCGCCGCTCGGCATCGCCGGGGCCGAGACGGGCCTAGGTCTCGCTTCGGCCCCGGGAGATCGCGATCTCGCCCGTGCGCGCCATCTCGATCAGGCCGAAGGGACGGACCAGACGCTCGAAGGCCTCGATCTTCTCGAAGATGCCGGTGACCTCGACGACGACCGAGCGCTTGGTGACGTCGACGATCTTGGCGCGGAAGATCTCGCAGATCTGCATGACCTCGGTGCGGGCCGCGCCGTCGGCGTTGACCTTGAAGAGCGCGAGCTCGCGAGCCAGGGTCTCCTCGGGCTCGAGGTCGCGGATCTTGAGGACGTTGACGAGCTTGTGGAGCTGCTTGGTCACCTGGTCGATTGGGTGCTTGGCCCCGTCGAGCGTCAGGGTCACCCGGGATATCGAGTCGTGATCGGTGGGACCCACGGCAAGGGTGTCGATGTTGAACCCGCGCCGCGCGAACAGGCCGGCGATCCGGGTCAGGACGCCGGGCTTGTTCTCGACGAGGATGGAGAGAATGTGCTTGCGGCCGGTACGCAGCCCGGCCGTGGCCTCGAGGTCTTCGAGCGAGAGGACTTCCTTGGTCGCGGGCTCACCCATCAGCCGACCATGTCCCGAGCGGCCTTGCCCGCCGGGATCATCGGGTAGGTGTTCTCCTCCCGCGTGACGCGGACGTCGACGAGCACCGGCCCGTCGGTGGCGATCGCCTGCTTCATGTCCTCGACGAGTGTGCTCTTGTCGGTGAAGCGCAGGCCGGTGGCGCCGTACGCCTCCGCAACCTTGACGAAGTCGGGCCACTGGCCCATGTCGACCTGGCTGTAGCGCTTGTCCCAGAACAGCTCCTGCCACTGGCGGACCATCCCCAGGTAGCCGTTGTTCATGATGAACACCTTGATGGCGATGCCCTCCTGGGAGCAGGTGGCGAGCTCCTGCATGTTCATCTGCACGGATCCGTCGCCGGCGATGCACACCACCGTCTCGTCCGGGCAGCCGACCTTGGCCCCCATCGCGGCGGGGAGGCCGAAGCCCATCGTCCCCAGGCCACCCGAGTTGATCCACCGGCGTGGCCTGGCGAAGTGGTAGTACTGAGCGGTCCACATCTGGTGCTGGCCGACATCGCTGGTGACGATGGCGTCGCCACCGGTGGCCTCGTAGAGCGCCTGGATCATCTGCTGGGGCTTGATCTCGGCGTCCGTGCTCGGCTCGTAGCCGAGCGGGTGACGCTCGCGCCACGCGTGGATCCGCGACCACCACTCGTCGAGCCGGGACGGGTCCGGCGCCAGGGCGCGGTACTCGGCGGTGAGGCGGGGGAGGATGTTCTTGGCGTCGCCGACGATGGGGATGTGCGCGGGTACGTTCTTGGAGATCTCCGCGGGATCGACATCGATGTGCACGAACTTCGCGTGCGGAGCGAACTCCGACAGCTTGGCCGTAACCCGGTCATCGAAACGCGCTCCGATCGCGACGATCAGGTCGGCCTCGTCCATCGCGTAGTTCGCCGAGCGCGTGCCGTGCATGCCGAGCATCCCGAGCCACTGCGGATGGCTGGCCGGGAAGGCACCAAGCCCCATCACCGTGCAGGTCACCGGCAGGCGATCCGAGGTGGCGAGCTCGATCAGCTCCGGCGACGAGCCCACGGTGCCACCGCCCGCATAGATCACCGGGCGACGCGCGTTGGCGAGCGCCTTAGCGGCCAGCCGGATCTGCTTCTGGTTGCCATCGGTGGTCGGCTGGTAACCGGGCAGGTGCACGTCGGTGATCGGCTCATACGGGATGTCCGCACGGCTCAGATCGGTCGGGATGTCAACGACCACCGGCCCAGGGCGGCCGCTGCGCGCGACGTGGAAGGCCTCGTGGATCGCGCGCGGGAGCTCCAGCGGGTGCTGAATCATCACGCTGTGCTTGACGATCGGCATCGTGATCCCGATCGTGTCGGCCTCCTGGAAGCCATCGGTGCCGAGCAGCTCGGTGCGCACCTGGCCGGTCAGGAACACGACCGGGACGGAATCCATCATCGCGTCACAGATCGGCGTGACCAGGTTGGTGGCGCCGGGGCCACTGGTGCCGAGTGCGACACCGACGCGACCGGTGGCCTTGGCATAGCCCTCGGCAGCGTGACCGCCACCGGCCTCGTGGCGCACAAGGATGTGGCGGATGCCGGCGTCGTAGAAGGCGTCGTATGTCGGGAGGTTCGCGCCGCCGGGCAGCCCGAATACCACGTCAACACCCTCTGCCTTGAGACATTCCATCAGTGCGTCGACTGCACGCATAGCGCTCGCCTCCTTTCCGAAAAGCTCGCATCGTGGCGCGGCCGCTCCGCGCCGACTTGCCCGAGTCTAATGACTCGGATCTGATTCGCCGCGCAGGAGCTGACCTCCTGCGCTACGGGGCTACTCGCTGAGAGCTGCGCGCTTCGGGGGTGATCGCCACGTCGGGGAACTCGAGCTCGTAGCCGCAGCGCATGCAGACCGCGTCGTAGAGCTTCAGAACCTTGTGACACCGCGGGCATTCGCGGCGCAGCTCCTGGTTCTCGTAGCGGTAGAAGATCGCCGTCAGCAACCCGATGAACGGGACGCAGAAAGAGATCAGGAACCACATCGTGAACGAGCTGCCCTTGACACGCCCGACGTAGCCACCGGCCACGCCGAAGCAAAAGAGGATTACGAGCAGACCTAGCCCGTAGCCGGACACTGCCGCCTCAGAAGAGTTCGTTGGCGGCCCAGAGCACGGCTGCGATCACCGCGACGATCGCGACGATCCAGAAGACCGTCATCACGAGGCTCACGATGAAGTGGAAAACCAGGACGCCAACGGCAACCAGAACCAGAGCCGCAACGGCTCTCCGCATGATTGGCGGCCTTGACCGGCTTCGTTCAATCTGACGGGCCATGTTCGTAAAGCGTAGCGCTGATCGCGGCACGAATACCAGTGGCCTTCACACCTGCTGCCGGCGCCGCCCCTGGGTTAGCTTCGGTATGACTTGCTGCGATTGCTGGCACTGGGGCCGTCGTCGGCAACCATCCGCGCCAACCGGTAGCGGCGTACGCGAACCGCGGAGCCGCCGTTTGCGGCGGTGCGGCGGTCGGTTACAAGTAGGATCCTTGACGTTGTGGGTCGTGAGGTCATGGGCAGAATCTTCGCCTGCTTGCCTCGCCGGCGCACTGTCCTGGCGTCCAAAGGTTTGCCGCTGTCACCCGCCGAAGGTCCAGCGTCGGCATCGCGGCGTCAGCTGGGTTCTAACGACACAGCGCCATCAGGCATCCACCGGTTATCGACGCATTGTGTCGCGGTCAGCGTCGAACAAACGTCCAGAACGAGGCCCCAACAAATGTCCACCTTTCTCGTCGATGGCTGGCACCTGGTGCCTTGCACCCCGATCCGGTGGATATGCCGAAGATCCTCGCTCGCCTCGCCCGCATCGCCCTTCTGCTCACCGCGATCGCCGTCGTCGTCTCCACCCAGGCCGCAACCAGCTTCGCGTCGTCACGCGCCGCCAAGCCCCGCAAGGTCACGCACGCCTCGCACAAGTCTGTGGCCAGCAAGAAGACACATGCCGTGGGCTCGCTGCCAGCACAGGGCATCTTCGACGGCTGCGACCTCAGCAACGGCCTCACGACCTGCGAGCAGGATCTCCTGCAGATCAAGCAGGCAGGCCTACAGGTCGTCGTCATGAGCGCTCAGTGGGATACCACCGACGAGATTTCCGCCTACGCGACATATGCGCAGAGCATCGGCATGTCGGTCATGTGGGAGCTGAACGATCCCGGCTACTGGGGCGGCGCGTGGATCGGTTCGAGCGCTGCCGGTGACTGGAGCTCCTTCAGCACCGCGTGCGGGTGCACATCAACCACCCAGGTCCTGAACTACATCATCCAGTTCCTGTCGCAGCTGCCGGCTACGTACGGCTACTACGCCGCCGACGACTGGACGTTGACCACCGCCCAGAAGGGTGGCCTGACGCAATACGTCGACGAGATCAAGGCGCTTGACCCCAGCCACATGGTGATGGTCGGTTCCGCCCAGGGAGACGGGACGACCTATTACTCCACGGGCGCGACGATCGGCAACGAGATCTACCCCGAGACGACCCAGTCGCTGATGCCGTACAGCAGCAACGTCCAGATGT
>DASZMD010000149.1:0-3567 GCA_035551955.1 Solirubrobacteraceae bacterium | reverse complement strand
CGCGACCGCCGGATCGCCGAGCTCGGCGAGCGGCTGATCGTCGCCCACGTGCAGGACTCGATCGACGCCGGCCGCGTCGTCGAGGAGACCGGCCCGCGTGCCTCGCGCAACCGCCTGCAGACCATCACCCTGCTCGACGCGATCGAGGAGCACGGGTTCGATGCCGCCTTCGGCGGGGCCCGGCGGGACGAGGAACGGGCTCGCGCCAAGGAGCGCGTGTTCTCCTTCCGCGACGACTTCGGCCAGTGGGACCCCAAGCGCCAGCGGCCGGAGCTGTGGTCGCTCTACAACGGCCGCATCAACCGCGGCGAGCACGTGCGCGTGTTTCCGATCTCGAACTGGACCGAGCTCGACGTCTGGCGTTACATCGCCACCGAGCGCCTCGAAGTGCCGTCGATCTACTTCGCCCACACCCGGCCCGTGTTCCAGCGCGACGGGATGCTCTACGCCCACAGCCCGCACGTCGAGCTCCTCGACGACGAGGAGCCCTTCGAGGAGAGCGTCCGCTACCGCACGGTGGGCGACATGACGTGCACGGGAGCCGTCCGCTCGGAGGCGGTGACGCTCGAGACCGTGGTCGCCGAGATCTCCGCCACCCGCATCACCGAGCGCGGCGAGACCCGCGCCGATGACCGCGTGACCGAGGCGGCCATGGAAGACCGTAAGCGCGAGGGCTATTTCTAGTGCCCCCCGGAGCCGCCACCAACGGGCACGCCACGCGGACGCGCACGGCCGAGCTGCTGCGCTTCGCCACCGCCGGATCGGTCGACGACGGCAAGTCGACGCTAATCGGCCGGCTGCTCTTCGACTCCAAGCAGATCCTCATCGACCAGCTCGACCACGTCGTGCAGACCTCCGAGCGCCGGGGCGACGGGTACGTGAACTTCGCTCTGCTCACCGACGGGCTGCGGGCCGAGCGCGAGCAGGGGATCACCATCGACGTGGCCTACCGCTACTTCCAGACCCCGCGGCGCAAGTTCATCATCGCCGACACCCCGGGTCACGAGCAGTACACGCGGAACATGGTCACGGGCGCGTCGACTGCCGACCTCTCGGTCGTGCTCGTCGACGCCCGCAAGGGGGTGATCGAGCAGACGCGGCGCCACGTCTACATCGCCTCGCTGCTGCGGATCCCGCACGTGGTGGTGTGCGTCAACAAGATGGACCTCGTCGACTACGACGAGGCGGTGTTCGATCGCCTGGTCGACGAGCTCAGCGACTGGGCCGCCCGGCTCGACATCGTCGACCTGACCTTCATCCCGATCTCGGCGCTGCACGGCGACAACGTTGTCGATCGCTCCGAGGCGATGCCCTGGTACGGAGGGCCGCCGCTCCTCTACCACCTCGAGCACGTGGTCATCGCCCCCGCCCGCAACCTCGCCGACGTCCGCTTCCCCGTGCAGTGGGTGATCCGGCCGATGGCCGTCGAGCATCACGACTACCGCGGCTATGCCGGGCAGGTGGCGGGCGGAGTCCTGCGACCCGGGGACGACGTGGTCGTGCTCCCCGCCGGGCAGCGAAGCCGGATCGCCGCCATCGACACCTACGACGGGGAGATCGAGGCCGCCTTCCCGACCATGTCGGTGACCCTCCGCCTCGAGGACGACATCGACGTCTCCCGCGGCGACATGATCTGCCTGGCCGACGACCCGCCGCTCGCCGCCCGCCAGATCGAGGCCAATGTCTGCTGGATGGGCGAGAACCCGCTCGTCCCCGGACGGCGCTATGCGATCAAGCACACCACGCGGTCGGCGCGCGCGGTGGTGGCCGAGCTCGAGCACCGCATCGATGTCAACACGCTCGAGCACGAGCAGTCCGATGAGCTCGCGCTCAACCAGATCGGCCGCGTCCGCCTGCGCGTCTCCGCCCCCCTCCTCGTCGATCCCTACAGCCGTAACCGCACCACGGGCAGCTTCATCCTCATCGATGAAGCGACGAACGACACCGTCGGCGCGGGCATGATCGTCGGCGTCGCCTGAGTCCCCTTTCCGCCCGGAGCCCGCTGCTCTAGGATCGCACCTGGCAGCTCCGTCACGGTCGGCGCGGGCCGCTGTCTCGGCAACCCAGGAAAGGGAACCCCATGCGCTACCGATGGCCTTTGCTCGCAGCCTGCGCTGTGCTCGCCGGCCTGCTCGCGGTCACGGCCTGCGGGACGAGCGCGACGGAGCGGTTCAAGGCGAGATACGCCGCCGCCCAGGCGCCTCTGAACCGGACCTTTGCCGATATCGCCAACACCTTCACTCACGCCAAGGGCAAGACCACGGCCGAGATCGCCGGCAGTCTGACCGCCCTCGCCGATCGCTTCCACCGGCAGTTGGCGCCGCTCGAGGCGCTGAAGCCGCCGGCCCCGGTGGCCACGGCGTTCAGGACGCTGACCGGGGGCCTCGATCGCATGGAGCGCGACCTCCGCGCCACCTCCTCCGCGGTCAAGGGGCGTGACCTGGTGGCGGCGCACGACGCGCTCGCGAGTCTGCAGCGCGACGCCGGCGCGGCGACGAGGGCGGCGTCGGCCGTCACCCATACGCTGAACCATAAATAGAAAAATCGCTTCAATGCATCGCCCGCTAGAGTGGCGGACGGCCGATGTTCTCGAAGGTTCTGATCGCCAACCGCGGAGAGATTGCGGTGCGGATAATGCGCGCATGCGAGGAGCTGGGCGTGGCGACCGTCGCCGTCTACTCCGAGCTCGATCGCGACGCCGTCCACGTCAAACGCGCCGACGAGGCCTATCTGCTCGGGCCCGGTCCCGCGGCCGAGAGCTACCTGGCCGTGGATAAGCTGCTCGACGCCGTCGAGCGCTCCGGGGCCGAGGCGGTCCATCCCGGCTACGGCTTCCTGGCCGAGAACGCGGCCTTCGCCAAGGCGCTGGAGAAGCGAGGGATCGTCTTCATCGGACCGCCGTCGTCGGCGATCGAGGCGATGGGCTCGAAGACGCGAGCCCGCGAGCTGATGAAGAAGGCGGGCGTGCCCATCGTCCCCGGCACGACCAAGCCCGTGAAGTCGGTCGACGACGCCCGCAAGCTGATCGCCGAGACGATCGGGTACCCGGTCGCCGTCAAGGCGGCGGGCGGCGGCGGCGGCAAGGGCTTCCGCGTCGCCCTCACCGAGGACAAGCTCACCGAGGCCTTCGAGGGGGCGGCGCGCGAGGGCGAGAAGTTCTTCGGCGACGCCACCGTGTATCTCGAGCGCTATCTCCCCGACCCTCGTCACGTCGAGGTTCAGGTCCTCGCCGACGCGCACGGCAACGTCATCCATCTCGGCGAGCGCGACTGCTCGCTCCAGCGCCGCCACCAGAAGCTGATCGAGGAGTCGCCCGCCCCCGCCGTCGACGCGGAGCTCCGGGCCCGGATCGGGACGATCGCCACCGAGGCGGCCGCGGCCGTGTCGTACACCGGCGCCGGCACGATCGAGGGGCTGCTCCAGGATGGCGAGTACTACTTCCTGGAGATGAACACGCGGGTCCAGGTCGAGCACTGTGTGACCGAGATGGTGACCGGCGTCGACATCGTCAAGGAGGGCATCCGGGTCGCCGCCGGAGCGCCGCTGAGCATCACCCAGGAGGACGTC
>DASZMD010000148.1:0-13390 GCA_035551955.1 Solirubrobacteraceae bacterium | reverse complement strand
GTGCGGATGTACTCGCACTGCTGGAGGACCAGCGGCTTCTGATTGGCGGGGAGGCCCGGGTTGTTGGCCAGCTGATGGCACGCCGCCACCGACTTGTCGGTGTTGATCTTGTTCAGGCGCTTCACCGTCTTGAGCGACAGGCCCGAGGTCGCACCCGTCTTGCTCTGGCTGCTGCCGCCACAGCCCTCGACGAGCAGCGCGGCCGGCAAGGCGCACACGAGCAGCACACACAGTCTCTTGGTCATCGTTCCCTCCCACGGCGCGACAAGGTTCGGCTAGAAGATTCCCGTGATCGACCGCCCGGCATGGGCAGCCAGCTGGAGCAGCGGGGAGGGGATGATGCCAAAGAAGACCCCAGCCGCGCCGAATAGCACCGCGACCGCGGCCACCTCGGCGTTGGCCACGGCGCGATCGGGCGTGGGCCAGCCGCCGGCGTCCGCGGCGTCGGCCTCGTCCGAGCCACCGGCGATTGCCGGCCGCCCGCCGGCGGGAACGCGCGCGCTCGCCGACTCGGCCTGCGGCGAGCTCATCCACATCGTCGCCACCACGCGCAGGTAGTAGCCGAGCGAGATCATCGAGCCGACGACGATCATCACCGCCAGCCACGTGTAGTTGCCGCCCACCAGGGCGCGGATCAGATAGAGCTTCCCGATGAAGCCGACGGTGCCGGGAATCCCCGCCAGCGAGAGCATGGCGATGGTCATCGGCCAGGCGAGCCAGGGTTGTCGTGTTCCCAAGCCAGCCAGGGCCGAGAGGTCCTCGCCGCCCGCGCGCTGGCGCTGGCGGGCGACGATGACCGCGAAGGCGGCGAGGTTCACGGGCAGATAGGTGACGATGTAGAAGACGGTGGCGGTGATGCCGAGCTGGGTGCCCACCACCACTCCGGCGAGCATGTAGCCCGCCTGCCCGACGCCCGAGTAGGCGAGGATCCGCTTCGTCGAGGACTGGCCGAGGGCGCCGACGTTGCCGACGATGATGGTGATCGTGGCCAGGGCGGCCAGGAGCGGCGCCCAGGTGCTCTGGACCCCGATCACCGCGACGTCGAAGAAGCGTAGGAAGACACCGATGGCCGCCGCCTTGGTGGCCGTGGCCATGAACGCCGTGATCGGGGTGGGCGCTCCCTCGTAGACGTCGGGCGTCCACTGGTGGAAGGGAGCAACCGACGCCTTGAAGGCGAAGCCGACGATGCTCAGGGCGATGCCGGTCAGGAGCAGCGGGTCGTTGAGCAGGCCGCCGGGCTGCACCGAGCTGCCGGTGATCGCGGCCGAGATGGGAACGAAGTCGGTCGTGCCCGTGGCTCCGTAGATCAGAGCCAGCCCGTAGACCAGAGTCGCGGACCCGACCGACCCGATGACCAGGTACTTGAGTCCCGATTCGAGCGAGGCGGCGCGGCGGGAGTCCGACGCGCAGAGGATGTACAGGGGGATGGACAGGAGCTCGAAGCCGATGAACAGGGTGACCAGGTTCTGGGCGCTGACGAGCACGGCCATGCCAAGGATCGAGAACAGGAGCAAGGAGTGGTACTCGCCGTGACCGGCGTCGGTCGCTCCGGGCTCACGGACGGAGAGGATCACCGCGGCGAGGCCGGCGATGGCGAAGACGAGATCGAGGATCAGCGCCAGGTCGTCGATTCGCAGGGCGCCCGAGATGATCGAGGTCTGATGATGGAAGGTCGCGATCTCGTAGCCGATGGTCACCGCCAGGGTGACGACGCTGAGCGCGGGCACGATGCGCTCGCGGGCAATCGGGCTCCGGAGCAGACCGATGAGGAGCACGAGCAGGGCTCCAATGGTCAGGGTCACGAAGGGAGCGAGCCCCACCCAGTCGATGGGCGGGCCCTTGATGTGGGTGGCGGCAATGTGGATGGGAGGGACGCGCGTCATCGGCGCCCCGATCCGGTGACCGCGACGACCGCTGCCGGTGACAGTCCGTCCTGGACCTCGGCCGGGGCCATCGTCGCTCTCAGGCTCTGGTCCGAGCGCCGCAGGCCGAACTGGGGATAGAAGGCCAGCGCCAGGATCACTACTACGAGGGCAGCGATGGGCAGCGCGTCGCGCCAGGAGATCTCATGCGAGTGGGCCTTGGGACCGAGCGGGTTGTGCATGGTGCGGATGTACACGCGCAGCGAGTACACGGCCGCGCCGATCACGCCCAGGAAGGCGATCACCGAGATCGCCAGCTTCGCCTTGAAGACGCCGAGGAGGATGAGGAACTCGCCCGCGAAGTTCGAGGATCCTGGCATGGCGAGGTTGGCGAGGATGACGATCAGGAACAGGGCCGCGAGCACCGGGGCGCGGAAGGCGAGGCCGCCCATCTCGCGGATGTCCTCCGAGCCGCCGCAGCGCACCGCGAGGGCGGCGACGATGAAGAAGAGCGGGGCGGTGACGAGGCCGTGGTTGAGCATCTGGAGCAGCGCGCCCTGGCCGCCCTGGGGGCGCAGCGAGAAGATGCCGAGGACGATGAAGGCGAGCTGGGCGACCGACGAATAGGCGACCACGAGCCGGGCCTGGGTGGTGGTGAAGGCCAGCGACGTCGCGTAGATGATCGAGACCAGGGCGATCACCAGCATCAGCGTCTGGTAGTGGACCGAGGCGTAGGGGAAGAGGGGGAGGACGATCTTCAGGAACCCGTAGGCGGCGACCTTGGAGAGCACGCCGCTGAACACGGCGACGGCGGGGATGGGCATCGACCGGTACCCGTCGGCGAGCCAGCCGTGGAAGGGGACGAGCGGCATCTTGACCAGGAAGGCGACCGCGAAGCACAGGAAGACCCAGTCCTGCGAGGTGTGGCTGAGCTGCAGGTGCTGGAGGCTCGAGAGCACGAAGGTGAGGCTGGTGCCGTAGGCGTTCGACGCGAGCACGGCGGTGGCGATCGCCGCCACGAGCATGAAGAACGAGCCCACGAGCGTGTAGATGACGAGCTTGGTGGTCGCCCGCACGCGCTCGCCCGTGCCCCACATCCCGGTCAGGAAGTAGAAGGGGATGAGCATGAGGTCGAAGAAGGCGACGAAGAGGAACAGGTCCTGGGCGCAGAACGCTCCGAGGACCGCGCTCTGGGCGAGGCCGAGGAAGAAGTAGAACAGGCGCGGGCGCTCCCATTCCCGCGTCGCCGACCACGCCATCGAAGCGGTGAAGAGCACGGTGGTGAGCACGACCAGGGCCACGTTGAGGCCGTCGAGGCCGACCTTGTAGTGGATGCCGAAGGCGCTGATCCAGGTGTGGTCGGTGACGAACTGAAGGCCCGCGTGGCCGATCTTGAAACGCGCGAGGAAGGAGATCGCCACCCCGAGGGGGGCGAGGCTGAGGATCGCGGTGGCGCGGCCGACGAGCGCGGGCGGGAGGGCGCTGACCGCGACGCCGATGGCGAGGGGAAGCCAGATGAGGATCGTCAGGGTCATCGATCAGCCGGCGACGAGGAAGTAGATGACGACGCCGCTCACGCCGAGGAGCATGAGGGCCACGTAGTAGCGCAGGAACCCGGTCTGGGTCCGGCGCACCGCGGCCGAGACGGCCCCGATCACGCTGACCGTTCCGCCGGTGATGCCCTCGGCCACCAGCGTGCGGTCGATCACGGTCTCGGCGACCTGACCGAACCACTGCGCCGGGCGCACGATCGCGTAGTCGATGATCTCGTCGAAGTACCACTTGTTGACGAAGAGCCGGTAGAGCGGGGCGAAGCGCTCGCGGATCACCGCGGCCGTCCCGGGCGCGAGCACCCAGATGCGGTAGGCGATGACGACACCGACGACGGCGATGGCGGCGCCGATGACCAGGCCGATCCAGTCGGCGCCCGTCGAGGGCACCGAGGCCGCGAGCTGCGAGGTCGAGAAGCTGGGCTCGAGGAAGCGCCGGATCGCGTCGTCGACGCCGGGGACCTCGAGGAAGCCGCCCACGGTGGCGAGCACGGCCAGGGTTCCCATCGCCACCTTCATCGGCCATTCCCGCTCGGCGATGTGGTGCTCGGGGCCCGGGAAGCCGACATCGGTGTCCTCGACTTCGCCGGTCTGCGGGTTGGTGGGCACCTCGGCGTGGGCCAGGTGTCCCTCCTCGAGCTCCTTGGCCTCGGGGCACGGGGCGCCGAGGAAGGCCCGGAAGATGAGCCGGAAGGTGTAGATGGCGGTGAGGATCGCGCCGATGTAGCCGGCGATCCCCATGATCTCGAAGCCGCCGCCGCGATGGTCGAGGAAGGCGAGGATGTCGTCCTTGGAGAACCAGCCAGAGAACGGGGGCAGGCCCGACAGCGCCATGCCGCCGATGAGGAAGCAGCCGAAGGTGAAGGGGAGCGCGCGCCGGAAGCCGCCCATCCGGTCGAGGTCCTGGTTGCCCGCCATGGCGGCGATCAGCGAGCCGGCGGCCATGAACAGGAGGGCCTTGAAGAAGGCGTGAGCCATGAGCAGGAAGAGGGCGCCCGAGTACGCCCCCGCCGCCGCGCCCATGATCATGTAGCCGATCTGGGACATCGTCGAGTAGGCGATCACCCGCTTGACGTCGGTCACCGTGAGGCCGATCGTCCCGGCGATGAGGAGCGTCAGGCAGCCGCCGACGGCGCCGATATCGGCCGCCGTGGGCGCGAGCTCGAAGAGCGGGTGCATGCGCGCGATCAGATAGACGCCGGCGGTGACCATGGTGGCGGCGTGGATCAGCGCCGACACCGGCGTCGGGCCCTCCATGGCGTCCGGGAGCCAGGTGTGGAGCGGGACCTGGGCCGATTTCGCGAACGCGCCCACGAGCAGGAGCAGGCAGCCGACGACGAGGTCGGTGCTGTTGTGGTGGAAGACGTGGGGGACGGCGGCGAAGGTCTGGAGGAAGTCGAGCGTGCCCGTGTGGGTGAAGATGAAGAAGGTCCCGAGGACGAGGCCGACGTCGCCGACGACGTTGATGACGAAGGCCTTGATGCCCGCCCGAGTTGCGGTGGTGCGCCGGTACCAGAAGGAGATGAGCAGGTAGGAGGCGGCACCCACGAAGGCCCAGCCGACGATGAGGAGGAGGAAGTTGCCGGCCAGCAGGAGCAGGAGCATGGAGAAGACGAAGTAGTTCAGATAGGCGAAGAACCGCGTGTACCCACGGTCCCCCGACATGTAGGAGACCGAGTACAGGTGAATCAGGGTCGAGACGCCGCTGACCACGAGGACCATGAACACCGAGAGCGGGTCGACGAGGATCCCCATCTTGGCGTTGACCCCGACGCTCGAGGCGTAGTTCCACAGTGAGGAGGTGAGCTGGCGGTGAGCCGTGGGCAGGTCGAGAAGCTTGACGAGCATGACCACCGCGCAGGCGAACGAGAGCCCGATCGCGGCGGTGGCGATCCAGCCCGGCGTGCGGCCGGGGAGGACCTTGTAGCCCAGGGCGATGACGACCATCCCCACGAGCGGGCACAGGAGGACCAACCAGCCGAAGGTCGTCGCCGTCATTCAGTGCACTAGCCCTGGAGTTCTCGGAGGTCGTCGACGTCGAGCGGCATCCGGCGGCGGTACATGGCCACAATCAGCCCGAGGCCGACGGTCACCTCGCAGGCGGCGATGACCATGACGATCAGCGCGAACACCTGCCCGTCCTCGCTCCCCCACATGCGCGAGAAGGCGACGAGGGCGAGGTTGGCGGCGTTGAGCATGAGCTCGAGGCACAGGAGGACGACCAGCGGGCTGCGCCGCACGAGCACGCCCGCCGCGCCGATCGAGAAGATCACCGCCGATACGGCCAGGTACCAGCCGATGGCCACTAGCTCTGGCTCCCGATCGGGGCGCTCTCCGGTTCGGGCTCGGCGGCGGGGGGTGCCGGCGGCTCCTCGAAGCGGGTGAGCCCGCCCGCTTCGGCCATGCTTCCGACCCAAGCCGGGAGCCGTGGGTGGTACCGCGCTTCGCGCTCCTCGTCGGGCTCGAGCCCGCGGCGCCGGCGCGCGAGGACGATCGCGCCCACGGCGGCGACGAGCAGGAGCAGCGAGGCAAGCTCGAAGGGAAGGAGGAACTTGGTGAGGAAGAGCTTGCCGATGTCTGCGGGGGTCCCGAAGCCCGGCACGAAGCGGGCTCCCTTGCTCGAGATCCCCTTGAGCGCGGTCCCGAGCAGGGCCACGCACAGCTCGACGGCGAGGGCGAGGGCGAGCAGGGGGCCGAGGAAGCGCAGCCCCGAGCGGGTGGCCTCCTCGTCGCCGCCGCCCACGTAGGCGACGACGAACACGTAGAGGACCATGACCGCGCCGGCGTAGACGATCACCTGGGCGGCGGCCACGAACTCGGCCCGGAGGAGGAGGAAGAGGGCGGCGAGCGCGACCAGGTGGATGACGAGCGCGAGGACGCTGTAGAACTGGCTGCCGAGCATGACCACGCCGACCGCCCCGGTGATGGCGCCGATGGCGGCGATGAAGAAGAGGACCGCGCTCATGCGCCGGCTATTCCCCTTCGGAGCGCAGCGGCGTACGCTCGATCGGCTCGGCGAGCAGCATCTCCTTGGTGAAGATCAGATCCGAGCGCGTGTAGTCCGACATCTCGTAGTCGTGACCCATGGTGATCGCGTCGAACGGGCACGCCACCTCGCAGTAGCCGCAGAAGATGCAGCGGCTGAGGTTGATCTCGTACACGGCGGCGTAGCGCTCGCCAGCGGAGATCCGCAGCTCGGGGGTGTTCTCGGCGGCGACGACGCGGATGCAGTCGGCCGGGCAGGCGGCGGCGCACAGCGAGCAGCCGACGCATTTCTCGAGGCCGGTGTCCTCGAAGCGGTGGAGCTTGTGGCGGCCGCGGAAGCGCGGGTACACCGGGGTCTTCTCCTCCGGGTACTGCATCGTCACCGGGCCTTCGACCATCCGCGCGAAGGTGGTCTTGAGGCCGCGGAGGGTCTCTCCGAAGGCGCGGTAGGTGCTGTGGGCCGCGCCCGGCGGGGGCTGGCGCAGGACCTCGATGACGTCCGCGCTGGGGTCGTAGGGAGGGGTCATGTGGCCACCACGATCGCGGTCACCAGTACGTTGAGGGTCGCCAAGGGGAGCAGAACCTTCCATCCGAGGGACATGAGCTGGTCATAACGCAGCCGCGGGAGGGTGAAGCGGATCCAGATGAACAGGGTGATGAAGATCATCATCTTCGCGGCCACGATGATGGGATCGACCCAGCCGGGCGGGTGGATGCCGAAAGGGAGCAACCAGCCGCCGAGGAACAGGGTGGTGGCAAGCCCCGCCACCACGATCATGTTCAGGTACTCGGCGAAGAGGAAGGCGGCGTAGGCGGTGCCGCTGTACTCGGTGTTGAATCCGCCCACGAGCTCGGCATCGGCCTCGACGAGGTCGAAGGGGGCGCGGTTGATCTCGGCAAGGCTCGCGACCATGAAGATGAGGAACCCGACGACCTGGGGCACGATGTACCACATGCCCCCCTGGGCGTGGACGATCCCCGTCAGCGACAGTGTCCCCGAGGTGATGACCACCCCGACGAGGGCGAGGCTCTGGGAGACCTCGTAGGAGATGAGCTGCGCGGCCGTGCGCATCGCGCCGAGGAACGAGTACTTCGAGCCCGAGGCCCAGCCGCCGAGCATGATCCCGTAGAAGGAGATGCCGGCGAAGGCGAACACGTAGAGGGGGCCGATGGAGACGTCGATCCCGTATATCCCCACCTGGCGCCCGAAGATGTTCTGGACGTCGCCGAAGGGGATGATGGCCAGGGCGGCAACCGCGGTGGTCATGGCGATGGCGGGGGCGATGCGGAAGATGAAGCCGATCGAGGTGCTGGGCCGGAACGGCTCCTTGGCCCCGAACTTGAGGATCTCGGCTACGGGCTGGAGCATCCCGAAGGGGCCGACGCGGTTGGGGCCGTAGCGACCCTGGAGGCGTCCCATGAGCTTGCGCTCGTACACCGTAAGCATGGGGAAGATGGCGAGGATGACGCCGAAGATGACGAGCGCCTTGACGATCTGGATCCACCACGGCTCGTAGTACCCGACGACGGCGGGGACGATCACGGCTTGCGCACCTCGACCTCGGAGACGGTGAACACATTGGCCGAGTCCTCGGCCAGCCCGTCGGCGAGGAACACCGTCCCGGCGGGGATGCCCGAGTGCACGGCCACCGTGGCCTTGACCGCCGTGCCGTTCGACGCCACCTCGACGGTCTCGCCGGTCGTGAGGCCGAGCCGCTGGGCGTCGGCGGGTGAGAGCTCGGCGTGCTGGCGGGCGATCGCGAACTTCAGGGCCGGGGAGATCTCGACGGTGGGCGAGGCCCACAGCGGGCGGTGGATGCCGAGGCGGAAGGCGCCGTCGGCGGGGGCTCCGCGCGCCGACGCGGGCGCGCGCTCCGGCGCCGGCGCGCCGCCGGGTGCCCGGGTCGAAGCAGCGGCACGCGCACCCTCGGAGACCGGGCCGGCGACCGGACCCGGGGGCGGCACGGCGGCCGCGGGCTCGTCCTCGGCCACTGGCCCGGGCGGGGGCGCGGTGGCGGGAGCGGGGGCGGACGGCGCCGCCGGAGGCGAGGCCGGGGCGGGGAAGGCCGATGCCTCGGCGCGCGCCGGCCAGCGCAGGCCGCGGCCCCCGAGCTCCTCGAGGGTGAGGCCCGCGTAGAAGGGGACCGCCGCAACGAGCTGGGCGAAGGCGGCCGGGGCCGTGGCGACGTCGAGGTCGTGTCCGATCCGGCGGCCGAGCTCGCCGATCACCCACCAGCCGGCGCGGACATCGTCGGGCTGGGCGATGGCGATGCGCAGCCGCTGCAGGCGCCCGTCGGGGTGCACGACGGTGCCCTCCTTCTCGGCGTAGGACTCGGCGGGGAAGACGACGTCGGCGTGCTCGCGGATCCCCTCGGTGAGCACGGAGGCGTGGCTCACCACCAGGCTGGCGGCCTCGAGCGCGCGTTCCCACCGGGGGCGATCAGGAAGGTCGCGCACCGGGTCGGTCTCGAACAGGTAGAAGGCGGTCACCTTGCCTTCGGCGGCGGCCGCCGCCATCTCCGCCGCCGCCCGGCCCTCGAGCTCGGCGGGCAGGGACGAGTATCCGGGGCCGGCGTCGGGGAGCACGCCCGCCTCGCGCAGGCCACGTCCGTTGGCGCTGGCGGGGATCTCGAGCAGCCCGGCGCCGTCGCGCGCGCCCAGGCCGAGGAGGTCGGCCACGCGCAGCAGGTGGGGGAGCGCGTCGGCGCCGATCCGCTCGCCCCACACGATCACCACGTCCTGGCCGCCGTCGCGCAGCAGGCGCGCGAGCTCGCCGCCCCCGTCGCCCCCGAGCTCGTCGGCGAGCCCGGCCAGGAAGGCGGTCTCCCCGCCGGGGTCGAGGCGAACGGTGAGCTTCGCGTTGGGATCGAGGGCGCTCGGGCGGGCCGTTGCCACGGCGAGCTTGACCCCGTGGCGGCGCACGCCCTTGCGGATGCGCAGATCGAGGATCGGGGCGTCCTCCTGGGGCTCGCATCCCACCACGAGCACGGTGTGGGCGAACTCGAGGTCGGGCACGGTGGCCTGCAGGGGGGGCGCCGCGGCGGCGCGGGCCAGGGCGGGGGGGACCGGGCCGGCGGCGCGCGAGTCGATGTCGCCCGAGGTCAGCCCCTCGCGCACCAGGCGCGTGAGCTGATAGCCCTCCTCGTTGCTGGCACCGCCGCCCACGAGGGCACCCACGCGCCCGCGATGGCCGGCCAGGCCGGTGGCGACCTCGAGGGCGCGCTCCCAGGACGCCGGGCGCAGCTCGCCCGCCTCGCGGACCATCGGCGCGGTGATGCGCTCGTCGACGTGGATCGCCTGGTAGGCGAAGCGGCCCTTGTCGCACAACCACCCGTCGTCGACCTCGGGGTGCTCGCGCGCGAGCACGCGCATGACCTTCTCGTCGCGCACGGTGAAGGAGACGTTGCACTGGGCCGGGCACAGGGTGCAGACGCCGCCCCCGGCCTCGTTGTCCCATGGGCGGGCGCGGAAGCGGTAGGGCTGGGAGGTCAGGGCCCCAACCGGGCAGAGCTCGATGATGTTGCCGCTGAAGGGCGCCACGTAGGGATGCCCGTCGTGGGTGGCGACGAAGGTGTCGGCGCCGCGCTCGGCGAAGATGAGCTGGTAGTCCTCGGCGATCTCCTGGGAGAAGCGCACGCACCGGTAGCAGAGGATGCAGCGCTCGCGGTCGATGGCAACCAGGGGCGAGAGGGCGAGGGGCTTGACGAAGTGCCGCTTGGGCTCGATGAAGCGCGAGCGGCCGGCGCCCCAGCCGAAGGTGATGTCCTGGAGCGGGCACTCGCCGCCCTTGTCGCACACCGGGCAGTCGAGGGGGTGGTTGACGAGGAGGAACTCGACGATGGCGTTCTGCGCTCCGCGCACTCGCTGGGTCTGGGTGTGGACGACCATGCCGTCCTTGACCGGCGTCGAGCACGAGGTCTGGAGCTTGGGGATCCCCTCGATCTCGACCAGGCACATGCGGCACGCGCCGACGGGCTTGCCGAGCTTGCGCTCGAAGCAGAAGTAGGGGATCTCGATGTCCCCGAGGCGGGCGGCCTCGACGAGCATCTCGCCTTCCGGCGCGCGGACCTCGCGGCCGTCGATGGTGAGCTGGATGATCTTTGGCTCGGGGCGCGGCATCAGTGCACCGGCATCGGGCCGGCGTGCTCATCCGCGACTCCGAGCGGGACCACGTCCCCCAGGGCTCCGCTTCCCGCCCGCTCGCGCGCGGCCTCGATGTGGGCCTCGAGCTCGGGGCGGTACTTCTCGATCATCGAGCCGATCGGCATCGCCATCGCGTCGCCGAGGACGCACAGGCAGTTGCCGATGATCTGGGTCTGGACCGAGGCCATGATGTCGAGGTCCATCGGCGTCGCCTCGCCGGAATCGATGCGGGCGAGCATCTTGACCGTCCAGTTTGTGCCCTCGCGGCAGGGCACGCACTTGCCGCACGACTCGTGGGCGTAGAACTTGGCGAGCTTGGTCGCGACCTCGAGCACGGTATGGGAGTCGTCGACCACGATGATCGCTCCCGAGCCGAGCATCGACCCCGCCTTGGCCATCGAGTCGAAGTCGTAGGGGACGTCGAGGTCGTCGGCGGTGAGGACCGGCGCGCTCGACCCGCCCGGGAACCACAGCTTGATCTTGCGCCCGTCGAACGGGCCGCCGGCGAGCCCGTAGATGATCTCGCGCGAGGGGATCCCGAGCTCGACTTCGTAGTTCCCCGGGCGCTTGACGTCGCCGGAGACCGACACGAGCTTGGTCCCCGTCGAGGTCTCGGTGCCGATCTTCGCGTACTCGTCGCCTCCCATCCGGATGATGTGGGGGACGGTGGACAGGGTCTCGACGTTGTTGATCAGCGTCGGGCTGTCGTAGAGGCCCTCGACGGCCGGGAAGGGAGGCTTGAGCCGAGGATTGCCGCGCTTGCCCTCGAGCGAGTCGAGCAGGCCGGTTTCCTCGCCGCAGATGTATGCGCCGGCGCCGCGGTGGAGGACGAGGCTCAGCGAGTGCTCGGAGCCGAGGATCCGCTCGCCGATGTAGCCCGCGGCGCGGGCCTCCTCGATCGCGGCCTCGAGGATGTCGGCCTGGTAGTCGTACTCGCCGCGGATGTAGATGAAGGAGCGATCGATCCCGCCCGCATAGGCGGCGATGATGATCCCCTCGATGAGCATGTGCGGGCTCTTCTGCATGAGCTCGCGGTCCTTGAAGGTGCCGGGCTCGGACTCGTCGGCGTTGCACACCAGGTACTTGTCCATGTCGCCCTTGGGCAGGAAGGAGATCTTCCTTCCCATCTGGAAGCCGGCGCCGCCGCGGCCCCGGATGCCCGAGGTCAGGAGCTCGTCGAGGACCTGCTCGCGCGTCAGCTTCAGCGCCTTGCGCAGGGCCCCGTAGCCGCCCCGGCGTTCGTACACGGCGAGCGTGTTCAGCCCCGGCTCGTCAATCCGGTCGAAGAGGATCTTCTTCATTCCCCGCGCGCTCCCGGGTCGGCGGAGGGCCGGCGGCGGAGCTGCTTGTCCTCGAGCACGGCGCGCCCGGCCTGGAGGTCCTCGACGATCCGCTTGGCGTCCGCGGTCTCGAGCGGGCCGACGTAACTGCCGTCGACCGAGGCCATGGGCGCGATATCGCATGCCCCGAGGCACTCGAACGACCGCACGGTGATGTCGTCGTCCTCCTCGGCGGCCACCAGCATCGCCTCATAGAGCGCGTCCGCGCCCCGCAGCGAGCACGAGATGTTCGTGCACACGAAGACGTCGTGGGGACCCTTGGGACGCGTGACGAGCATGTCGTAGAACGTCGCCACCGAGGTCAGGTAGGCGGGGGTCACGCGCATCACCGCCGCAACCTGCTCGATCGCCTCCGGCGAGCACCACCCATGCACTCCCTGGGCGGCGTGGAGGGCGGGGATCGAGGCCGAGTGGGGGTCCGGGTAGCGCGCCATCGCCGCCTCGATCGTCCTGCGCAGCTCCTCGGGGACCGGCGTCGTCGCCGGGTCGGGCACGACGGCGGGATCCTTGGTCAGGTCGACGGCCTCGTCCCACCCGGGGACCCGCGAGCCGTGGCCGAAGCGCGGGACGGGAGCGAGCTCGGGCGTCTCCCAGTCCGCCGGCTCGGGCGCCGGCGGCGCTACCGCCGCCGCTGCCCGCCGGGGTCGAAGCGGGCTCACCGGTCGATTCCTCCCAGGATCGGGTCGAGCATGGCGATGGTGGCGATGAGGTCGGCGATGTAGCCGTTCTTGACCATGGGCGCGAAGGCCATGAGGTTCGAGAAGCTCGGGTCGCGCATGTGGACCCGCGCCGGCTTGGCGGACCCGTCGGCGCGCACGAAGCACCCGAGCTCGCCGCGGGGTCCCTCGATCGGGTAGTAGGCCTCGCCGGGCGGGACCCGGAAGCCCTCGGTGACGAGCTTGAAGTGGTGGATGAGCGCCTCCATCGAGGTGGCGAGCTCGTGGCGGGGCGGGAGCGCGACCTTGCGGTCGGGGGTGATATGGGGGCCCTCGGGGAGGCCGTCGAGCGCCTGCTCGATGATCTTGACCGACTCGTAGAGCTCGGCGTGGCGGACCCGGAAGCGGTCGTAGTTGTCCCCCACGGTGCCGACGGGGATCTTGAAGTCGAAGTGGTCATAGCTCGAATAGGGCTGGGCCTTGCGCAGATCCCACGGATTCCCAGCGGCGCGCAGGAGCGGCCCGGTGACGCCGAGCCCGAGCAGGGTCTCCTCGTCGAGGGGGGCGACGTTGCGCAGGCGGCGCAGGACGATCTCGTTCTTCTCCATCAGATCGGCGAACTGGTCGGCCCGGGCGGGGAAGCCGGCGAGGAACTTCCTGAGCTTGGGCTCGAACCCGGCGGGGATGTCCTCGAACACGCCGCCGACCTGGATGTAGCGGGTGTGCATGCGCTGGCCCGAGGACATCTCGAAGAGGTCGAGGACGTTCTCGCGCTCGCGGAAGCAGTACCAGAACATCGACACCGCGCCGAGGTCGAGGGCGCCGGTGCCGAGCCACACCATGTGCGAGGCGAT
>DASZMD010000147.1:0-8421 GCA_035551955.1 Solirubrobacteraceae bacterium | reverse complement strand
CGCGGCGGAAGCTGAAGAAGGTGACGGAGGGCTCGGCGAGAGCATCGATGTCGAGCGCGTGCATGTCCTCGGGCGGGCTGGTGGCGCACGCGAAGGCGAGGTGGCGCTCGAGCAGCGTGCGGACGTCCTCGGCCCGCGGGTCGTCGACCCCGATCTCGCCCTCGGGCGCGCCGGCGGCGCTCAGCGCGTCACTCGCCGGTCGTGAGCTCGGTCACCAGGCGGTCGAGCTCGGGCACCTCGGCGCGCAGGCTCTCGAGGTTGACGACGATGCCCTCCTGGGTGCTGCGAGCGAGGACGACCACCGCCTCCTCGTCGGCCGAGGGATTCTCCTCGCGATGGGGCACGTAGGGCGGCACGTACACGTAGTCCCCGGGACCGGTCTCGACGCGCCGCTCCTCGTCATCGTTCTCATCGAGGAAGACGAACACGGGATGGCCGCTGACCACGTAGATGCCCGTCTCGGCCTCGCCGTGGTGGTGATCGGCGGAGATCATGCCGGGGGCGACATGGCTCTCGCCCATCCAGATCTTGCGCGAGCCGTTGCGGGTCCCCGAGATCGCCTCGTAGCGCCGCATCCCCGGGGTCTGGGCGGTGTCCTCGCTCAGCCCGCGGCGGCCGGTGTGATGCAGCCGGCGGTGCCACGCCGCCGTGCCCTCCTCGCGCCCGGACTCGTCTTCGATCACGCTTGGCAAGATAACCGATGAGTTCCCCGCTCACCGGCAGTCGTAGTGGGTGCCATCCACAACCCAAGGAGGACCGAAGTGAGCACGACGTCAAGCGGGATCACCACCATCGGCCTGGTGATCGTCCCTTCGAGCGACCAGGACAAGGCGGTCGAGTTCTACGAGTCGCTCGGCTTCGAGAAGCGCACCGACGTTGGCTTCGGCGACCAGTACCGCTGGGTCGAGGTCTATCCCCCGACCGGGAACACGGGCATCGCGCTCGCGCCGCCGCGGCCCGGAGACCCCACCGCAGTCCAGACGGGCATCTCGCTGCCCACCGACGACATCGACAAGACCTACGCGCACATGCAGTCGCTCGGCGTCGACGTCGACGCCGAGATCATGCGCATGGGCGATCCCGTGCCCCCCATGTTCTGGTTCCGCGACGCCGACGCCAACACGCTGCTCGTTGTCGAGGCGATGAGCTGACGCTCTGGCGAGGAGCCGGGTTCTACGCCGGTACGCGCGCGTAGAACTCGGCTTCCTGGCGGCCCAGCTCGGTTTCCGGCGGGTCGCCGTAGAACCACTCCCGCGCGATCCGGTGGAAGTTCCCGCGCGCGTGGAGCTGAGCGATGACCGCCAGGGTGAGGACCTCCATCCGCCGGCCGAAGATGTGGTCGGGAGGAGCGTTCTCGTGGCGCATCTGCCCGAAGTACTCAGAGCGCGGGTCGCTCATGTCGATCATCACCTGCGTGGCCCATACCGGCGTGAGCTGGATGTACTCGTCGCTCGTGTACCACGAGGTGGCCGCCCGGAAGTGCTCCATCACCCGCTCGGGCTCGAACTTCTCGGGCTCGGGGAAGAACCCCGTCTCGGCTCCCAGGCGCATCACCGTCTCGGCGTCCCCCTCGATCACCGCGCGCTGGACGGCCATTTCGAGCTCGACCGAGCCCGGTGGCATGCGCTTGAAGAGCCCGAAGTCGAAGAAGGCCATGCGCCCGTCCTCGAGGAGCATCGAGTTGCCGGGATGGGGGTCGCCCGAGAACTGGTGGTGGCGGTACAGGCAGCCGAAGTAGAAGCGGAAGAGGATCTCGCCGATCCGGTCGCGCTCCTCCTGGGAATAGCTCTTGAGGTCCTCGAACCCGACGCCCTCGACGTAATCGGCCACGAGCACGCGCTCGCGGCTCAGGCGTGTGACCACCTCGGGCACGACGATGAACGGGTGGCCGCGGAAGATCCGTGCCAGCGTGCGCTGGTTCTGGGCCTCGAGCTCGTAGTCGAGCTCCTCCTCGATGCGGTCGCGGATCTCCTCGCCGATCGCCTTCGGATCCATGCCCGGGGCGATCCGCTTGGCCAGGCGCAGGATCAGGCCCAGGTTCTGCATGTCGGCCCGCACGGCGGCCGCCACCCCTGGGTACTGGACCTTGACCGCCACGCGGCGCCCGTCGTGGAGCCTCGCCCGGTAGACCTGGCCGATCGACGCCGCCGCGATCGCCTCCTCGTCGAACTCGGAGAAGATCTCGTCGAGCGGCTCCTCGAGCTCGTCTTCGATCACCCGTCGCATGTCCTTGAAGGAGACCGTGGGCGCGGCGTCGCGCAGGGCCGCGAGCTTGTGCTGGAACTCCTCGCGGTACTCCTCGGGCACGAGCCCGACGTCGAGGAAGGACATCACCTGCCCCACCTTCATGGCCGCGCCCTTCATCGTCCCCAGAGCGGCGACGATCTGCTCGGCGGCCTCGAGCTGGCGGCGTTCGAGCGCGAGCTCGCGACCCTCAGGCGTACGGGCTACGTTGGCCGCGCGGGTCCCGGCCTGACGGATCGCCTGTCCTGCGGCAAGCCCCCCGATTTTGGCCGTCCGCCCCACGCGCGAGGTGGGAATCTTGTCTCGCGCCACCCGGTGAAGTCTAGTCCGCGCGGGCGCCGTTTTTTCTACGTACCTGAGATCCGGGGACGATGTCGTCCGAGCCGTCGGGCCAGCGGACCCAGGCCTTGTGGCCGCCGTCGTAGTCGTCGCCGAAGAGGATCAGGGTGGCCGGTTCGCCAAGGGCGAGACAGGGCTCGGAGCCCTCGGGATCGAGGCCGCGCCAGATCCGCACGAAGGCATTGTCTTCGAGCTCTTGGGCGACGGTGGTGGGCTCGGTGTGCCCGGGATGGATCCGCGTGCCCGGAGGGAGCGTCAAGAGGGTGTCCATGATCGAGGAGCGCAGGTCGCCGTAGGTGGTGTGGCCGGGCGCCCGGACCCCGCCCACCGAGCCCTTGAACAGCGTGTCCCCCGTGAACACGTCGACCCCGTTGACGAGCAGGGAGAGCATCCCCGCCGTGTGGCCGGGCGTGTGCAGGGGCTCGATGGTGAGCGCGCCCGATTCGATCGCCGCGCCCGGCTCCATCGTCCCGGTCGCCTGGGGAACGTCGTCGCGCTCGAGCGCGTGGATCAGGACCGGCGTGTCCGGATGGCGCGCGAGCACGGCATCGAGGTCGGCGACGTGGTCATGGTGATGATGGGTGAGGAGGACGTGGGTGAGGGTGAGCTGGCCCCGGTCGAGAAGCTCGAGGAGCGGCGCCACCGGGCCGCCGGCGTCGATGAGGACGGCGTGGCCACCCATCTCGTCGGCCACCACATAGGTATTCGAGAGCCAGCCCTCGCTCATCGAGCGCTCGACGATCATTAACCTTCACCCTATCGGGGTAGCCCGCCAAGAGGAGACACATGAGCCTGATCCACACCTGCTACCGCATCACCGACATCGATCGTTCCGTCGCCTTCTACCGGGCGCTCGGCTTCGAGGAGGTCGGCCGCCTGCCAATCCGCGACGAGGCGGTCAACGTGTTCATGAACCAGCCCGAGGACGGCGACAATCCGCGCCTCGAGCTCACCTACAACGTCGGCCACGACGAGCCCTACGACGTCGGCACCGGCTATGGCCACATCGCCATCACCGCCGACGACCTCGACGGCATGCTCGCGGAGCTCGCCAAGCAAGGAATCGAGCCCGAGCGCCCGCCCTACACCGTGCGCGACGGGGGCTCCCGTCTGTGCTTCGTCCGGGATCCCGACGGCTACCGGATCGAGATCCTCGAGCGGAGCTGAGCGCGCGGTACCCTGACCGAGAGCAGATGACCACTCAGGCCAACATCGCCAAGCTGCTCGAGTACTTCGCCCGCGGGGTCGCCGCGCACGATCGCGAGACCGACCACCGGGCGTGGGGAATCGGCCTGAACCCCTTCGACCTCGAGCGCCTCGGGCTCGAGGAGGGCGAGGAGATCCTCCCAGGGATCGTGCTCCAGGCCGACCGCGGCGTGACGGGCAACTTCCGCATCCTCTGCGACGGCCAGCACGACGGCGGCAACGAGGTCGAGGAAGAGGAAGAGGTCATCGACGCCGTCGCCACCGAGCTCGTGCCGCGGGTGGCGCCGCCCGTGTGAGCGGCCGCGCCGGGGCGGCGCGTTGGACGCGGCTTGACGGTGCGGGTTATGGTCCACTAGGCCGGAGATCGCCCGCTGCGAAGGGACGGGCCGGGGCGCCCGCCCGCTCGGCGATCTCCGCGTACAGCCGTTCGATCGTCGGGCATGTGAGCCCGTGGCGCGCGGCAGCCCCGAGCACCGAGCCGGGAATCGCCTCGAGCTCGGGCTCGCGGCCCGCGGCGATGTCGCGCTGCATCGAGGAACCGAGCTCGGCGTGAGCGTCCACGAGCTCGGCGAGCGCGTTGGCGGAGTCGATCCGGGCTCCTTCGGCGTTGGCCACCGCCGCCGCCTCCTCGAGGCAGGCGACGAGCGCCGCCCGCCACTCGGGATCGCTGCGAATGAAGCCGATCGACCGGTCGCTCGCGCTCGTCGTGCACGCCAGCGCGTTCAGGCGCACGAGCTTGGACCACATGATCTGCGCCTCGCTCGGGCCGATCTGGGCGGGGATCTCGGCCTCGCCGAGCCGAGTGGCGAGCCGCTCGAGGGCGGGGTGAAGGGCGGGATCGTCGGCGGCGAGGTCGATGCGCAGAAACGGGCTCGTCTGGACCACGCAGCCCGCCTCGGGACGATCGGCTTCGATCCGGATCGTCCCCGCGGCCACGAGCTCGGGACCGAAGTGCTCGTGCAGGAGCTCCATGTGGGCAAGACCGTTGAGGAGGGGGACCACGAGCCCCGGCGTCGCCGCGATCCTGGCCAGCGATTCGCGCAGGCCGCCGGCCTTGGTGGCGACGATCAGCACTTCGGGCGCCTCCGCGAGCGAGGCGACGGCCGCGGGCCGGGCGATGAAGTCGCCGAGCCGCACGCTGCGCACCATGATCCCGTCGCGGGAGATGACCTCGACCGTCGGCTCGCGTGCCACCACGACGACATCGTCGCCGGCCCGGGCGAGCGCGGCGGCGACGAAGCCGCCCACTCCGCCGGGACCGAGGACGGCGATCGTCGAGGACATCGCGCCAAGGGTACCCGCGACGCCGCGACTCCTCGCGCGCGCCCAGCCGCACCGGTTACGGTGTACGGGTGGCAAGTGCACCCGGTCTGCTCGCACGCGGTCCCTGGGCTCCGAGCCAGATCGACGTCTCCTGGCGGACCGACCCGTTCCAGGCGCCGGCGAGCGCGACGGTGGCTGCGGACACCGCGCTCCAGGCGCTGCGCGACCGCGGGTCCCCGAGCCACGACGGGTTGGCGGCCCGGCTCGCGCGCTACGAGGCCGACGTCGACCGCTTGGAGCTCGAGCTCCAGCCCGTGCGCTGGGCCCTGCGCCTGAATCCCGAAGACGGCGCTCAGAGCATCTCGGCGCTGTGCGTCGTCCGAGACGCCGACGGCCGCTGGCTGGCGGGGCGGCGCGCCGGCTGGCTGGCCACGTGGGCGGGACGCTGGACGCTGGGGGCGGGGGGCTCGGTCGAGGTCGACGAGCATCCTACGGGCACGCTCCGGCGCGAGCTGCGCGAGGAGTGGTCGGTCGAGCCCGAGCGGCTCACCGTCGAGGCGCTGCTCCGGCTTCCCAACGACATCGTGCTCTTCGTCGGGCTCGCGTGGCTGCCCGCCGGCGCCACCGTCACTCCCGATGCCGAGCACGACGACTTCGCCTGGTGGCCGGCCGCCATTGACGAGTGGCCAGCCGACGCCGATGATCCCCTCAGGCGGGTGGGCGTGCTGCTCGCCGCCTGACCGACGCCCTGCCGTGCGCCTGATCACTTTCCGCCGCCTCGAGATCGTCTCCTTCTGCCACTCGGCCATCTACCTGGCGCTGCTCGCGTGCGCCTTCGTGGCCGGCAACCCCCAGCCCGAGACCTTCATCCTCGGACTCGCCCACGGCGTCCTGTGGATCGGAATGGCGCTCGTGTGCATCGCCGCCGCGCGCGCCCGCATCATCCCCTTCTGGCTCGCGGTGACCGTGGCGGTGATCGGCGGTCTGGGGCCGTTTGCAGGGAGCATCGGCTTCGTGGTCGCTGACCGCAGGCGAAAGAATCCACAAGCAAGAACCAACGATCGCCGCGTTACAGTTGATCATTGAACAATGGCTGTTGATACGAGCACGATCCAGATCGTCATGCCCGCGATGGGCGATTCGGTCGCCGAGGGCACCGTTCTCGAGTGGCGCAAGCAGGAGGGCGACACCGTCGAGATAGACGAGACGATCGTCGAGATCTCGACCGACAAGGTCGACGCCGAGGTCCCCGCCCCGGTCGCCGGGACGATCGTGAAGATCCTCGCCGCCGAGGGCGAGACCGTCGAGGTGGGCACCCCACTGGCGGAGATCGTGAAGTCGGCGAACGCCGATTCCATTGGCGGATCTGGCGGAGCCAGCTCCGCGACCACGACGCAGTCACCGCTCCCCGTCTCCGCCGAATCGCCCCCCGCCACCCCCCAGGAGGCCCTGGCGGGCGCGGCCACGGAGGCCGAGGGTGAGGCCGCCGTGGAAGCCCTCACCGGTGAGCTCATCGACATCGTCACCCCCACGGGCGGGGAGTCGGTCACCGAGGGGACGATCCTCGAATGGTCGGTCAAGGTCGGCGACAGGGTCGCGGACGGCGACACCGTCGTCGAGATCTCGACCGACAAGGTCGACATGGAGCTTCCCGCCCCCGCCTCGGGCACGATCACCGAGATCCTCGCGCAGGAGGGCGAGACGGTGACCGTGGGCCAGGTGATCGC
This sequence comes from Solirubrobacteraceae bacterium, assembly GCA_035551955.1. Classification (GTDB taxonomy): domain Bacteria; phylum Actinomycetota; class Thermoleophilia; order Solirubrobacterales; family Solirubrobacteraceae; genus Palsa-465. Next base: position 1,642 of record DASZMD010000147.1, on the reverse strand, counting down.
GCGGCTCACGGCGACCGCTTCGCGGTCGCTTCCGAGTTCGCCCGGCGGCGAACTCGCCGGGGCCGCGGCCACCGCCGCTCCCGCCGCACCCCCCGCGCCCTCCGCCCCCGCCGACATTCCCGCCTCGCCTGTCGCGCGCCGTGTGGCCGCCGCGGACGGCGTCGATCTGGCCGGCGTCAGGGGCAGCGCCCGCGGGGGCCGGATCACCAAGGCTGATGTGATGCGAGCGGCTGAAGCCGCTTCCGTGACTGCGGCCGGCGGCGGAAACGGCGCCTCGGCGACGGTGTCCCCCGAGGCCAGCCGCACCCAGCTCAAGGGCGGGGCCGCCGCGCTCGCGCGCTACATGGAGGAGAGCCGCCAGATTCCCACCGCGACATCGTTGCGGACCCTCACCGTCACCGTCCTCGACCAGCGCCGCCGCCAGCTCAAGGAGGCCGGGCAGCGCGTCTCCTACACCCACCTGATCGCGTACGCGATGGCGGTGGCGGCGAGCGAGCGCATGCCGGTGATGGCCCACCACTACGACGCCGTGGACGGCAAGGGCTTCCGCGTCGACGACGGCGCCGTCAACCTCGGCCTGGCCGTCGACGTGGAGAAGAAGGACGGCACCCGGACCCTGATGGTCCCGGTGATCCGCGACGCCGGCCGCCTCGACTTCGCCGCCTTCCTCGCCGCCTACAACGCCCTCGTCGAGAAGGCGCGCACAAACACGCTGACCGCCGATGACCTGTCGGGCGCCAACATCACCCTCACCAACCCCGGCGGCCTGGGCACCGTCGCCTCGGTGCCGCGGCTGATGTCCGGCCAGGGCACGATCCTCGCCACCGGGTCGATCGCCTACCCCGTGGGCCTCGGGAACATCGGCGAGATGATCGGCGCCGAAAAGGTCATGACCATGACCTCGACCTATGACCATCGGATCATCCAGGGCGCCGAATCGGGCCGCTTCCTCCAGGTCCTCGAGTCCTATCTGCAGGGCGAGGAGAGCTTCTACGAGCGCGTGTTCGGCGACCTCGGGGTCGCCCTTCCCGGGCTCCCGCCCCCACCCGCGCCCGCCGCGGCAGCCGCCGCCGCGGCGACCGCCAGGCCCACGAGTTCGCCGTCAGGCGAACTCGCAAGCGACCGCGAAGCGGTCGCCGAGCTCCTGCAGGCCGTCCAGGCGGCGACCTCGCTGCTCAAGGCGCACCGGACCCACGGCCACCTCGCCGCCCACCTCGACCCGCTCGGCTCGGCGCCCGAGGGGGATCCCGCCCTCGACCCCGAGCAGCTCGACCTCACGCCCGAGCTGATGGCGAGGATCCCGGCGCACATCCTGCGCATGTATGTCCCCGGGGCGACGCTGGCCGATGCCCTGCCCCACCTGCGCGAGACCTACTGCGGCCCGATCGCCTACGAGATCGAGCACATCGCCTCCCACGAGCAGCGGCTGTGGCTGCGCGAGCGGATCGAGTCGGGCGAGTACCGTGCCCCCCTGCGGACCGAGGAGCAGAAGGCGCTGCTACGGCGGCTGACCCAGGTCGACGCGCTCGAGCGCTTCATGCACAAGGCCTACCTCGGCCAGAAGCAGTTCTCGATCGAGGGCCTCGACATGACGGTGCCGATGCTCGACGAGACGATCCAGCTCGCGGCCGGTCACGGCGCC
>DASZMD010000146.1:0-8243 GCA_035551955.1 Solirubrobacteraceae bacterium | reverse complement strand
GCGCTCTGACGGCGTCTGGACGCGCCTGACCGCGTCCGCCGGCCCGGCAAGTACGCCCAGTACGAGCTGGACCGGCGGACACGCCCAGTCACGCCCAGCCACTCGTCAGATCATCAAGAGACTTGCGGAACGCTGCACTAGGCCGCCGCGCGCAGCCCGCTGGCGGCCGCCTCGGAGATGGCCGAGGCGGTGATCGTGACCAGGCGCCGGAGCTCGCCGTCGGTGATGGCGAGCGGTGGCATGAGCACGATCACCTCTCCCAGCGGGCGGATGATGGCACCGCGGCGGCGGGCGGCCAGCGTCACCTGATGGCCGAGACGCTCCCCGGCGGGTGCCGGGTTGAGCTCGATCCCCACCATGAACCCGCGCTGGCGGATCTCGGCCACGGCGCCCAGCGGGGCGATGCGCTGGGTGAGCAGGCGCGTGAGGAGCTCGATCTTGGGCTGCAGGCGGGCGAGCGTCCGCTTGCGCTCGAAGAGCTCGAGGGTGGCGATTCCGGCGGCGCACGCGAGTGGGTTGCCCGTGTAGGTGTGGCCGTGGAAGAAGGTGCGGTAATCCTCGGAGTCACCTAGGAAGCCCTCGTACATCGCCTCCGTCGTCAGCGTGGCCGCGAGGGGCAGGTAGCCGCCGGTCAGGCCCTTGCCCACGCACATGAGGTCAGGAGTCACGCCCTCGTGGTCGCACGCGAACATCTCTCCCGTGCGCCCGAAGCCGGTGGCGACCTCGTCGCAGATGAGGAGTACTCCGTGGCGGTCGCACAGGTCCCGGACCTGCCCCAGGTAACCGTCGGGCTGCATGAGCATCCCCGCCGCGCCCTGCACGAGCGGTTCGACGATGACCGCCGCGACCCTCGACCCGTGCTCGTCCAGGAGCGCCGCGAGGTGCCCGGCGTCGCCCGCGCGGGCCTGCCAGGTGTCGAAGAGGAGCGGGTGGTAGAGCGAGTGGAAGCGCTCGACCCCGCCCACCGACACCGCCCCGACGGTGTCGCCGTGGTAGGCATTCTCCAGGCAGATGAATCCCGTGCGCTCGCTCTCGCCGCGCTGGGCCCACCACTGGAAGGCCATCTTCAGCGCCACCTCGACGGCGGTCGAGCCGCTGTCGGAATAGAACACCCGGCTCAGCCCGGGGGGAGCGATGGCCAGCAGCCGCTCGGCGAGCTCGATCCCCGGCTCGTGCGAGAGGCCGAGCATGGTGCTGTGCGCGACCCGGTCGAGCTGGGCCTTGACCGCGTCGTCGATCGCCCGCTCGCGGTGCCCGTGGACGTTGCACCACAGGGAGGACACCCCGTCGATGAAGGCGTTGCCGTAGATGTCGTAGAGCGTCGTACCCTCGGCATGGTCGATGACGACGGGGGCCTCCTCGCCCTCCCACTCCTGCTGCTGGGTGAACGGATGCCAGAGGTGACGGCGGTCGGCGGCGGCGAGGTCGGCTGGAGTTCTCATGCGGGCAAACCTAACCGGGGGTGCGGTCGGAACGGCGCCGGAGATGGAAGACTGTGGACGCGTGCAGGGAACACCCAGATCCGGCGGCGGCCGCGGCCTCGAGGCAATCGTCTTCGACGTCGACGGCACCCTCGTCGACAGCGAGCGCGACGGTCATCGCGTCGCCTTCAACCGTGCCTTCGAGGAGGCCGGGCTCCCCGACCGCTGGGACGTCGGGCTCTACGGTGAGCTGCTCGAGATCACCGGCGGCGACCGCCGGATCAAGGCCTACTTCGAGCGCCGGGGGATGCCCTCCGACGAGGCCGCCGAGCTCGCCCGCCGCCTCCATCCACGCAAGACCGAGATCTTCGCCGAGATGGCCCGGCAGGGAGAGATCGCACCGCGCGCGGGGATCGGCGAGCTCCTCGACGACCTCGACGGCGCGGGCATTCGCCTGGCGGTGGCGACCACGGGGACGGGCGCCTGGGTCCATCCCCTGCTCGAGCGCTCGTTCGGCGCCGGTCGCTTCGAGGTCGTGGTCACGGCTGACGAGGCGCCCGTCCGCAAGCCCGATCCGGCCGCTCACCTGCTCGCCCTCGACCGGCTCGGGCTCGCGGACGCCGCCGCCGCGGCCCCCGCCATCGAGGACTCGCGCAACGGTCTGGAAGCGGCCAAGGCGGCCGACCTCGCCTGTGTCATCGTCGTCAACGACTACACCCGCGAGCAGGACTTCTCCGAGGCCGACCTGATTCTCGACGGCTTCGGAGCGGCGGATGCCCCCGCCGGGGTGCTGAGCGATCCGCTCGGGCTGGAGCCGCCCGGCCGCCTCGACGTCGACACGCTGCGGCGGCTGGCGGAGGACCGCTAAGGGTCCGCGTAAGAATTATTGACGGTTTCGACGGCGTCTGGACGCGCCTGACGCCACCCGCTCGCCCTCATGTATCACCAGTACTTTCGGAGCGAGCGGGCGGCGCCAGTCACCCCCAGCCACTCGTCAAATTCCGCCACTAATTCTTACGCGACCCCTAACCCAGCCACGCGGCGAGCGGCAGTCGCGCCCCGGCCGCGGCCAGGCGATCCGGCGTGGGGCGGGCGACCATCGGCAGGGCGGCGACCGGGACGTCGCCGAGCCGGGCGATGGTCTCGCGATTGGAGCGCTCGATCGTGCTCGGGTCCTCGGGCCAGGGGGTGAGGACGACGGCGGCTACGTCGAGGCCGGCGGCGCGCGCCGCCTCGAGGGTGAGCAGGGTGTGGTTGATCGTGCCGAGACCGGGCCGGGCGGCGATGACCAGGCGAAGCTCGAGCTCGCGGGCGAGGTCGCGAACGTCGTAGCCGGGGGCGAGGGGGACGAGGAGGCCGCCCACGCCCTCGACCACCATGGTGCGCCCACCGGTGGCGAGCGCGTGGATCTGCCCTCGCAGCGCGCCCGAGTCGATCGGCCGCCCCGCGAGCTCAGCGGCGAGATGGGGCGAGGTCGCGGGTCCGAAGCGGATCAGGGTCACTGAGTCGGGATCGACCCCGCCCGCGCGAGCGAGGAGCTCGTGGTCGGGGGGCCAGTCGGGGTCGCCGGGCTCGTCGAGTCCGCTGAGGATCGGTTTCAGCGGCTGGACGTCCTCGCCGCTCGCCCGCAGCGCGGCGACGATGGCGGCGGCGAGGACGGTCTTGCCGACGCCCGTGTCGGTGCCGGTGACGAACAGGCCGCGCACTGCCGGATGCTGGGGAGGACGGCCTCGCTAGGCCGCGCGGGCGACCGGGGCCGGTGTCGGGGCCTCATAGTCGAACGGGCGGGCGGCGCCGACCACTTCGGCGTCGAACAGGGTCGCCGGCATCGACTCGTCCTCGTCGGCCCAGGCGCCGTCGTGCTCCTCCCACTCGGCTTCCTCGGGCTCGGGCTCGGCGTCGGCGAGATCCAGGCTCGGCGCCGTCCGAGGGTCGAAGCCGGCGGCGCGGGCGACCTGGGCGATGGTCTGGGCCGCCTCGGTGAGCTCGGCCGCTCGGTGCGAGGCCATCGTCGCCAGGCGCAGGCGCGAGGTGCCCGCGGGCACCGTCGGCGGCCGGATCGCCTGGGCGAAGACGCCGCGGGCCAGCGCCGCCTCGCAGATCTCCATCGCCAGCTTGGCGTCGCCGATGACCAGCGGGACGATGTGCGTGCGCGAGCCCTGGAGGTCGAATCCCTCGCGGTCGAGCTCGGCGCGCAGGGCGGCGGCGTTGGTCGCGAGCCTCTGGACCCGGCGCGGTTCCTCTTCGAGGATCTCGAGCGCCGCCAGGGCGCCGGCAACGGCGGGCGGGGGGAGCGCGGTCGAGAAGATGAAGGTGCGGGCGGCGTTGATGAGGTAGGTGGACATCGCGCGGTCGCAGGCGACGAAGGCGCCGTAGGACCCGAGCGCCTTGCCCAGCGTGCCCACGATCACGTCGACGTGATCCTCGAGGCCCGCCTCGGCGAGGGCGCCGCGGCCGCCGGCGCCGAGGGTGCCGGTGGCGTGCGCCTCGTCGACCATCACCCGGATCTCGTGGCGCCCGGCGAGGTCGATGATCTGCTCGAGCGGTGCCACGTCGCCGTCCATCGAGAACACGCTGTCGGTGACGATCAGGGCGCCCCGGCGCTCTGACTGGGCGATCCCCCAGGCCAGGTGCTCGACGTCACGGTGGTGGTAGACGAACACCTCGGCGCGCGAGAGGCGGCATCCGTCGACGATCGAGGCATGGTTGAGGGCGTCGGAGAAGACGACGTCCCCGGGGCGGGCCAGGGCGGCCACCACGCCGGCGTTGGCCAGGTAGCCGGAGCCGAAGAGGAGCGCGCTCTCGCGCCCCTTGAAGGCGGCGAGGCGCTCCTCGAGCCGGCGGTGGACAGTCATCGTCCCCGACACGAGGCGGGAGGCGCCGGCGCCCACCCCCCAGCGCATGGCGGCGTCGGCCGCCGCAGTGCGCACGCGGGGATGATCGGCGAGTCCGAGGTAGTTGTTGGAGCACAGGAGGACGACGGGCTTACCGTCGAGGACCACATGTGGCCCCTGCGGGCCGCTGACAAGGCGCGTGCGGCGCCGCAGCCCCAGCGCTTTCAGCTCGTCCAGCCGCGCCTCGATCTCGATCATCGTGCGTCAACGTAACGGGGCGGTCGGACGTAAATCGGGCGGCCTGGGTATGACACCATGGGTTACCGACCGATTGCGAGGAGACAGATGGACGATTCGAGTATCCAGAACCGCATCGAGCAGCTGGTCGCCGAGGAGCAGCACCTCCTCGCCGAGGGTGAGGGCTCGGGGCCGAGCCCCGAGCGCCACGAGCGCCTCCAGGAGCTCAAGGTCGAGCTCGACCAGTGCTGGGATCTGCTGCGCCAGCGCCGCGCCCGCGAGGAGTTCGACGAGGATCCCGACGAGGCGCAGCCGCGCGACGCTCGCGTGGTCGAGGATTACCTGCAGTAGGCGCCGTGTCCCGAGCCAAGCTGGCACTGCTGATCGCCATTGGCGCGAGCACCGCGCTGGCCGGCGCTGCGAGCGCGGGGTCCACGCCTACGCGGGCGATCATCTACCAGGCGTTCGCCTCCACCGGCAAGCCGGCGGTCCATGTCACGACCACGTCGCGCGGCCACTGCGCCGGTGGTTCCGCGGCCACCAGCCGGTCCGACGCCTGGCGCTGCTTCGCCGGTAACTTCGTCTACGACCCCTGCTTCAGCTCGAGCAAGGCGCCGGGGATCGTCCTCTGTCCCGTCGCCCCCTGGACCGCGTCGGCGACCGAGGTGAAGCTCACCGCTCGTCTCTCGGGGGCCAATACCGGCAAGCCGTCGACCTCGGGGCACCCGTGGGCGCTCGCGACGCCGTCCGACAAGTGCGTGTTGGCCACCGGGGCGACAAGGATCCTCGACCACCTGCGCGCCAACTACTACTGCCAGACGACCAAGAACGTCCTCTGGGGCTTTCCGTCGCGGAAGTCCGAGCCGTGGACGATCTACTCCGCTCCCGGGACGGCAAGCAAGCTGACCCGGAAGGTCGCGGTCAGGGTCGCCTGGTTCTAGCCGCCGCGTTGGGTTCGCGCCTCGGCCGTCCCCGCCCGGCGTTGGGTGCCCCGTCGGGTCGGGGCGGAACCGACCGCTTGCGCTCGAAGCGCAGCTGCGAGGCTGGGTCCCACAGGTGCACCTCAAGCGTGGCGCGCGCGGGCGCCGCAAGCGCTTGGGAAACCACATCCGGCGTCTCGCCCTCGAGCCAGCCCGAGCGGTTGTCGGGACGTGGGTTCGAGCCGTTGTCGGGCTGGCGGGCGACGTTGAGCCCGAGCTCCTCGAACATCGCCCGGTCCTCCTCGGGCGTGTTGCCCAGGGTGGTGAGGAAGTTGCCCATCATCACGCCGTTGAGCCCCGCCTTGACGGCCAGCGCCTGGAGGTCCCCGAGATTCTCGACCCGGCCGCCGCACAGGCGGAACAGCGCCTCGGGAAGGATCAGGCGGAAGATGGCGATCCACTTGACGACCTCCCATGGGTCGAGCAGGTCGCGGTCGCCGAACTTGGTGCCCGGCCGCGGGTTGAGGAGGTTGATGGGGACGCTGGTGGGGTTGATGGCCGCGAGCTCGAAGGCCATCTCGACCCGCTGCTCACGGGTCTCGCCGAGGTTGAGGATGCCTCCCACGCACGTCTCGAGCCCCGCTTCCCGGACCGCCTCGATGGTGCGCAGCCGTCCCTCGTAGCGGACGGTGGTCGAGACCTCGGGGTAGTGGGAGGCGGCGGTCTCGACGTTGTGGTGGACGCGCTGGATCCCCGCGTCCTTGAGCGCCTGGGCGCGCGGGACGGACATGTGCCCGATCGACGCGCAGCGCTTGAGGTTGGTGTGCTCGGCGACGAGGCGCGCGCCGGCGAGGACCTTCTCGAAGTCGCGCTTGGATAGCCCCTGGCCCTGGGTGACCATGCAGAAGCGGTGCGCGCCGGCCGCCTCGGCGGCCCGCGCATGCTGGAGGATCTGCTCGGGGTCCATCATCGCGTGCATCGGCGTATCGGCCTCGGCGTAGCGCGACTGCGCGCAGAACCCGCAGTCCTCGGCGCAGCCGCCCGACTTCGCGTTGACGAGCGAGCACATGTCGGTCGCGTCGCCGAAGCTGTGCACGCGAGCGCGCCAGGCACGCTCGACCAGCGCCTCGATCTCGGCCGGTTCTTCGAGCTCGCCGAGCCTGCGGGCTTCCTCGCGGGTGATCAGCGGCGCCATCGCCAGGCAAGATAGGCGCCGCTCCGGACGTCGCCCGCCGGTGGTTGAATCGCCCCCGTGTACGAGACCACCGAGGATCTATGCGCGCTTCAGGACCTGCTCGACCGCAGCTACGAGGCCGCAGGCCCGCACCTGCGGAGCATCATCACCCCCGCACGCCGGGTCAACGCCTCCGAGCTCGCCGAGCGCCTCGCGGGCATGCGCCTGCTCTCGCTGGCGACGGTGACCGCGGACGGGCGCCCGCTCGCGGGACCCGTGGATGGCATCTTCTACCGCGGCGCCTTCCACTTCGGCTCCGGGGCGAACTCGGTCCGCTACCGGCACATCAGGGCACGACCCGACGTCAGTGCCACCCACCTCCCCGGCGAGGAGTTCGCCGTCACCGTGCATGGACGCGCCACCTTCGTCGACGTGCGCGAGCCCGAGGGAGCCGGGCTCCGGAGCACGCTGCTCGAGGTCTACGTGCCCCGGTACGGCCCCGAATGGGAGGAGTTCCTGGACCGGGTGGGGGTGTACGCGCGCATCGAGGCGCGGCGGATGTTCACCTTCTCGATGGTGGCGGGATAGCTTTCAGCGGCCCCGCCACACCGGGCGGCGCTTCTCGACGAAGGCGAGCACTCCCTCGCGGAAGTCCTCGGAGGAGAAGCAGGCGCGGCGCAGTTCCATCACCTCGTGCTCGACGTCGGGATCGAGGCGGTTCCCGCCCTGGAGGACGGCGCGAATCACCCATTTGTTGCCGCGGTTGGCGAGCGGGGCGCCGGCGGCGATGTCGGCGGCCATGGCCAGCGCATGCTCGGTCAGCTGCTCGGGCTCGGTCACGGCGTTGACGAGCCCCCAGTCGTGAGCGGTGCGCGCGTCGATGTTGCGCCCGACGAGGAAGAGCTCGCGGGTCCGCGAGGCGCCCACGGCATCGATGAATTTGCGGATCCCGGTGTGGGAGTAGACGACGCCGAGCCTGGCAGGGGGCATCCCCAGCGCGACCGTCTCCGCCGCGAGGCGGAGGTCGCAGGACAGCGCCAGCTCGAGCCCGCCGCCGATGGTGTGCCCGTTGAGCACGGCGATGGTCGGATACGGGTAATCCTCGATCGCCTCGATGGCGGCGGTGAACGGGTGGGCGATGAGCCGCTCGGCGTGTTCGGCGAGGATCTCGTCTTCGAGGTTGCCGATGTCGTATCCGGCGGAGAACATAGTGCCCTCGCCGGTGATGAGCACGCAGCGGGCGCCGAGTTCGGGCAGCGTCGACTCGAGCGCGTCGAGAATCGCCGAGTCGAGGGCCCCTCGCTTCTTGGGATTGGAGATCGTCAGCCGGGCCACGCCGGGCGCGGGCTCGTCGACGAGCAGCCTCCCGCTACTCAAGGACGACCAGCGTGTCGCCCTCGGCCACCGACTGCCCTTCCTCGCAGCGGATCTCGGCGACAACTCCCGGATCCTCGGCCTCCACTGGCATCTCCATCTTCATCGATTCGAGGATCACGACGGTGTCGCCCTCTTGGACGCTGTCGCCGACTTCGACTTCGATCTTCCAGACGGTGCCGGTGATGTGAGCCTCAACATCGGTCACAGCGGGACGCCTCCTGTGCTCGTGGTAACGAGCGGGAGCATAGTCACGCTCCGCGACGGCTCGCCGACGGGCTCA